>NZ_JNXR01000005.1:0-372003 GCF_000725475.1 Streptomyces durhamensis
CTCGTCGTCCTCGTCGTTCCAGCCCGTGTTACCGATCTGCGGGGCCGTCGCGACCACGATCTGCCGGTCGTACGACGGATCCGTCAGGGTCTCCTGGTAGCCCGTCATCCCGGTGGAGAACACGGCCTCGCCGAAGGTCTCCCCCACGGCCCCGTAGGCACGGCCGCGGAAGAGGCGGCCGTCCTCCAGGACGAGTACGGCGGGAACCCTGGCAGCTCCCCTGGTGGAGGTCGTCATCGCGCGCCTTCCGTGTCGTTGATCATCTGGTTCAGGGTGTCGACCCACTCTGTGTGCTCGGCCGCGTGCTCGGAGCGGAAGCCGGAGTCGATCAGCTTGTCGCCGAGCGCCCAGGTCACCACCAGCAGGCCGCCCTCGGTGAGGACCTTGCCGGCGATGCCCTTGTCCAGCCGGGCCCCGCGCAGTGCGGCGGTGGGGACGAAGAAGTCGGTCGCTCCGGGGCGTTCGACCTCCAGACCCGCGTCCGTCAGCGTGAGCTCGGCCCGGCTGCGGGTGCCCAGGCCGTGGGCCACGATGCGGTCCAGCCACTGCCCCGCGGTGGTGGAACCGTGGTAGCGGCCGCTCATGCTCAGTTTCGCCGGGCCGGTCTCCTCCGGCGCGCTGGGCGGTGCGGGCAGGTCGCTCTGGAGCGTGCCACGCCACTTCCAGCCCTCGCGCATCAGCCAGTAGACGAGCGCGATGAAGAGCAGGAGTCCGACGAGCCAGCCGATGCGGGCCGGCCAGTCGGTGACCTCGGCCGACCTCTTGGCCTCGGCCAGCAGGATTACAGGTGTCACGTGAGCTTCCCGTCGACGAGCGTGGCCTTGCCCCGCAGCCACGTGTGCGTCACACGGCCCGGCAGCTCGCGACCCTCGTACGGGGTGTTGCGGCTGCGCGAGGCGAAGCCCGCGGGGTCCACCTGGCCACGGTATTCCGTGTCGACGAGGGTGAGGTTGGCGGGCTCACCAGCCGAGACGGGACGGCCGTGCCCGGTGGCCTGTCCGATCTGCGCGGGCTTGGAGGACATGCGGTCGGCTACGCCGGCCCAGTCCAGCAGGCCCGTGTCGACCATGGTCTCCTGGACCACTGACAACGCGGTCTCCAGGCCCACCATGCCCATGGCGGCCGCGGCCCACTCGCAGTCCTTGTCCTCGTGCGGGTGCGGGGCGTGGTCGGTGGCGACGATGTCGATCGTGCCGTCGGCCAGGGCCGCGCGCAGGGCGTGCACATCGCGCTCGGTGCGCAGCGGCGGGTTGACCTTGTAGACGGGGTTGTACGTCCGCACCAGCTCGTCGGTGAGGAGGAGGTGGTGCGGGGTGACCTCGGCGGTGACGTCGATCCCGCGGGACTTGGCCCAGCGGACGATCTCGACGCTGCCGGCGGTCGACAGATGGCAGATGTGGACGCGGGAGCCGACGTGCTCGGCGAGCAGCACGTCCCGGGCGATGATCGACTCCTCGGCGACGGCCGGCCAGCCGCCCAGGCCCAGCTCGGCAGAGACGACACCCTCGTTCATCTGGGCGCCCTCGGTGAGGCGCGGCTCCTGGGCATGCTGGGCGACGACACCGCCGAACGCCTTCACGTACTCCAGCGCGCGGCGCATGATCACCGCGTCGTCCACGCACTTGCCGTCGTCGGAGAAGACGGTGACCCCGGCGGCCGACTCGTGCATGGCGCCCAGCTCGGCGAGCTTCCTGCCCTCCAGGCCGACGGTGACGGCGCCGATGGGCTGCACGTCGCAGTAGCCGTGCTCCTGGCCGAGCCGGTAGACCTGCTCGACGACACCGGCGGTGTCGGCGACCGGGAAGGTGTTGGCCATGGCGAAGACGGCCGTGTAGCCGCCGGTGGCCGCCGCGCGGGTGCCGGTGAGGACCGTCTCGGAGTCCTCTCGGCCGGGCTCGCGCAGATGGGTGTGCAGGTCGACCAGGCCCGGCAGCAGCACCTTGCCGGCGGCCTCGACGACCTCGGCACCCTCGGCGGACAGACCGGTTCCCACCTCGGCGATGGTCTCGCCGTCGATCAGCACGTCCTGCGCCTCGCCGCCGAGCACCTTCGCACCACGGATCAGGATCTTGCTCATGGGTCTTACTTCTCCTCGGAGCCGGTGGGGCGGGTGTGGGTGACGGCGGGCTCGTTGCCGCCGAGCAGCAGGTACAGGACGGCCATCCGGATGGAGACGCCGTTGGCGACCTGCTCCACGGCGGTGCAGCGGTCGGAGTCGGCGACCTCGGCGGTGATCTCCATGCCGCGGACCATCGGGCCGGGGTGCATCACGATGGCGTGCTCGGGCAGCCTGGCCATGCGGTCGCCGTCGAGGCCGTAGCGGCGGGAGTACTCGCGCTCGGTCGGGAAGAAGGCGGCGTTCATCCGCTCGCGCTGGACGCGGAGCATCATCACCGCGTCGCACTTGGGCAGGGTGCCGTCGAGGTCGTACGCCACCTCGCACGGCCACGTCTCGACGCCGACCGGCACCAGGGTGGGCGGGGCGACCAGGGTGACCTCGGCGCCCAGGGTGTGCAGCAGGTCCACGTTCGAGCGGGCGACCCGGCTGTGCAGGACGTCGCCGACGATGGTGATCCGCCTGCCGGCCAGGTCCTGGCCGAGCCCGGCGTCCCGGCCGATCAGGCGGCGGCGCATGGTGAAGGCGTCCAGCAGGGCCTGGGTGGGGTGCTGGTGGGTCCCGTCGCCGGCGTTGATGACGGCCGCGTCGATCCAGCCGGAGTTGGCGAGGCGGTAGGGGGCTCCGGAGGCGCCGTGCCGGATGACGACGGCGTCGACGCCCATGGCCTCCAGGGTCTGCGCGGTGTCCTTCAGGGACTCGCCCTTGGAGACGCTGGAGCCCTTGGCGGAGAAGTTGATGACGTCGGCGGACAGGCGCTTCTCGGCGGCCTCGAAGGAGATCCGCGTGCGGGTGGAGTCCTCGAAGAAGAGGTTGACGATCGTGCGGCCGCGCAGGGTCGGCAGCTTCTTGATCGGCCGGTCGGCGACCCGGGCCATCTCCTCGGCGGTGTCGAGGATCAGGACGGCGTCGTCGCGGGTGAGGTCGGCGGCCGAGATGAGATGACGCTGCATCTGTCAGGCTCCGTTAGCAGTTCATTCAGGAGATTTGGGGCAAATCGGCGCATGTGCGGGCATGTGCGAGCAGCCCGGCGCCCGAGTTGCTACTGGCCGGCCTTCACACCGAGCAGCACGGTGTCGCGACCGTCCTCCTCGGCGAGCTGGACCTTGACCGTCTCCCGCAGCGACGTGGGGAGGTTCTTGCCGACGTAGTCGGCGCGGATCGGCAGTTCGCGGTGGCCGCGGTCGACCAGGACCGCGAGCTGGACCGCGCGGGGGCGCCCGATGTCGTTCAGGGCGTCGAGGGCGGCGCGGATGGTGCGGCCGGAGAAGAGCACGTCGTCGACGAGGACGACCAGCTTGCCGTCGATTCCGTCACCGGGGATCTCGGTGCGGGCCAGCGCTCGCGGCGGATGCATGCGCAGGTCGTCGCGGTACATCGTGATGTCCAGCGAGCCGACCGGCACCTTGCGGTCGGTGATCTGCTCCAGCTTGACGGCGAGCCGCTGGGCGAGGAAGACGCCCCGGGTGGGAATGCCGAGGAGGACCACGTCGTCGGCGCCCTTGGCGCGCTCGACGATCTCGTGGGCGATACGGGTCAACACCCGCGCGATGTCCGGGCCTTCGAGGACGGGCCTCGCGTCGGACGCTTGCGCGTGAGCAGAAGAGTCGTGCTTGTCCATACGAAACGGACCCCCTTCTCCGCCTCACGGGACGGATCTTAAAGGACGTCGGATTTGCGCCATCCACCGTATCAGGTCATGGAGACGGCTCGGATCACCCCCTTGGCCTAATGGGCTGCCACTACCACGGAAGAGTCGGGGTGGACCATTCGGCTTGACGCGCAAGAGTCACGCTGCGTAACCTCACAGTGAGTTACCAGCCGCGCGGCGGGAACACCCTCCGGCCGCGTCGACACAGTGTCCGGGGAGCTATATGTCCAGCGAATACGCCAAACAGCTCGGGGCCAAACTCCGGGCCATCCGCACCCAGCAGGGCCTTTCCCTCCACGGTGTCGAGGAGAAGTCCCAGGGGCGCTGGAAGGCCGTGGTGGTCGGTTCCTACGAGCGTGGCGACCGTGCGGTGACCGTCCAGCGGCTCGCCGAGCTGGCCGATTTCTATGGCGTTCCCGTGCAGGAGCTCCTGCCGGGCACCACGCCGGGCGGCGCGGCCGAGCCGCCGCCGAAGCTGGTCCTCGACCTGGAGCGGCTGGCCACCGTCCCGGCCGAGAAGGCAGGCCCGCTGCAGCGCTACGCGGCGACGATCCAGTCCCAGCGCGGTGACTACAACGGCAAGGTGCTCTCGATCCGCCAGGACGACCTGCGCACCCTCGCCGTCATCTACGACCAGTCGCCCTCGGTCCTGACCGAGCAGCTGATCAGCTGGGGCGTCCTGGACGCCGACGCGCGCCGCGCGGTGGCCACGCACGAAGACGCGTGACCGCCTGCAGCGCCTGAGCAGAAACGTGCCGCCGGGGTGGCCGGACCATCATGGTCCGGCCACCCCGGCGGCGTTTTCGCGACCGTTTTGGCGCCGTCCCGACGCCGGGCGGCGTGACATGCCAAAGGGGCGCGGGGAACTGCGCGTCCGGCCGCGGATGACCCGCGGCCGCCGTGTCGCAGTTGCCCGGCGCCCCTCTTGCGGCTGTTCCCTGCTAATCCCGGCGGAGCGAAGGCTTGAGCTCCTTCAGCCGGCCCAGCAGACCGTTCACGAACGAGGGCGACTCGTCCGTGGAGAACTCCTTGGCCAGCTGCACCATCTCGTCCAGGACGACGGCGTCCGGGGTCTCGTCGACCCAGATCAGCTCGTACGCGCCCAGCCGCAGGATGTTGCGGTCCACGACCGGCATGCGGTCGAGCGTCCAGCCGACCGCGTACTGGGCGATCAGCTCGTCGATCCGCTTCGCGTATTGCGCGTAGCCCTCGACCAGCTGCATCGTGTACTCGCTGACCGGCGGCTGCCGGGTGTCGGACCGGGAGAGCCGGATCCAGTCGGCGAGGACCGTCAGTACGTCGGCGCCGCGCTGGTCGCCCTCGAAGAGGATCTGGAAGGCGCGCTTGCGGGCCGTGTTGCGGGCAGCCACGGTTAGCTGTTCACCCGGCCGAGGTAGTCGCTCGTACGGGTGTCGACCTTGATCTTCTCACCGGTGGTGATGAAGAGCGGGACCTGGATCTGGTGGCCGGTCTCCAGGGTGGCGGGCTTGGTGCCACCGGTGGAGCGGTCGCCCTGGACGCCCGGCTCCGTCTCGGAGATGACCAGCTCGACGGCGGCGGGCAGCTCGACGAAGAGCACCTCGCCCTCGTGCTGGGCCACGACGGCGGTGAAGCCCTCGATCAGGAAGTTGGCGGCGTCACCGACAGCCTTCGGGTCGATGTGCAGCTGGTCGTACGTCTCCATGTCCATGAAGACGAAGTACTCGCCGTCCTTGTACGAGTACTGCATGTCGCGCTTGTCGACGGTGGCCGTCTCGACCTTGACGCCGGCGTTGAAGGTCTTGTCGACCACCTTGCCGGACAGCACGTTCTTCAGCTTGGTGCGCACGAAGGCCGGGCCCTTGCCGGGCTTGACGTGCTGGAACTCGACGACGGACCAGAGCTGGCCGCCTTCGAGCTTGAGCACCATGCCGTTCTTGAGGTCGTTCGTGGAAGCCACGGTTGCGGAATCTCCTGGACTGACGTACGACCCCGGGGTCACGCGCTACAGCGCGAGCAGCTCCTTGGTCGTGATGGTGAGTAGCTCGGGTCCGCCGTCCGCCTCGGGGCGTACGACGAGCGTGTCATCGATCCGGACACCGCCCCGGCCCGGGAGGTGGACCCCCGGTTCGACGGTGACCGGCACGCAAGCGTCCAGTTTACCCATGGCCGCGGGCGCCAACTGCGGGTCCTCGTCGATTTCGAGTCCGACGCCGTGTCCGGTCAGCGGTGGCAGGGCCTCCGCATAGCCGGCCGAGTCCAGGACCTGGCGTGCCGCACGATCCACGTCACGGTAACCGGCGCCTGGTGCCAGGGACTCGCGTCCGGCGCGCTGAGCGGCGAAGACGACGTCGTACAGCTCGATCTGCCAGTCGGCGGGCGAGGTGCCGATCACGAAGGTACGGCCGATCTCGCAGCGGTAGCCGCGGTAGGTCGCGCCCAGGCACACGGTGAGGAAGTCGCCCTCCTCCACGCGCCGGTCGGTGGGCCGGTGGCCGCGGCGGCCGGAGTTCGGCCCGGTGGCGACCGAGGTGGGGAAGGCGGGGCCGTCGGCGCCGTGGTCGACCAGGCGGCGCTCCAGCTCCAGCGCGAGGTGCCGTTCGGTGCGGCCGACGAGGATGGACTCCAGCAGCTCACCGAGGGCCTGGTCGGCGATCTCGGCGCCGATGCGCAGGCAGGAGATCTCCTCCTCGTCCTTGACCACCCTGAGCTGCTCGACGGCTCCGCCGAGGTCGCTGAGGCGGAGATCCGGCGCCGCCGAGGCCAGGGCTCTGTGCCGGGCCACGGTGAGGTGGTGTTCCTCCACCGCCAGCGAATCGGCGCTCTGGGCCGCGGCGAGGTCGGCCGCCGCCACGGCGGCGTCGCCGCCGGTGGGCAGGACGTGCAGGCGCAGGTTCTCGTCCGGCCGTCCGTCGTAGGGGCGGTCGTCCGGGGGGCCGGCGCACACGAGGAGGTCCTCGCGTCTGCCGAGCAGCAGGGCGGAGCCCTGCGGGGCTGCGGCGGCGAGGTAGCGCACGTTGGCCGGGCGGGTGACGAGCGCTGCCGCGGTGCCGGCCGCGGTCACATGGTCTCTCAGCCGGGATCGGCGGGTCGCGTACACCTCTGACATGAGATGAGCGTAGGAGGTTTGCGCCGGTTGTGCCGATTTGTGGGGGCCGAGTGAGGCTGCGGGGCAGGTGGGGAGTGGTACGGACGTGCGCCGGGTGCGGGTCCGTCGTGGCTTGTCGCGCCCACGCGGCGGAGCCGCACACCGATGCGGCCCCGCGCCCCCTCTCAGGGGACCGCTCGCCCTCTGATCACCAGCTCGGTGGGCTTGCTATGGCCCTCGCCAGCACCTCGTCCAGGACCCTCGCCGTGCCCGGGATGTCGAGCTGGGAGTTGTCGATGATCGGGAGGCCCGAGCCGTACCAGCCGGCCATGCGGCCGTGGATGCGGGCGACCTCCTCGTCGGTGAGGCGGCGGTTGCCCGTGCGCTCGGCGTTGCGCTCCAGGACGATGTCCAGGCCCGGCAGGAGGACGACCGGGAGCAGCCCGGGACCGACGTGCCGCTTCCAGCCGCCGAGGCCGACGACCGGGCGGTCCGGGAAGACGGCGTCGTCGAGGATGCAGGAGATGCCGTTGGCGAGGAAGTTACGGGCGGCGAAACCGCAGGTGCGGCGGGCCAGGCGGTACTGCGCCTCGGAGTTGTCGTTCCAGCCGGACTGGGGGTCGGCGAAGCCCGAGCGGACCCATTCGCGCACGTCGTCCAGGCTGATGTGAGCGGTCGGCACGCGGCGGTGGTCGGCCCAGTACTTGGCGACGCTGGTCTTGCCCGCGCCGGCCGGACCGATCAGCAGGACGGCCATCGTGGTGCCCGTGGGGTCGGGGACCGCGGCGGGGGCCGGGGGCGCCGTGGGCACGCCGACGGGACCGCCGGGCGGCAACGGGACATGACCGGTGGTGTCGGGGACCGGCGGTGCCGCGGGCTGCGGGGCCGGGGGGTGTGCGGCCGGCGGCTGGGGGGCGGGAGGCTGCGGGGGCGTCGGCGGGACCGCGCCGGCCGGGGCCGGGAAGCCCGGCGGCGGGGGCACGGGGCCGGATCCCTGGGAGGCCGCCGGGTGGGGGCCCGGCTGGTGTGCGGCCGGCGACCAGCCGGCGTGCGGCCCGTGCCCCGGCTGGTGGGGCGGCGGCAGCGGAGATCCCACTGCGTGCTGCATCCGTTGCCACTCCGTCTCGTACAGGCTGTTGGCGCTGGCAGCGGGCTTGCACCCCGCTCCCTACCGAACGGTACCGTCCCGCGCCGTCGTTTGGTGAACGGCCGGGGGCGGCCCGAAGTGCCCGCTCCGCCAGGGGAATCGGACGGAAGGAACAGCGGGGGAGGTACCGGGCCGCTCCCCCGCCGGCGGCCTACTGGCCGACTTCTCCGTAGGCCGCGAGCAGGACGGCCGGGTCCGGGCCCTCCAGGACGGTCGGCTTGGCCAGGCCGTCCAGGACGATGAAGCGCAGCAGGTCACCGCGGGACTTCTTGTCGACCTTCATCGTCTCCAGCAGCCTGGGCCACTGGTCGTAGCGGTAGTGCAGCGGCAGGCCCACCGCTTCGAGGACCGCACGGTGCCGGTCCGCCGTCGCGTCGTCCAACCGGCCAGCCAGGCGGCCCAGTTCGGCGGCGAAGTGCATGCCGACCGCGACCGCGGCGCCGTGCCGCCACTGGTAGCGCTCGTTCTTCTCGATGGCGTGGCCCAGCGTGTGGCCGTAGTTGAGGATCTCCCGCAGACCCGATTCCTTCAAGTCGCTCGACACGACCTCGGCCTTCACCCTGATCGAACGCTCGATCAGCTCGGCCGTGTGCGGGCCGGCCGGGGTCCGGGCGGCCTCCGGGTCGGACTCGATCAGGTCCAGGATCACCGGGTCGGCGATGAAACCGGCCTTGATGACCTCCGCGAGCCCGGAGACGTAGTCGTTGACCGGCAGGGAGTCCAGCGCGGCCAGGTCGCACAGCACACCGGCCGGCGGGTGGAAGGCACCGACCAGGTTCTTGCCCTCGGCGGTGTTGATGCCGGTCTTGCCGCCGACCGCCGCGTCCACCATGGCGAGGACGGTCGTCGGGATGGCGATCCAGCGGACACCACGCAGCCAGGTCGCCGCCACGAACCCGGCCAGGTCCGTCGTCGCGCCGCCGCCCACGCCCACGATCACGTCGGTGCGGGTGAAGTTCGACTGGCCCAGCGCCTTCCAGCAGTACGCGGCGACCTCGGCGGTCTTGGCCTCCTCCGCGTTCGGCACCTGGATGGCGATCGCCTCGTAGCCCTGACCGGCCAGGTCCGCGCGGAGCGCGTCACCGGTCTCGGCCAGCGCCTCCGGGTGGATCACCGCGACCCGCTTGGCCTTCGGTCCGACCAACCCGCCCAGTTCCCCGAGGAGCTGACGGCCGACCAGCACCTCGTAGGGGTCCGTGCCCGCGGTGCCGGCGACCTGGATCCGGGTGACTGACTCGCTCATGCTTCCTTCAACTCCAGTGCGTCGAGCGCCGCTTGGGTGACCTCTTCGGGTGTGCGGCCGTCCGTCGGTACGACGACGGTGGCGACCTCCTCGTACAGGTGCCGCCGGGCCTCCATCAGCTCCCGCCACTGCTTGCGCGGGTTGACCGCGAGCAGCGGCCGGGCCACGTTCAGGCCCGTGCGCCTGACGGCCTCCTCCACGTCCATCGAGAGGTAGACCACGCGGTGCCCGGCGAGCAGCGCGCGGGTGTCGGCGTCCAGGACGGCGCCGCCGCCGAGCGCGAGGACGCCCTCGTGCCCGGCGAGCGCGGCGTGCACCGCCCGCTTCTCGATCGCCCGGAACGCGGGCTCGCCCTCGTCCACGAAGATCTCGGCGATGGTGCGGCCCTCGGCGGCCACGATGTCCTCGTCGGTGTCCCGGTAACCGAGGCCGAGGCGCTCGGCCAGCAGCCGGCCGACGGTGGACTTGCCGACACCCATCGGTCCGACGAGTACGACCGCAGGCACGGCGCTCACCGGATCTGCAGGTTGTCGAGGTAGGACCGCACGTTGCGGCGGGTCTCGGGGACGGAGTCGCCGCCGAACTTCTCGGCGACCGCGTCCGCGAGCACGAGCGCGACCATGGCCTCGGCGACGATACCGGCGGCGGGCACCGCGGAGACGTCGGAGCGCTGGTGGTGGGCCTGGGTCGCCTCGCCGGTCGTGACGTCCACCGTCTGCAGGGCGCGCGGCACGGTCGCGATCGGCTTCATCGCGGCCCGCACCCGCAGCAGCTCTCCGGTGCTCAGACCGCCCTCGGTGCCACCGGCGCGGCCGGAGACACGCCGGATGCCCTCGGGCGTGTTGACGATCTCGTCGTGGGCCTTGGAGCCGGGCACCCGGGCCAGCTCGAAGCCGTCACCGATCTCGACGCCCTTGATCGCCTGGATGCCCATCAGGGCGCCGGCGAGACGGGCGTCCAGCTTGCGGTCCCAGTGGACGTGCGAACCGAGCCCGACCGGGACGCCGTACGCCAGCACCTCGACCACACCGCCGAGGGTGTCGCCGTCCTTGTGGGCCTGGTCGATCTCCGCGACCATCGCCTTCGAGGCGTCCGCGTCCAGGCAGCGCAACGGGTCGGCGTCCAGCTTCTCGACGTCGGCCGGGGTGGGGTACACGCCCTGCGGCGCCTTCACGGAGCACAGCTCGACGACGTGCGAGACGATCTCGATGCCGGCCGTCTCCTTCAGGTACGACCGGGCCACCGCGCCGAGCGCCACCCGGGCGGCGGTCTCGCGGGCGGAGGCGCGCTCCAGGATCGGGCGGGCCTCGTCGAAGCCGTACTTCTGCATGCCGGCCAGGTCGGCGTGGCCGGGGCGCGGCCGGGTCAGCGGGGCGTTGCGGGCCAGGCCGTCCAGGATCTCGCGGTCGACCGGGTCGGCCGCCATGACCTGCTCCCACTTGGGCCACTCGGTGTTGCCCACCATGATCGCGACCGGGGAGCCCAGGGTCAGGCCGTGCCGGACGCCGCCCAGGAAGGTCACCTCGTCCCGCTCGAACTTCATCCGCGCACCGCGGCCATAGCCGAGCCGCCGCCGCGCCAGGTGGTCCGCCACCATCTCCGTGGTGATCGGCACGCCGGCGGGAAGGCCCTCCAGCGTCGCGACAAGTGCCGGACCGTGGGACTCCCCCGCGGTCAGCCAACGCAGCCTGCTCAACGGTGCTCCTCAGTGTTCGCGCCCGGTACTGCCCTGGGTACGCGCGTGCTCGCGTACGGCGACGGCGCGACCGGGTGCGCGACCCCGGTCCGCCACCTCCGATCCTCCCACGACCTGGCCGTTGTCCGGCCGCCGGTCCAGCAAGCGGACGTGCCGGTGGGCGCTCAGTGGGCGGCGAGCGCCTTCTCACCGGCGTGGCGCATGGCCTCCAGGGGCGCCGGGGAGCGGCCGGTCATCCGCTCGACCTGGAGGACAGCCTGGTGGACCAGCAGGTCGAGGCCGCTGACGACGGCGCCGCCGAACATGGACCAGCGGGCCGCCAGCTCGGTGGGCCAGGGGTCGTAGAGCACGTCGAAGAGGGTGGTGGGGCGCTCGGGTACGGCGGTGGCGAGGGCGTCGGTGGTGCCGGCGGGCGTGGTGGCGACGACCAGCGGGGCGCGCAGCGCCTGCGCGGCGTCCGCCCAGTCCGCCGTACGCACCTCGACGTCGAGCCGTTCGCCCCACCGGCGCATCTCGGCGGCGCGGGCCTCGCTGCGGACGTAGGCGACGACCTCGCCGGTGCAGATCCGGGCCAGGGCGGCGAGCGCGGAGGAGGCGGTGGCGCCGGCGCCGAGAATCGCGGCGGAGTCGACCTGCTCGACGCCGTGCTCGCGCAGGGCGGCCACCATGCCCGGGATGTCGGTGTTGTCGCCGAGCCTGCGGCCGTCCTCGGTGAAGACGACCGTGTTGACGGCGTCGACGGAGGCGGCCGTCTCGCTGATCTCGTCCAGCAGCGGGATGACCGCGCGCTTCAGCGGCATGGTCAGCGACAGCCCCGCCCACTGGGGCCCGAGCTCCTCGAAGAAGCCGGGCAGGCCGGCCTCGTCCAACTCGAAGCGGTCGTACGACCAGTCCGTGAGCCCCAGCTCGGCGTACGCGGCCCGGTGCAGCACCGGGGACAGGGAGTGGGCGATGGGCTTACCGAGCACGGCGGCCCGGCGGGCGTCAGTTGCCCGAGCTGGCATTGAACTTTTCCTTGAGTTGCTGGAATTCGGCATAGGTCCGGGCGAATTCGGTATTGGTCGTCCCGTCGGTCGCCACGAAATAGATCCAGCCGTCGTGCGTCGGATTCAGGGCCGCCTTCAGCGCGTCCTCGCCGGGGTTTCCGATAGGACCGGGCGGGAGTCCCTTGTGGGTGTACGTGTTGTACGGGTTCTGGTTGCTGTTGATCTCCTTTTCGGAGATATGGATGTTGCTCGCGCCCTTGAGGTAGTTGTACGTCGAGTCGAACTGCAGCAGCCGATTGGTCTCGGTGTTCGTGGGCTTGAGGCGGTTGTAGACCACTTCGGCCATCTTGCGGAAGTCGTCGTGCGTCTTGCCCTCCGCCTGCACCAGGCTCGCGACCGTGACGAGCTGGAACGCGTTGGCCAGGCCCAGCGCACGGGCCTTCGCGGTGAGGCCGTAGGCGTCGTACTTGGACCTCGCCTGGGTGACCATCTGTTTCAGGATGGCCTCTGGCTTCATGCCCTTGGCGGCCGGATAGGTGGCCGGCAGGAGGAAGCCCTCCAGGGGGTCCTTGATGTCGCTGGTGTTCTGCGCCCAGGCCGGCACACCGAGGTTCTTGTACTGCTGCTGGGCCACCTTCTTGGTGGTGCCGTCGGCGAGTTCGAGTTTCTTGTCGATCGCCTCGTAGACGTTCGCGTTGCGCTCGCCGGGAGTCACCACGACATTGTTCTGGCTCCGTGGGTCCAGCATCAGTTTCACGCAGCTGGTGGCGGACATCTCCTTGTGCAGGACATAGGCGCCGGCCTGGATGCTGTCGCCCTCGGGATTCTGCGACAGGGCGTGCACGAACGCGTTGACCGACTTGACGACACCGGCTTCCTCCAGCCGTCGGCCCATCTCATAGCCGCCGACGCCCTTCGGGATCTCGACGGTCACCGTCTCGCCGGTGCCGTTGCCCGCGTAGTCCGGAGCCGGGGCGAAACGATTTTGGTAGAACTTGTAGCCGAAGTAACCGACCCCGCCGAGTCCCCCACCGAAGACCAGGCAGACCACCAGGCAGGCGCAGCCGGTGCGCCGCTTCTGGCCTTTTTTGACAGGTTTCTTCCCTTTGCCGCGCCGTTCGCGGCGGCTCTGGAGCTCGTGCTCCTCGCCGTCGTCGTCATCACCGCCACCGGCGAAGAAGGGGTGCTCCTCCTCGGCGGGCGCGGCCTCCGGTTCCGCGCCGGGTTCCGGGTCGGGCTGCCTGCGGCCGGGCGGCTGCGGCGGCGGGTAGGCGTCCTCGGTGCCGTAGAAGTCGGGCTGCTCACCGCCGTAGGCGACGGGCTGTTGGCCGTACGGGTCGCCGGGGTCGGCGGCGTACGGTACCTGGCCGTGGGTGCCGGTCGCGTCCCAGCTGCTCTGCTGCGGGTAGGACTGCTGGCCCGTGAACTGCTGATGCCCCTGTTCGCCGTAGAACTGGTACTGCTCGTTGCCGTACCCGGACTCCTGTCCCTGACGCCAGTCGCCGTAGTGCTGCTCCTGCGGATGGTGCTGCGGCTGGCCGCCGTAGACAGACTGCTGACCCGCGTGGGTCTGCTGCCCTTCCCATCCGCCGTCCCCGTACAACGGGTCCTGCGGATGCCACGGTTCGGAGCCTGGGCCCCGGCCATACTCAGTCATCGATCCCCTAGAGCCGCGAGGCCGACCGGTCACGCGACCGGTGGGCCCCGCTTCCGTTCCGCCTCTTGTTGTGCGCCGGCTGTTCGAACACCGGCGCATCGCGCGGAACGTTACCGTATCGCGATCAGATGACCACTTCGACGCCCTCGCCGGGTGCTTTACCTGACACCCGTTCGGATTCCAGGGCCTGCTGCAGGATGATGACGGCGGCGGCCTGGTCGATGACCGAGCGGCCCTTCTTCGACTTCACACCCGAGGCGCGGAGCCCCTGACTGGCCGTCACGGTCGTCATCCGCTCGTCCACCAGGCGCACCGGCACCGGCTTGATGCCCTTGGCCAGTTCCTGGGCGAAGGCGCGGACCTTGACGGCGGCCGGGCCCTCGCCCCCCTTGAGGGAGCGAGGGAGACCGACGACGACCTCGATCGGTTCGTACTCCTCCACCAGTTGCCGCAAGCGGCGGTGGGCTGCCGGGATGTCCCGGCCGGGGACGGTTTCCACCGGGGTGGCGAGGATGCCGTCGGGGTCGCACGACGCGACCCCGATCCGGGCGTCCCCGACGTCGATCGCTAGCCGACGCCCTCTGCGCATTTCCGACCGTTTCCTTACTGGACCGTTACTTGGCGGTCTCGGTGACGAGCCGCTCGACGGCCTCGACGGCCTCGCCGACGGCGGCCGCGTTCTGGCCGCCGCCCTGGGCGACGTCCGGCTTGCCGCCACCGCCGCCGCCGAGGGTCTTGGCGGCGGTGCGGACCAGGTCACCGGCCTTGAGGCCGCGCTCGCGGGCCGCCTCGTTGGTGGCGATGACCGTGAGCGGCTTGCCGTTGTTGACCGTGAACAGGGCGACCACGGCGGCCCGGCCGCCCTGGATGCGGCCGCGCACGTCGAGGACCAGCTTGCGCAGGTCGTCCGGGGTGGTGCCGTCCGGGACCTGACCGGTGACCAAGGCCACACCGCGCACGTCCTTGGCCGACTCGGCGAGACCTCCGGCGGCCTGCAGCACCTTCTCGGCGCGGAACTTCTCGATCTCCTTCTCGGCGTCTTTCAGCTTGCCGAGCATGGCGGAGACCTTCTCCGGCAGCTCCTCCGGGCGGCCCTTGATCAGTTCCTGGAGCTGGGCCACGACCGTGTGTTCGCGGGCGAGGAAGTGGTAGGCGTCCACGCCGACGAGGGCCTCGATACGGCGGACACCCGAGCCGATGGAGGACTCGCCGAGCAGCTTCACCAGGCCCAGCTGGGCGGTGTTGTGCACGTGCGTGCCGCCGCACAGCTCCTTGGAGAAGTCGCCGATGGTCACCACGCGGACCCGCTCGCCGTACTTCTCGCCGAACTCGGCGATGGCCCCCTGCTTCTTGGCCTCGTCGATGCCCATGACCTCGGCGTGCACGTCAAGGTCGCGGGCGAGGACCTCGTTGATCTTCTGTTCGACGTCGGTCATCACGGCCGTCGGGACGGCGGACGGGGAACCGAAGTCGAAGCGGAAGCGACCGGGCTGGTTCTCGGAACCGGCCTGGGCGGCCGTCGGGCCGAGGGCGTCGCGCAGGGCCTGGTGGGTCAGGTGCGTGGCCGAGTGGGCGCGGGCGATGGCGTGGCGGCGACGGGAGTCGATCGAGGCGTGGGCCTTGGCACCGACGGTCACCTCACCGACCTGGACGACGCCCTTGTGGACGTAGACGCCCGGGACCGGCTTCTGGCAGTCGCGGATCTCGATGACGGCACCGGTGTCGACCCTGATCCGGCCGGTGTCGCCGATCTGGCCGCCGCCCTCGGCGTAGAACGGGGTGCGGTCGAGGACGATCTCGACCTCGTCGCCCTCGGTGGCGGCCGGCGAGGAGGCGCCGTCGACGAGGATGCCGACGATCGTCGACTCGCCCTCGGTGTCGGAGTAGCCGATGAAGTCCGTCTCACCGACCTTGTCGGCGATCTCACGGTAGGCACCGGCGCCGGCGTGACCGGTCTTCTTGGCCTGGGCGTCGGCCTTGGCCCGCTCCCGCTGCTCCTTCATCAGGCGGCGGAAGCCGTCCTCGTCCACGGAGAGGCCCTGCTCGGCGGCCATCTCCAGGGTGAGGTCGATCGGGAAGCCCCAGGTGTCGTGGAGCAGGAAGGCCTTGTCGCCGGACAGGACCGTGCCGCCGGACTGCTTGGTCTCGGTGACGGCGGTGTCGAGGATGTTGGTGCCGGCCTTCAGCGTCTTGAGGAAGGCGTTCTCCTCGGCGAGGGCGACCTTCTCGATGCGCTCGCGGTCGGTGATCAGCTCGGGGTACTGCTGGCCCATCATGCCGATCACGGTGTCGATCAGGTCCTTGACGACCGGACCGGTGGCGCCGAGCAGGCGCATGTTGCGGATGGCGCGGCGCATGATGCGGCGCAGGACGTAGCCGCGGCCCTCGTTGCCGGGGGTGACGCCGTCGCCGATGAGCATCACGGACGTGCGCATGTGGTCGGTGACCACGCGGAGGGACACGTCCGAGTCGTGGGCGTCGCCGTAGCGGACGCCGGTCAGCTCGGTGGCCTTGTTGATGACGGCCATGGAGGTGTCGATCTCGTACATGTTCTGCACGCCCTGCAGAATCATCGCGAGACGCTCCAGGCCGAGGCCCGTGTCGATGTTCTTGCTGGGCAGTTCGCCGAGGATCTCGAAGTTGTCCTTGCCGATGCCCTCGCCCCGCTCGTACTGCATGAAGACGAGGTTCCAGATCTCCACGTACCGCTCGTCGTTGACGGCGGGGCCGCCCTCGACGCCGAACTCGGGGCCGCGGTCGTAGTTGATCTCGGAACAGGGGCCGCAGGGGCCGGGGACGCCCATGGACCAGTAGTTGTCCTTCATGCCGAGGCGCTGGATGCGCTCCTTCGGCACACCGACGACCTCGTGCCAGATGCGCTCGGCCTCGTCGTCGTCCTTGTAGACGGTGATCCACAGGCGCTCCGGCTCCAGGCCGTAACCACCCTTGTCCTGGGGCGTGGTGAGCAGCTCCCAGGCGTACTTGATGGCGCCTTCCTTGAAGTAGTCGCCGAAGGAGAAGTTGCCGCACATCTGGAAGAACGTGCCGTGCCGCGTGGTCTTGCCGACCTCTTCGATGTCGGGCGTGCGCACGCACTTCTGCACGCTGGTGGCGCGCTGGAACGGCGGCTTGACCTCACCCAGGAAGTAGGGCTTGAAGGGCACCATGCCGGCGGGGACGAGGAGCAGAGTCGGGTCGTCCGCGATGAGCGACGCCGAAGGGACGACGGTGTGCCCGCGCTCCTCGTAGAAGCTCAGCCAGCGGCGGCGAATCTCGGCCGACTCCATCAGTGGTCCTCATTCCGGTTGTACGAACGCTTCGCTTGCGAAGAAAACAACGTTTCGATGTGCTTCGGTGTGCTGCTGTCGCCGCGGTCGGCCTCGATGGCGGCGTACCGCCGGGGAGCGGGGAGTTCGGGGTTCTCGTGGATCCCCAGAGCGTCCTCCAGCTCGGCCTCCCGCTGGGCCATGTTGTCGCGGACGTCGAGCGCGAAGCCCACCGCGCGGTCCTTGAGCCGCTGACCGGTCTCCAGGGCCTTGTTGGCCGCAGTCGCGGCGAGGCTCTCCGGGGTCAGCTGCCTCAGCTTGCGGTTGACCTTGGTGGTGGCCCACACACCGGCGGCGACACCGGTGCTGAACCAGAACGTACGGCGGAACATCGCTCGGTCTCAGTCCTTACTTCCGCTTGCGGCGTGCGGCGGGGACCGTGCGGCCCACGATCACGGTACGCCGGGGCGCCTTCGCGGGCACGTCCTCCTTGCGGCCGCCCAGCGCCCGGCGGACGCCGTAGCCGAAGGCCGCGACCTTGACCAGCGGGCCGCCGAAGGTGGAGGCGACGGTGGTCGACAGCGCGGAGGCGTTCGACGTGACCTCCTGGACGTCGGAGGCGATCGCGTCGACGCGGTCGATCTGGGTCTGCGCGGAACGCACCGCCTGGGAGGCGTCGGCGAGCAGCGGGACGGCCTGGTCGGTCACGTCCGCCACGAGCTTGGTCGTCGCCTTGAGCGTCTGGGCCAGCCTCGCGAGGGCCACCGCGAGGAAGGAGACCAGGATCGCCCAGAAGACGGCCACCAGGATCCCGGCCACCTCTCCACCGGACACTGTGCGCACCCGCTCCCTGAAACGTGCCTCACCATCGAAAAGTCGTGTCCGAGCCTATCGCGCCGGGGCCGTGGCTCCGTACCGGATTACCGGGGCGGGGAGACGGAGTCGCGGAAGCGATTGTACGCAATGAACACACTTCAGTACGCTCCGTGTCCTATGCGAGGTCCTCAGCGCCCAGATCCCTTCGCCGACGGCGATCCGCCCCTGGAACTGACCACGTTCGTCGGGCGCTCGGCCGAACTCGCCGAGCTGACCCGCGCCCTCGGCCGGGCCCGGCTGGTGACCGTCACGGGGATCGGCGGGGTCGGCAAGTCCCGGCTGGCCGCGCGGGCCGCCGCCGACTGGGAGCCGGGTTCCGGGCGGGTGGAACTGGCACCGGTGCGCGATCCGCAGTTCGTCGAGTACGCGGTCGCGGAGGCGCTGGGGCTGACCGACCACACCGTCCGCTCCCCCCGCGAGACCTTGCTGCAGCATCTCTCCGGCCGTCCGGTCCTGTTGGTCCTGGACGGGTTCGAGCATCTGGTGGACGCCTGTGCCGAGCTGACGGCCGAGCTGCTGCGGAGGCTGCCGCGACTGCGGGTGCTGGCCGTGGGCCGGCGGCCGCTGGGGCTGGCCGGCGAGCGGTTGTTCCCGCTGGCGCCGCTCGACGAGGACGAGGCGGTGGAGCTGTTCACCGACCGGGCCCGGGAGCAGGGGCTGGAGGTGTCCGGGGGCCCCGAGGTACGCGAGCTGTGCCGGCGCCTGGAGGGGATTCCGCTGGCGCTGGAGCTGGCGGCCGGACGGCTGCGGGCGCTGTCCCCCGCACAGCTGCTGCAGCGGCTGGACGACCGGTTCCGGCTGCTGACCGCGGGCGGCCGGGACGGTGCCGTGCGCGCGGTCCCGGGCGGTCCCCCGGCCCGGCACCAGACGCTGCGCACGGCGATCGGCTGGAGCCATGAGCTGTGCACGCCCGCCGAGCGGCTGCTGTGGGCGCGGCTGTCGGCGTTCGCCCAGACCTTCGACCTGGAGGCTGCCGAGTACGTGTGCAGCGGGGACGCGCTGGCCGCCGAGGACGTCCTTGACGGGCTGTCGGAGTTAGTGGCCCAGTCGGTCGTCACCCGCGAGGAGACGCCGGCCGGCCCCCGCTACCGGATGCTGGACACCGTGCGGGCCTACGGCGCCGACTGGCTGGAGGGGACCGGGGACGCGGGGCGGCTGCGCCGGCGGCACCGGGACTGGTACCTGGGCCTGGCGACCTGGTGCGAGCTGGACTGGTTCTCGCCCCGGCAGGGCGAGGTCGCCGCGCGGGTCGAGGCGGAGCTGCCCAACCTGCGGGCGGCCCTGGAGTGCTGTCTGACGGAGCCGGAGGAGGCCCATCTCGGGCAGTACCTCGCCGGGTCCCTCTGGTTCTGCTGGGTCGGCTGCGGGCGGCTCGCGGAGGGCCGCCGCTGGCTGGCGCGCTGTGTGGAGCTGGAGTCGGGATACGAGCAGTCGCGGCTGAAGGCGCTGTGGGTGCTGGGCTACGTAGCGGTCCTCCAGGGCGACGCCGTGCCGGCCCTGCAGGCGCTGCAGGAGTGCCGGGAGCAGGCCGAGCGGGCCGCGGATCCGGTGGCGCTGGCGTACGCGGAGCACCGCACCGGTTGTCTGGCCCTGGTCACCGATGACATGGCCCGTGCAGAAACGCTGCTGCGGTCGGCGCTGCACCGCTATCAGGAGATCGGCGAACTCAACAGCAACGTGCTCATGGGCCAGGTCGAACTGGCGATGGCGCGGGCCTTCCAGGGGGACCTGCCGGACGCGGTGCGGCTGTGCGAGGACGTGCGCCGGGTGTGCGAGGACCACGGGGAGCGCTGGGCACGCTCGTACGCGCTGTACGTGCTGGCGTACGCGGCATGGCAGGAGGACGCCCAGGACAGGGCGCGGGAGCTGCTCGCGGACTGTCTGCGCAACGCCCACGCCTTCCACGATCTGCTCGGCTCGGTGCTGTCCCTGGAGCTGCTGGCGCTGGTGACCGCGACCGAGGGCGAGACGGCCGAGGCGGCGCTGCTCCAGGGCGCCGCGGGCCGGATCTGGCCGTCGGTGGGGCTGCCGCTGTTCGGCTCGGCGTACTACAACGCCCCGCACGAGCGCTGCGAGGCGATGGCACGGCAGGCGCTGGGGGACGTGCGGTACGAGGAGTGCGTGCGGGAGGGGGCCGGGCTGGACCGTGCGGCGGCCGTGGCCCGGGCGCTGGAGCGGGGCGGGGTACGACCGCTCGGCGCACTGCCCGCTCCACGCGGGCCGGCGCCACGGGGCGGCCCCGGCGAGGGCGGAGAAGGCGGTGATCCGGCCTCCGGTTCCGCGCGAGACGCTGCCACAGGGCGGCCGGGGAGTCGCCCCGGGCGCGGATGACGCGCGACGCGGCGCGGCCGTAGCGGGCCGAAGGGCCACGGAAGGGCCGGCCCCGGCGGTCGGTGACGCGTCCCGGGACGGGCGCGGGGCCGTACCGCGAAAATGCAGACCGCGACGGTCGGTGACGCGTCGCAAGAAAGGGCGCGGGACCTACCACGGAAGTGCAGGCCGCAGCGGTCGGTGACACGTCCCGAGACGGGCCCGGGACCGCACCGCGAAAATGCAGACCGCGACGGTCGGTGACGCGTCGCAAGAAAGGGCGCGGGATCTACCACGGAAGTGCAGGCCGCAGCGGTCGGTGACGCGTCCCGGGACGGGCCCGGGGCCGTACCGCGAAAATGCAGACCGCGACGGTCGGCACCGCGAAAGTGCAGACCGCGACGGTCGGTGACACGTCCCGAGAGGGGCACGGGGCCGGGCCGCCGGGCGGCTCCACCGCGGGGCGCGACCCGCCCACCGCCGGGAAACGCAAAACCCGCCGCCTCGCCCGCCCGGCAGGGCCAGGCGGGGAGACGGCGGGCCGGAGGCCTACGCCGTGACCGGGGTCAGCGGGCGTAGTACTCGACGACGAGCTGCTCGTCGCAGATCACCGGGATCTCCTTGCGGTTCGGCTCGCGGTCCAGGCGGAACGCCAGGGCCTTGAGGTTCACCTGGAGGTAGCGCGGGGTCTCACCCTCGGGGGCGAAGCCACCCTCACGGGCGATCGTGAAGAGCGTCTTCTCCTTGGAGCGGTCGCGGACCTGCACGACGTCGTCCGGGCGGACACGGAAGGACGGCTTGTCGACCTTCTGGCCGTTGACCTGGATGTGGCCGTGGACGACCATCTGACGGGCCTGGTAGATGGTGCGGGCGATGCCCGAACGCAGGACCAGGGCGTCGAGACGGCGCTCGAGCTCCACGATCAGGGCCTCACCGGTCTTGCCCTGGACCTTGGACGCGCGCTCGTAGGCGCGGACCAGCTGGCGCTCGGAGATGTCGTACTGCGCGCGCAGACGCTGCTTCTCCAGCAGACGGACCTTGTAGTCCGAGTTCTGCTTGCGGCCACGGCCGTGCTCACCCGGCGGGTAGGGGCGGGCCTCGAAGTACTTGACGGCCTTCGGGGTCAGCGCGATGCCGAGGGCACGCGACTTCTTGACCTTGGGGCGGGACTGGTTCGCCACTGTCTCAATCTCTTTCGTAGTGTTCGGCTCGTCAGGGTTAGGGAGGTCGCATCCGCAGCCGGGAAAACCCGCCGGGTCCCGAGGGGACCTGCCGGGCAGCCGCTTCCCTGGTCTGGGCACATACGTGCAGCACGCGAGTGGCCCACCGACCGCTCCCGGAGCTCCGGGTGATGGTGGGCTGCCCGCGACACCGTTCGACGGTGCGCGACGCTCCTGGAGTCCATCCGCGGAGGATGGCGCTCCGGCTGGTTGTCCCGCTCTGACGGCACGGGACTCAGCACTCCGGGGGATTCTACAGGGCGCTCAGGACCGCCTGCGACCGACGTGCTTCCTGGTCCACTCCACCGCGTCCGCGTAGCGTGCCTCGGCACCGTGCCGGCCCGGGGTGTAGTACTCGCGGTCCTTGAGGGCGTCCGGGGCGTACTGCTGCTGGGCGATGCCCTCGGGCAGGTCGTGCGGGTAGACGTATCCCTGGGCGTGGCCGAGCTTGGCGGCGCCCTTGTAGTGCCCGTCGCGCAGGTGCGGCGGGACCGGCCCGGCCAGGCCCTTGCGTACGTCCTCCATGGCGGCGCCGATCGCGGTGGTGGCCGAGTTGGACTTGGGGGCGAGCGCGAGGGCGATGGTGGCGTGGCTGAGGGTGAGGGCGGCCTCGGGGAAGCCGATCATCGCGACGGCCTGGGCCGCGGCGACCGCGATGGGCAGGGCGTTGGGATCGGCCAGGCCGATGTCCTCGCTGGCGGAGATCATCAGGCGCCGGGCGATGAACCGCGGGTCCTCACCGGCCTCGATCATGCGGGCCAGGTAGTGCAGGGCCGCGTCGACGTCGGAGCCCCGGATGGACTTGATGAGGGCGCTGGCGACGTCGTAGTGCTGGTCGCCGTCGCGGTCGTACTTCACCGCGGCACGGTCGACGGTCTGCTCCAGCGTTTCGAGACCGATCACGCTCTCACCCTGGTCCAGGGCCGCTCCGGCGGCGGCCTCCAGGGCGGTCAGGGCCCGGCGGGCGTCTCCGCCGGCGATGCGGAGCAGGTGCTCCTCGGTGTCCTCGGGGAGGGTGACGGCGTCCTTCAAGCCGCGCTCGTCGCTCAGGGCCCGCTTGAGGAGGCCTCGGATGTCGTCGTCGGTGAGGGGTTCGAGGGTGAGCAGCAGGGAGCGGGAGAGCAGCGGGGAGATCACCGAGAAGTACGGGTTCTCCGTCGTCGCCGCGATCAGGGTCACCCAGCGGTTCTCGACCGCCGGCAGCAGGGAGTCCTGCTGGGCCTTGCTGAAGCGGTGGATCTCGTCCAGGAAGAGGACGGTCTCCTTGCCGAAGCCGCCGGCGGCGCGGCGGGCGCCGTCGATGACCGCGCGGACCTCCTTGACGCCGGCGGTGATCGCGGACAGCTCCACGAACCGCTTGTCGGTCGCCTTGGAGACCACGTACGCGAGGGTGGTCTTGCCGGTGCCGGGCGGGCCCCACAGGATCACGGAGGAGGGTCCGGCGGGCCCGCCGGAGCCCTCGCCGACCAGCCGGCGCAGCGGGGAGCCGGACTTCAGCAGGTGCTGCTGGCCCACGACCTCGTCGAGGGTACGCGGGCGCATCCGCACCGCCAGGGGGCTCGCTGCCGGGTCCTTCTCCTGGCGTTCTTCCGCCGCGGCGGTGAACAGGTCGGGTTCCACGCTGAAACCCTAGAACACGGCACTGACAACGCGGCGGCTCCGGGTCAGGCCCAGAGCTGGCTGCCCCAGCGGGTCAGGACCAGCATGGCGATGATTCCGCAGTGGGTGAGCGGGACGACCCAGGCGAACTCGGCGAGGAACCGCTTCAGCCAGCCCGGCGCGGGCAGGAAGCCGTTGCGGACGTTGAACGAGGTCACGTACCAGAACATGGTGATCGTGGCGACCCAGGCCAGCGAGCACCACAGGCACAGCGCGTTGATCCGGTACAGGGACTGGAACTGCAGCCAGGTGACGAAGGCGACACCGAAGAGCGTGCCGAAGTTGAAGGTCAGCCAGTACCAGCGCGGGAAGCGGGCGCGGGCCAGCAGGCTCATGCCGACGCAGATCACGATGCCGTAGCAGACCAGGCCCAGCCAGGGGTTCGGGAAGCCGAAGGCCGCCGCCTGCTTGCTCTCCATGACGCTGCCGCAGGACACGATCGGGTTGACGCTGCACCCGGGCGTGAACGTCTTCCCGGCGATCTTCGCCTCAAGGATCTTGTTCTTGTCCAGCGTGATGACCCAGGCGGCCAGCAGTCCGGCCGCGCCGGTGATCACCAGCAGCAGGGCGAAGGCCCGGCCGCTGCCCACCACGCGCGGGCCGTCGGCGGCGCGCTCGGGACCGGACTCCGTGGAGACGTCGTTGACTGTCGTCTTGCTCATCACGCCGATTCCGTCATGTGAGAGTTGGACCATCTTCGGGCACGGCTCATTGTGCCGCACCCATGTGTCTGTCCACCGTTCGAAGGACATAAGGAGGTACGCACGGTGGGCACGGATCGTTCGGTTCCCGTCGATGCTCGGGGGCATGACAGCACACGCGAACGAATTCGCGGTCGACGTCCGGGGGCTGCGCAAGCGGTACGGGGGCGTCAGCGCGGTGGACGGTCTCGATCTCGGTATCCGGCGCGGTGAGGTGTTCGGCCTGCTCGGGCCCAACGGCGCGGGCAAGAGCACGACGGTCGAGATCCTTCAGGGCAACCGGTCACGGGACGGGGGCGAGGTGTCCGTCCTCGGGGCGGACCCGGCGACGGGCACGCGCGCGTGGAGGTCCCGTGTGGGAATCGTCTGGCAGGACGAATCGGCGCCCGCGGAGTTGACGGTCGGCGAGACGGTACGGCACTTCGCCCGCTACTACCCGCACCCGCGCGACCCGCGGGAGGTCATCCGGCTGGTCGGCCTCGAAGCGAAGGCGGACAGCCGGGTCAAGTCCCTCTCCGGCGGCCAGCGGCGGCGCCTCGACGTGGCGCTCGGTGTGATCGGCGATCCGGAACTGCTGCTCCTCGACGAGCCGACCACCGGCTTCGACCCGGCCGCCCGGCGCCAGTTCTGGGACCTGATCCGGCTGCTCGCCGACGACGGCACGACCATCCTGCTCACCACGCACTATCTGGAAGAGGCCGAGACCCTCGCCGACCGGCTCGCGGTCGTCGCCCGGGGCCGGGTCGTCGCCGAGGGCACACCCGCCGGCCTGCGCCGCCGGTACGGCGGTGAGGTCACCGTCACCTGGACGGAACCCGACGGCTCCCCGCGCGCGGAGCACACCGCCACGCCGACCCGGACCGTCGCCGCGCTCATGCGCCGCTTCGACGGCGAGATACCCGCGCTGACCGTGACCCGCCCCACCCTGGAGGACGTCTACCTCCGGCTGACCGGACAGGAGGCCGTGCGATGACCACCACCGGCGTACGTGCCACCGCCCGCGAGTCCGCCGGGATCATGCCCGGTGCCTGGCGGATCGGCCTGCTGCGCGGCGCGCTGGAGATCAAGCAGTTCTTCCGGCTGCGCGAGCAGGTGGTGTTCACCTTCTCCTTCCCGGTGGTGTTCCTGTTCTTGTTCGCGTCGATCTTCCGCGACCGCGTCGGGCACACCGGGGTCACCGCCTCCCAGCTGTACGTACCCGCGATGATGGCCTCCGGGATCATGGCGACGAGCTTCCAGTCGCTCGGCATCTCCATCGCGGTCGAGCGGGACGAGAAGGTGCTGCGGCGGCTGCGCGGCACGCCGATGCCGCCCGCCGCCTACTTCCTGGGCAAGATCTGGCTGGTTCTGTTCACGGCCGTCCTGGAGACCGCGATCCTGCTGGCCGTCGGCACCGCGTTCTACGGCGTCCACCTGCCGTCGGACGCCGGACGCTGGCTGGACTTCGGCTGGATCTTCGTGCTCGGGCTGACCGGTTGCGCGCTGCTCGGCATCGCCATCAGCTCGGTGCCCAGGTCGGCCAAGAGCGCCAGCTCGGTCGTGGTCCTGCCCTTCCTGGTGATCCAGTTCATCTCCGGGGTCTACATCTCCGTCGACACCATCCCCGGCTGGATGCTCGACATCGGCGCCCTGTTCCCGCTGAAGTGGCTGTGCCAGGGACTCAGGGGTGTGTTCCTGCCCGACTCGGCCAAGGTGCTGGAGCAGGCGGGGAGCTGGGAGTTCGGGCGGATCGCGCTGGTGCTGGCCGCCTGGTGCGCCGGAGGATTGGCGCTGTGCTTGCTGACCTTCCGGTGGAAGAACCGGCGCGACGGGTGAGGGGTGACAGGGCCCGCGGGGTCCACGCCTGGGACCGTTCGATGCTGCTCTGGGACGTGTACTTCGCGGTGGCCTGGGTGGCCACGCAGATCATGCTGCTGGGCGCCGGACACCCGGCGTGGCCGGTCCGTGCGGTCGCGGCCGGGCTCATCGTGCCGCTGGTTCCCTGGTACGTGGGGGTGGGGCGTCGGCTGCTCGGGGAGGATCCACCGGACGAGCGCCGCGCCCGCGCCTACCTGGCCGGGGCGACGGCCCTGTTCCTGCCGTCCGCCGTACTGGCCGGCGAGACGCGGATCCTGGCCTTCGCGCTGATCCCCCAGTGCTTCATGACCCTGCGCATGCGCGGAGCGCTGACCGCCGTGACGGTGATCAACGTGGTCCCGGTCGCGGGCTGGGCGGTGCTGTGGCGGCCGGGCGCCGAGGATCTGCTCGTCAACGCGCTGTCCGCCCTGGTGACCCTGGTGTTCTCGGCGGTCGTCGGGGGCTGGATCATCCGGATCATCGAGCAGAGCCTGGAGCGGGCCGAACTGATCGCCGAACTGGACGCGAGCCGGCACGAGATCTCCCGGCTGTCGGCCGCGCACGGCGCCCTGGCCGAACGCGAACGCCTCGCCCGGGAGATCCACGACACCCTCGCCCAGGGCTTCACCAGCCTGCTGATGCTGGTCCAGGCCGTGGACGCGGAACTCGACTCCGACCCGGGCGAGGCCCGCCGCCACCTCGCCCTCATGGACGAGACGGCCCGCCAAAACCTCGCCGAGGCCCGTGCCCTGGTGGCCGGCGGCGCACCCGCCGACCTGGCGGGCGCCAGCCTCCCGGACGCGCTGCACCGGCTGACCGCCCGCCAGGACGCGACGCTGGAAGTCACCGGCCCGGTGCGGGCGTTGCCGGCCGGCGTGGAGGTGGTGGTCCTGCGCGCCTGCCAGGAGGCCCTGACCAACGCCCGCAGACATGCCGGGAGTTCGTCCCGGGTCGAGGTCCGCCTCGACTACGCCGACGACACGCTGGCCCTGTCCGTCCGGGACGACGGCTGCGGCTTCGACCCGGCCATCGCACCGAGCGGATACGGTTTGGCAGGGCTGCGCGCCCGTGCCGCCGAGGTGGGCGGCACGGCGGCCGTCCGCAGCGTGCCCGGCGACGGCACGACGGTGACCGTGCGCCTGCCCGTCCCCGCCGCCCTGAGGAGTGAGACCCCGTGATCCGGATCGTCCTGGCCGACGACCACCCCGTCGTGCGGGAGGGACTGCGCGCGATGCTGAGCGCCGAGCCGGACCTGGACGTGGTCGGCGA
Organism: Streptomyces durhamensis; assembly: GCF_000725475.1. Taxonomy (NCBI): domain Bacteria; kingdom Bacillati; phylum Actinomycetota; class Actinomycetes; order Kitasatosporales; family Streptomycetaceae; genus Streptomyces; species Streptomyces durhamensis. The sequence goes on from NZ_JNXR01000005.1 coordinate 26,701, forward strand.
CGCGTCCAGCGGGCCGCGGGCGGAGGCGCTGGCGGCCGAACTGCGGCCGGACATCGTGCTGATGGACCTGCGGATGCCGGGTGGCTCGGGCGTGGACTCGATCGCGCGGATGACCGCGGCCGGACTGCCGTGCCGGGTGATCGTCCTGACGACGTACGAGACCGACCGGGACATCCTGCGGGCCGTGGAGGCGGGTGCCGCGGGCTATCTGCTGAAGGACCTGCCCCGGCGTGAACTGGCCGACGCGGTACGGGCGGCGGCGCGGGGCGAGACCGTGCTGGCCCCGTCGGTGGCGGCCCGCCTGGTGGACCAGCTGCGGAGCAGGCCGGAACGCCCCCGGCTGTCCGCCCGCGAGACGGCCGTGCTCCGCCTGGTGGCCGAGGGCTGCACCAACGCGGAGATCGGACGCAGGCTGTACATCGGCGAGTCGACCGTGAAGACCCATCTGCTGCGGACCTTCGGGAAACTGGGAGTGGACGACCGTACGGCCGCGGTGACCAGCGCGATGCGGTACGGCCTGCTGGAACAGTGAGAGGGCGCCGGGGATCGTCCCCGGCGCCCTCTCGTCGGCCGTGACTAGCCGAGCCGGGACTCCAGCTCCGCCACGATCTCGTTCACGCCGATCGCCGTCTGCTCGCCGGACTCCATGTCCTTGAGCTGGACGACGCCGTCGGCGAGGTCGCGTTCGCCGGCCACGATCGCGTAGCGGGCCCCGCTGCGGTTGGCGTTCTTCATGGCGCCCTTCAGGCCCTTGCCGCCGTACGAGAAGTCCGCCGTGATGCCGACCTTGCGCAGCTCGGTGACCTTCGCGAACAGCACGCGGCGGGCCTCCTCGCCGAGCGGGACGGCGTAGACGGACGTGGTGGACGGGAGGTCCAGCTGCACGCCCTCCGCCTCCAGGGCGAGGACCGTGCGGTCGACGCCGAGGGCCCAGCCCACCGAGGGCAGCGCCGGGCCGCCGATCATCTCGGACAGGCCGTCGTAGCGGCCGCCGCCGCCCACCGCGGACTGGGAGCCCAGGCCGTCGTGGACGAACTCGAAGGTGGTACGGGTGTAGTAGTCCAGGCCGCGCACCAGCTTCGGGTCGTCCTCGAAGGACACGCCCGCCGCCGTGATCAGCTCGCGGACCTCCTCGTGGTACGCCTTGCACGCGTCGCACAGGTAGTCGCGCAGCAGCGGGACGCCGGTGAGCTGTTTCTGGACCGACTCTCGCTTGTCGTCGAGGACCCGGAGCGGGTTGATGTCGACGCGCTGCCGCGTGTCCTCGTCCAGGTCCAGGCCGCGCAGGAAGTCCTGCAGCGCGGCCCGGTACACCGGCCGGCACTCCTTGTCGCCCAGGCTGTTCAGCAGGATGCGGAAGTCGCTGAGGCCCAGCGAGCGGTACGCCTGGTCGGCAAGGATGATCAGCTCGGCGTCCAGGGCCGGGTCCTCCGCGCCGATCGCCTCGGCGCCCACCTGGGAGAAGTGCCTGTACCGGCCCTTCTGCGGGCGCTCGTAGCGGTACTGCGAGCCCGAGTACCAGACCTTCACCGGGAGGTTGCCCGTCTTGTGCAGGTTGGCCTCCAGCACCGCGCGCAGCACGGGCGCGGTCGTCTCGGGACGCAGGGCCAGCCTGTCGCCGCCCTTCGTCTCGAAGACGTACATCTCCTTCGTCACGATGTCGGTGGACTCACCGACGCCGCGCGCGAACAGCTCCACGTTCTCGAAACCGGGCGTCTCGATGTAGCCGTAGCCGGAGCTCCTGAGGGGCGCGGCGATCGCCTCGCGGACGGCCAGGAACCTGGCGCTGTCCGGCGGCAGCAGGTCGTACGTGCCCTTGGGTGCCTTGAAAGTGCTCACGGAAATCTCTCGTCACATTCCTCGTCGTGGAGCCGGGGAGGCTTCCTGGCCGGCGGCCACCTGCCGCAGATACGGGTTGGTGGCGCGCTCCTGGCCGATGGTCGTCTGGGGGCCGTGTCCGGACAGCACCACGGTGGAGTCGTCGAGCGGCAGGCACACGCGGGCCAGCGACTCGAACATGTCCTCCATGGATCCGCCCGGCAGGTCGGTGCGTCCGATGGAGCCGGCGAACAGCAGATCCCCGGAGAAGAACACCGACGGGATGTCGGCGGTCTCGGGCATCCGGAAGGTCACCGACCCCTTGGTATGGCCCGGCGCGTGTGCGACGGAGAACTGGAGGCCCGCCAGGTCGAGGGTGGTGCCGTTCGTCAGCTCGCGGACGTCGTCCGGCTCCCCCACGGTCAGCTCGCCCATCAGCGGCATTCCGATGGACCGGCCGAGCGCCTTCTCGGGATCGCTCATCATGTACCGGTCCTCGGGGTGGATCCAGGCCGGTACGTCGTGTGCGCCGCAGACGGGGACGACCGAGGCCACGTGGTCGATGTGCCCGTGGGTGAGGACGACCGCGACGGGCTTGAGCCGATGCTTCTTCAGTGCTTCCTCGACGCCGTCGGCGGCCTGGTGGCCGGGGTCGATGATCACGCACTCCTCACCGGCGGCGGGGGCGACGAGATAACAGTTCGTCCCCCAGGCCCCGGCGGGGAACCCGGCAATGAGCACGATCGTCCTTCGTTGTGTCGGTACGGGTGGCTGCTGGCTGTGGTCCTGAGCCTACCGGCGCTGCCGTTTCCTCAGCGAACCCATATACGGTACGGGGCTACACGCAGTGGTCGGCTCACGACGACGTACGCGTACCGGTCGGCACACGACAGGCATGAGGAGAGAACCCGGTGGTCAGCCAGGAGCAGCGGCGGCGTCAGCTCGCCCGGGAGAAGTTCTTGCGGCAGCAGCAGCGGCGCACCAGCGCGCGACGCAAGGCGCGCGTGCGCAACTCCGTGATCGCGTCGGTACTGGGCGTGATCGTGATCGGCAGCGTCGCGTTGTACACGACCGGTGTGCTGAAGGGCGGCGACGACGACAAGAGCAACGCCGCCGACCACGTCACGCCCAGCGCCTCGCCGACCAGCAAGGCCCCGGACCCGTGCGCGAAGCCCGCGGCCGGCTCGGCGAAGAAGCTGAGCTGGAAGAAGGAGCCGGCGACCACGATCGACACGTCGGCGAAGTACACGATGAAGCTCGCGACGACGTGTGGCGACATCGACGTCGCGCTGAAGACGGCGGCGGCCCCCCACACGGTGAACTCGTTCAACTTCCTGGCGGGCAAGGGCTACTTCGACCACACCAAGTGCCACCGCCTGACCACCACCGGCATCTACGTGCTGCAGTGCGGTGACCCGCAGGGCACCGGGATGGGCGGGCCGGGCTACACGCTGCCGGACGAGAACCTGAAGGACAAGAGCCTGAAGGGCAACACGTACCCGGCGGGCACGGTGGCGATGGCCAACACCGGTCAGAAGCACACCGGCGGCAGCCAGTTCTTCCTGGTCTACAAGGACAGCCCGTTGCCGCCGCAGTACAGCCCGTTCGGGACGGTCTCGGACGCGGGCATGAAGGTGCTGCAGAAGATCGCCGCCGCCGGTGCCCAGGCGGCCGACCCGTCGACGGGCAACACCGCCCCGAACGCGACCGTGGTGATCAACAAGGCGACGGTGACGAAGTCCTGACGGCAATGACGGTCAACTGTGGAATTTCGGTCGCGCTGGATGCGGACAGGCAACCCGCTGGTCGCCTATGTTGGCCGTGACGAAACTGTGGACGATACCGGGGGTGCCGAGGCCCCCCGCAGGCATCATGTGGAGGAGGCGCTGTGAGCAGCGACCCGTGGGGCCGCGTCGACGAGACGGGGACCGTGTACGTGCGTACGGCCGACGGCGAGCAGGTCGTCGGCTCCTGGGCGGCCGGCTCCCCTGAGGAGGCGCTTGCCTACTTCGAGCGCAAGTACGAGGGCCTGGTTGTCGAGATCGGCCTCCTCGAGAAGCGAGTGCAGACCACCGACCTGTCGGCGAAGGACGCCCAGACCGCCATCGACCACCTGCGCGAGCAGGTGGAGGCACATCACGCGGTGGGCGACCTGGACGCCCTGCGGGGACGGCTGGACAAGCTCGTGGAGACGGTCGAGGCGCGCCGCGAGGAGCGCAAGGCGCAGCGGGCCAGGCAGTCCGACGAGGCCCGCAAGGCCAAGGAGGACCTGGTCATCGAGGCGGAGCAGCTGGTGCAGTCCGACCAGTGGCGGGCCGCCGGTGAACGGCTGCGGGCGCTGGTGGACACCTGGAAGGGGCTGCCGCGGCTGGACCGCAAGTCCGACGACGAACTGTGGCACCGCTTCTCGCACGCCCGGTCGGCGTTCTCCAAGCGGCGCAAGGCGCACTTCGCGCAGCTGGACGCGCAGCGCGAGGAGGCCCGCCGCACCAAGGAGCGGCTGGTCGCCGAGGCCGAGGGGCTGTCGGATTCGCAGGACTGGGGTCCCACGGCGGCCCGCTACCGTGAGCTGATGGCCCAGTGGAAGGCCGCGGGCCGCGCCCAGCGCGAGCACGAGGACGACCTGTGGAACCGCTTCCGCGGCGCTCAGGACGTGTTCTTCGCCGCCCGCAGCTCGGTGTTCGCCGAGCGGGACGCGGAGCAGTCGGAGAACCTCAAGCTGAAGGAGGAGCTCGCCGAGGAGGCCGAGAAGCTGCTGCCGATCGGTGACCTGAAGTCGGCGCGGGCCGCCTTCCGCTCGATCAACGAGCGCTGGGAGGCCATCGGGCACGTCCCGCGGGACGCGCGTCCGAAGGTCGAGGGCCGGATGCACGCGGTCGAGCGGGCGATCCAGGAGGCCGAGGAGGCCGAGTGGCGCCGGACGAACCCGGAGGCACGCGCGCGTGCCGAGGGCCTGACCGGTCAGCTGCAGGCCGCCGTGGACAAGCTCGGGACGCAGATCGAGCAGGCCCGCGCCCAGGGCAACAACGCCAGGGCCGACAAGCTGCAGCGCGAGCTGGAGGGCCGCCAGGCGCTCCTGGACCAGGCTCTGAAGGGCCTGCAGGAGTTCGGCGGCTGATCCCCTCACCCGCATGCGAAAGGGCCCCGTACGCGCGTACGGGGCCCTTTCGCATGCGGCTCTTACGACCGGCTGCGTCCCGAGGTCACGCGGTAGACGTCGTACACGCCCTCCACGCCCCGTACGGCCTTCAGGACGTGGCCGAGGTGCTTGGGGTCGCCCATCTCGAAGGTGAACCGGGAGGTGGCCACCCGGTCGCGGGAGGTCTGGACGGCCGCGGACAGGATGTTGACGTGCTGGTCGGACAGGACGCGGGTGACGTCGGACAGCAGACGGGAGCGGTCCAGCGCCTCGACCTGGATGGCGACCAGGAACACCGAGGACTGGGTGGGCGCCCACTCGACGTCGAGGATGCGCTCCGGCTCGCGGGACAGCGAGTCGACGTTCACGCAGTCGCTGCGGTGAACCGATACGCCGCTGCCGCGCGTGACGAAGCCGATGATCGGGTCGCCCGGTACGGGCGTACAGCAGCGGGCCAGCTTGACCCACACGTCGTCCACACCCTTGACGACGACGCCCGGATCGGCGCTGGAGCGGCGCTTGCGGCCCCGGCTGCGCGTCGGCGGTACCGACTCGTCGATCTCCTCGGTGGCGGCCTCCTCACCGCCGAGGGCCTGGACCAGCTTCTGCACGATGTTCTGCGCGGAGACATGGCCCTCGCCGATCGCCGCGTACAGCGCGGAGATGTCCGAGTAGCGCATCTCGTGCGCGAGCGTGACGAGAGAGTCGCCGGTGAGGATGCGCTGGATCGGCAGGTTCTGCTTGCGCATCGCCCGGACGATCGCGTCCTTGCCCTGCTCGATCGCCTCGTCCCGGCGCTCCTTGGAGAACCAGGCCCGGATCTTGTTGCGGGCGCGCGGCGACTTGACGAAGCCGAGCCAGTCACGGGACGGCCCGGCGCCGGGTGCCTTGGAGGTGAAGACCTCCACCAGGTCCCCGTTGTCCAGGGTGGATTCGAGCGGTACGAGCCTGCCGTTGACCCGCGCTCCTATGGTGCGGTGGCCGACCTCGGTGTGGACGGCGTACGCGAAGTCCACCGGGGTGGCGCCGGCCGGCAGCGCGATGACATCGCCCTTGGGAGTGAAGACGAAGACCTCGTTGCGGGAGAGGTCGAAGCGCAGGGACTCCAGGAACTCGCCGGGGTCCTCGGTCTCCTTCTGCCAGTCGAGCAACTGCCGCAGCCACGCCATGTCGTTGAGGTGGTCGTCCTTGCCCTTGGCGGCCTTCGGTACGTCGGTGCGCACCTTGGAGGCGCCGGCGACGGCCTCCTGCTTGTACTTCCAGTGCGCGGCGATGCCGTACTCGGCGCGGCGGTGCATGTCGAAGGTGCGGATCTGCAGTTCGACCGGCTTGCCGTTGGGGCCGATGACCGTCGTGTGCAGCGACTGGTACATGTTGAACTTGGGCATCGCGATGTAGTCCTTGAACCGGCCGGGGACCGGGTTCCATCGCGCGTGCACGGTGCCGAGGGCGGCGTAGCAGTCGCGGACCGTGTCGACGAGGACACGGATGCCCACCAGGTCGTAGATCTCCGCGAAGTCGCGACCGCGGACGATCATCTTCTGGTAGACGCTGTAGTAGTGCTTCGGGCGGCCGGTGACGGTCGCCTTGATACGGGCGGCGCGCAGGTCGGCCTGGACCTCGTCGGTCACTATGGCCAGGTACTCGTCACGCTTCGGCGCCCTTTCGGCCACCAGCCGTACGATCTCGTCGTACATCTTGGGGTAGAGGATCGCGAACGCGAGGTCCTCCAGCTCCCACTTGATGGTGTTCATGCCGAGGCGGTGGGCGAGCGGCGCGTAGATCTCCAGGGTCTCGCGCGCCTTCTTCTCCTGCTTCTCGCGCTTGAGGTAACGCATCGTGCGCATGTTGTGCAGGCGGTCGGCGAGCTTGATGACCAGGACGCGCGGGTCCTTGGCCATGGCGACGACCATCTTGCGCACGGTCTCGGCCTGCGCGGCCTCGCCGAACTTGACCTTGTCCAGCTTGGTGACGCCGTCGACGAGCAGGGCGACGGTGTCACCGAAGTCGCGGCGCAGCTGGTCGAGGCCGTACTCGGTGTCCTCGACGGTGTCGTGCAGCAGTCCCGCCATCAGGGTGGCCGGGTCCATGCCCAGCTCGGCGAGGATGGTGGTGACGGCGAGGGGGTGCGTGATGTACGGGTCGCCGCTCTTGCGCTTCTGGCCGCGGTGCCAGCGCTCGGCGACCTGGTAGGCCCGCTCGATCTGCCGGAGCGTGGCGTTCTCGGTCTTGGGGTCGTTGCTGCGCACTATCCGCAGCAGGGGCTCCAGGACCGGGTTGTAGGGGTTCGCGCGCTGGACGCCCAGGCGGGCCAGGCGGGCGCGGACGCGGTTGGAGGAGCCCGTGCGGGTGGGCGGGGTGGCCGGCTGGCGCACCACGGGCGGCTGCGCCGGGCGCTCGGGTGGGGCGGGCTTGGGACGGGTGGTCTCGGCAGCCTTTTCGACGGGCGCGGCCTGGGCGTGCTCGATCGGCCCGCGGGTGTCGTTCTTCGCGTCGGACGCGTGCGAAGCGGGCTTCGCCGCGGCTGCCGAGGCGGACTCGGGCTTGGCGGCGGTCAGGTGCTGGGCCTCGTCTGGCAAGAGGGCTCCTCGTGCGCGATCCGGGTCCCCCGGTCAGGCTCCGGAGACCCCATGGTAGCGATCCTGCGGCTGGTCATCGCCTTCAGGCGGAAGTGAGGACCGTCTACCCGTGCAACAGCTGAGGCTTCCGCCGGATTCCGGGGGGATGGATTCAAGGTGTTCGGCGGGCGTGCGGGGAGTGTCCGGCGGGTGCGGCGGGAAACACGAAGCGGCCCCGGCAGAGCCGAGGCCGCTTGTGCGTCAAGCCGCTCAGACCTGGAGCAGCGCCTCCAGCGGGGCCCCGCCCAGCGCCGGCTCCAGCCGGGTCCGGCCGCCGAGGAAGCCCAGCTCCATCAGCACCGCCAGGCCCGAGACCTCGGCGCCGGCACGCTGGATGAGGTGGATCGCGGCCTCGGCCGTACCACCCGTGGCCAGCACGTCGTCCACGATCAGGACGCGGTCACCGGGGGCCAGGTCCTCCGCGTGCACCTCGATCTCCGCCGAGCCGTACTCCAGGTCGTACGCCTGGCGCAGCGTCGCCCCGGGCAGCTTGCCCGCCTTGCGGACCGGGATGAAGCCGAGGCCCGCGCGGACGGCGACCGGTGCGCCGAGGATGAAGCCCCGGGCCTCCAGGCCTACGACCTTGGTCGCGCCGGTGTTCGCCGCGATCCCGGCCAGCTTGTCGGTGAGGGCGGTGAACGCGGCCGGGTCCGCGAGCAGCGGGGTGATGTCCTTGAACATCACGCCCGGCTCGGGGTAGTCGGCGACGTCACGGATCCGGCTGAGCAACAGCCCCGTGAGGTCTGCGATCTCGGTCATCGGCGCTTCCCGGAGGGTCGGCCGCGGCCCCGGCCGCGGGACGCGGGCTGGTTGCGGGGGCCCACGACGGCGGGGGCGGTGTCGTCGGAGTCGCCGTCCTCCGCGCGGTCCGCGGCGAGGTCTTCCTCGACGGCGGCCTGGGCGCGCTTGGCCAGGACCCGCTTGGTGAGGGCCTTCATGGCGGGCTCGCGCTCCTTGAGGTCGGCGACGAGCGGCGTGGCGATGAAGATCGACGAGTAGGCACCGGCCGCGAGGCCGACGAACAGCGACAGCGAGATGTCGTTCAGCGTACCGGCGCCGAGGAAGCCGCCACCGATGAACAGCAGGCCCGCCACCGGCAGCAGGGCGACCACGGTGGTGTTGATGGAGCGCACCAGCGTGCCGTTGATCGACTGGTTGGCGATGTCGCTGTAGGTGAAGCGGGTCTGCTTGGTGATGTCCTTCGTCTGCTCCTTGAGGCTGTCGAAGACGACGACCGTGTCGTAGAGCGAGTAACCGAGGATCGTCAGCAGACCGATGACCGTACCGGGTGTGACCTCGAAGCCGACCAGGGCGTAGATACCGGTCGTGATGGTGATGTCGTGGATCAGCGCGACCAGGGCCGCGACGGCCATGCGCCACTCGAAGGCGATGGCGAGGTAGATCACGACGAGCACCATGAAGATGCCCAGGCCCTCCCAGGCCTTGTTCGCGATCTGCTCACCCCAGCTGGGGCCGACCAGGTCGGCGGCGAGCTTCTCGGGGTTGAGGTTCAGGTCCTTGGCCAGCTCCTGCTTGATCTTGTCGGACTCGCCGGTGTCGATGCCGGCGATCTGGATCCGCAGGCTGCCGTTGCCGAGCTTCTGCACGATCGCCTCGTGGCCGGAGGCGTCCTTGGCATAGGTCTCCGCCTGGGCCACCGAGGTGCTCATCTTGGTCGGCGTGGTGAAGACCGCGCCGCCCTTGAACTCGATGCCCATGTTCAGCCCGCGCACCGCCAGGCCGACGATGGCCGTGATGGTGATCAGGATGGAGACGCCGTACCAGATCTTGCGCTTGCCGACGAAGTCGTACGAGATCTCGCCGCGGTGCAGTCGAGCGCCGAGGTTGCCGAGTTTCGACATCGCTCAGGCCTCCTTCGGGTCGACAGAGCCGGCGGCAGGACCGGCGGGACGGCGGGTGCGGCGCAGTGGCGGCTTGGCACCCAGGCTCTTCGGATCGAGGCCGGACCACTTGTGGCCGGTCGCGAAGAACTTACGGCGGGCGAGGAGCGTCATCAGCGGCTTGGTGAAGAAGAAGACGACGACGACGTCGAGCACGGTGGTCAGGCCGAGCGTGAACGCGAAGCCCTGGACCTTGCCGACGGTCACGATGAACAGGACGGCGGCGGCGAGGAACGACACGAAGTCGGAGACCAGGATGGTGCGCCGGGCGCGCGGCCAGGCCCGCTCGACGGCGGGTCGCAGCGAGCGGCCCTCGCGGATCTCGTCCCGGATGCGTTCGAAGTACACGATGAACGAGTCCGCGGTGATACCGATGGCGACGATGGCGCCGCAGACGGCCGGCAGGTTCAGCGCGAAGTGGATGGCCGGGCCGAGCAGCGACATGATCACGTACGTGAGGATCGCCGAGACCAGCAGCGAGGCCATCGCGACGACCGAGAGACCGCGGTAGTAGACGACCAGGTAGATCACGACCAGGGCGAGGCCGATCGCGCCGGCGAGCAGACCGGCGTGCAGCTGCTCACCGCCGAGCGCGGCGGTGACGGTGGTGACGGACTGCTCCTGGAAGGAGAGCGGCAGGGCGCCGTACGACAGCATGTTGGCGAGGCTCTGGGCCTCCTGCTGCGTGAAGCTGCCGGAGATCTCCGCCTGGCCGCCGGTGATCGCGTTCTGCACGAACGGGCTGGAGACGACCTCGCCGTCGAGGACGATGCCGAACTCGTTCTGGGGGGGCTGGTTCTTCGCCAGCTGCCCGGTGATGTCCGCGAACTTCTTGGAACCGCTGGAGGTGAAGGTCATCTGGACCTGCCAGCCGGCGGCGCCCTGGGTGTCGAAGACGGCCTGCGCCTTCTTCACCTCGGTGCCGTCGACGGCGGCCGGGCCGAGCACGTACTTGTACCAGACCTTCTTGATCTGGCCGCAGGCGATCGCGGGGTCGCCGGGCTTGGCGGCGCCGCCCACCTTGGCCCGCTGGGCGGGGTCCGTGCAGTCCAGGGCGGCGTACTGGGCCTGGAGCTTGGCGGCGGCGGCGTTGCCGGCGGCGGACCCGGACGGCGTGGCCGACGGCTTGGCGCCGCCGCTGGGGGTCGCGCTCGGCGAGGGAGTGGAGCCGGCCTTCAGCGCGTCGGTGACGGCGCGGCCCTGGGAGGTCGCCGAGGCCGTCGGGGACGGGGACCCCGAGGAGGACGAGGACGCCTTCTCCTTGGAGGAGGAAGAGGCGGAGGGGCTCGTGCTCGGGTTCGGCGAGGAGCTGCCGCTGGAGGAGGCGCTCGGCGACGGGCTCTTGGAGGCGGGGACGCTGGGCCCGCTGGCCAGGACCGGGCGGAAGTACAGCTTGGCGGTGGTGCCGACCTGCTGCTGGGCTTCCTTGGAGTTGGTGCCCTTGGGGATGTTGACGATGATGTTGTCGTTCCCCTGGGTCTGCACCTCCGACTCGGAGACGCCGAGGCCGTTGACGCGACGGTTCATGATGTCGACCGCGGTGTCCATGTTGGCCTTGTTGATCGCGGACCCCTGGTCGGCCTTCGCCTTGAGCGTGATGCTCGTACCACCGGCGAGGTCGATGCCGAGACGCGGAGTGGTGTTCTTGGAAAGGAACATGCCTCCGGTGAGCGCCACGATGGCGATCAGGATGAGGGCCAGCGAGCGCCCTGGCTTGCTCTGGGCACTCGCGCTCCGGCCCCTCTTAGGTGCTGCCACCTTCTCGTACTCCCTCTCGGGCCGCCCCGTGCCCGGTCGGGCGTGGTCGGCCATGACATGGTGTCGGGCTGTTCCGTGCGGGAAACAGACGCCCGGTGGTGCGCGGGGCGTGATTATGCCGCGTCGCGCACCACCGGGACGTGACTACTTCGCGTCGGAGTCGCCGTCGGTCTTCTTCGGCTCGTCCTCCGCCTTGGCCTCGGCGGCCTCGGCCGCGTCGGTGTCGTCCTCGGCAGCGTCCTTCTTACCGAGGTCGACGGCCTTGTCGTCGGAGGCGGCGGCAGCGGGCGAGTCGGACTCGTCGGTCTCGGTGAGGGAGGACGCGTCGTCCGGGACGATGTCGGCGTCGGACTTCAGGTCGTGCTCGATGCCGTGCACGATGCGGTTGTACTCGTCGTCGGTGAGGACGGCGCCGATCGCGTTCTTGGCGAAGAGGAGGTCGACACCGGGAGCGGCGTCGAGGAGGACGGTGTCCTCGTTGACCTCCTTGACCGTCGCGTACATCCCCCCGATCGTGCGGACACCGGAGCCGGGCTGCATCTCGTTCCGCATATTGGCGGCCTGCTGCTGCTTCTTCTTGGCCGAACGTGTCATCAGGAACATGGCCGCGATGAGCACGATGAAGGGGAGAAGGGTAAAGGCATTCACGGGACGGAATTTCCTTCGCGCGACCGCGACGGAGAGCGGCCTGTTGACGGGGGTGTGGTCGGCGCCGCCCGCAAGGGCGGCATCGGCGGAGTCTAAGCGAGTCCGCGTGCATGGAACAACGCTCAGCATGGCACCTGGGTTCCTGCTGGTGCCAATGCCTTCGCCGTCCCGCTTCCATCATGGCGCGGTCAGGTCCCGAACAGGTCCTGTTGTGCGTTCCCCCCGGTCGCCGGGCGGGGCGGGGTGAGGCCGAGGTGCGCCCAGGCGGCCGGCGTGGCGACCCGGCCGCGCGGCGTGCGGGCCAGCAGTCCCTCCCGGACGAGGAAGGGTTCGGCGACCTCCTCGACGGTCTCCCGCTCCTCCCCCACCGCGACCGCGAGCGTGGACAGGCCGACCGGGCCGCCGCCGAAGAGCTTCAGCAGGGCCTGCAGGACGGCGCGGTCGAGGCGGTCGAGGCCGCGCGCGTCGACCTCGTAGACGGCGAGGGCCGCCGCGGCGATCTCGCGGGTGATCAGGCCGTCGGCCTTGACCTGGGCGTAGTCGCGGACGCGGCGCAGCAGGCGGTTGGCGATGCGGGGCGTGCCACGGGAGCGGCCGGCGATCTCGGCGGCGCCGTCCGGCTCGATCTCGACGTCCAGCAGGTTCGCCGAGCGGTGCACGACCCGCTCCAGTTCGTGCGGCTCGTAGAACTCCATGTGCGCGGTGAAGCCGAAGCGGTCGCGCAGCGGGGGCGGCAGCAGGCCCGCGCGCGTGGTCGCGCCGACGAGGGTGAACGGCGGCAGCTCCAGCGGGATCGCGGTGGCACCGGGGCCCTTGCCGACGATGACGTCGACGCGGAAGTCCTCCATCGCCATGTACAGCATCTCCTCGGCGGGCCGGGACATGCGGTGGATCTCGTCGAGGAAGAGGACTTCGCCCTCCTGCAGGGAGGAGAGGATCGCGGCGAGGTCGCCGGCGTGCTGGATGGCGGGGCCGGAGGTGATGCGGATGGGCGCGCCCATCTCGGCCGCGATGATCATCGACAGCGTCGTCTTGCCCAGGCCGGGCGCGCCGGAGAGCAGCACGTGGTCGGCGGTGGCACCCCGCGCACGTGCGGCCCGCAGGACGAGGTCGAGCTGTTCGCGGACCTTCTCCTGGCCGATGAACTCACCGAGGTCCTTCGGGCGCAGGGCGGCCTCGACGGCCTGGTCCTCCCGGTCGGCGGACGCACCGACGAGCCGCTCGGGGGCGGGGGTGTCGGTCGTGTCGTCCCAGTTCATGGAAGTGTGCCTCGATCGTCGTGGGGTCAGCGGGCGCGGTTCAGGGTCTGCAGGGCGGCCTTCAGCAGCACGCCGACCTGGGGCGTGCCGCCGGCCGCCTCCGCCTGGGGTGCCACCGCGGTGACGGCCTCGTCGGCCTCGCGGGTGGCGTAGCCGAGGCCGATCAGGGCCGCGTGCAGCTGGTCGCGCCAGCTCTGGGTGACCGGGGCGCCGATCGCGGGGGCGCCGACGGGTTCGCCGAGCCGGTCCTTCAGTTCCAGGAGCAGCTTCTGGGCGCCCTTCTTGCCGATGCCGGGGACGGCGGTGAGGGCCTTCTCGTCACCGGTGGCGACGGCGCGGCGCAGCGCGTCCGGGGTGTGCACGGCGAGCATGGCCTGGGCGAGGCGCGGGCCGACGCCGCTCGCGGTCTGGAGCAGCTCGAAGACCTGGCGCTCGTCGTCGGCGGCGAAGCCGTACAGGGTGAGGGAGTCCTCGCGGACGACCAGGGAGGTGTGCAGCTTGGCGGGCTGGCCCATGCGGAGCGTGGACAGCGTGTTCGGCGTGCACTGGACGGCCATGCCGACGCCGCCGACCTCGACGACCGCGGCGTCGGGGGCGAGCGCGGCGACCGTGCCGCTGACGAAGGCGATCATGCCGTACGGCCTTTCGTTGCGTTGACGGTGTGGCGGGCGACCGCCTGCTGGAGCCGGTTCTGGGCGGGGGCGCGCCAGATGTGGCAGATGGCGAGCGCGAGGGCGTCGGCGGCGTCGGCCGGCTTGGGCGGCGCCGACAGCCGGAGCAGCCGGGTCACCATGGCGCCGACCTGTGCCTTCTCGGCCCGGCCGCTGCCGGTGACGGCGGCCTTGACCTCGCTGGGCGTGTGCAGGGCGACGGGGATGCCGCGCCGGGCGGCGCACAGCATGGCGACGGCGCTGGCCTGGGCGGTGCCCATCACCGTGCGCACGTTGTGCTGGCTGAAGACGCGCTCGACGGCGACGAACTCGGGCCGGTGCTCGTCCAGCCACTGCTCCAGGCCCTGCTCGACGGCGAGGAGGCGGTGACTGAGGTCGGCGTCCACGGGGGTGCGGACGACACCGACGCCGAGCATGGTGAGCGGCCGGCCCGCGACCCCTTCGACGACGCCCACACCGCACCGGGTCAGCCCGGGATCCACCCCCAGTACGCGCACCGCGCCCCTCCCTCCGCCGACTCGCTCAGCTGTTTGTGCAGGCTATCGGTTGCCACTGACAACGCCGCGCACCGGCGCCCGGCACGGCGACGGGCCGACGGGTTGTCCCGTCGGCCCGTGAGATCTGCGTGGCGGCGACGTCAGGCGTCGACCTTCTCCATGATCTCGTCGCTCACGTCGAAGTTGGCGAAGACGTTCTGGACGTCGTCGCTGTCCTCGAGCGCGTCGATCAGCTTGAAGATCTTCTTGGCGCCCTCCTCGTCCAGTTCGACCTGGACGGACGGCACGAAGCTGGAATCGGCGGAGTCGTAGTCGATGCCGGCCGCCTGGAGGGCGGTGCGGACCGCGACCAGGTCGGTGGCCTCGCTGATGACCTCGAAGGTCTCGCCGAGGTCGTTGACCTCCTCGGCGCCCGCGTCCAGGACGGCACCGAGGACGTCGTCCTCGGTCAGCTCGCCCTTGGGGACGATGACGACGCCCTTGCGGCTGAACATGTACGACACGGAGCCCGGGTCGGCCATGTTGCCGCCGTTGCGGGTCATGGCGACGCGGACGTCCGAGGCGGCGCGGTTGCGGTTGTCGGTGAGGCACTCGATGAGCACCGCGACACCGTTGGGGCCGTAACCCTCGTACATGATCGTCTCGTAGTCGGCGCCACCGGCCTCGAGACCGCCGCCGCGCTTGATGGCGGAGTCGATGTTCTTGTTCGGGACCGACTGCTTCTTGGCCTTCTGGACAGCGTCGTAGAGCGTCGGGTTGCCCTCAAGGTCGACACCGCCCATACGCGCGGCGACCTCGATGTTCTTGATCAGCTTCGCGAAGAGCTTGCCGAGCTTGGCGTCGATCACGGCCTTCTTGTGCTTCGTCGTAGCCCATTTAGAGTGGCCGGACATCTGCCTGTCTCCTTCGCGTAACCCATCTCTGCAACGAACTCCAGAGATCCTACAAGGACTCCGGTGTCCGGTTGGCGCGCACCATGTCCACGAACAGGGAGTGCACGCGGTGGTCGCCGGTCAGTTCCGGATGGAACGACGTGGCGAGCGCGTTGCCCTGGCGGACGGCGACGATGTGGCCGTCGTGCTCGGCGAGCACCTCGGCCCCGGCGCCCACGGACTCCACCCAGGGAGCGCGGATGAAGACGCCCTCCACAGGATCTCCCGGGACGCCCCGCACGTCGACCGCGGCCTCGAAGGACTCGTTCTGCCGGCCGAAGGCGTTGCGCCGCACGATCATGTCGATGCCACCGATGGTCTCCTGGCCCGAGCGCGGGTCGAGGATCTTGTCGGCGAGCATGATCATGCCGGCGCAGGTGCCGTAGACCGGCATACCCGCGCGCACGCGCGCGCGGAGGGGCTCCATCACGCCGAACAGGACGGCCAGCTTGGAGATGGTGGTGGACTCGCCGCCGGGCAGCACGAGGCCGTCGACCTCGGCGAGTTCCTCGGGGCGCCGCACCGGCCTGGCCACGGCGTCGGCCGCGGCCAGGGCGATGAGGTGCTCCCGTACGTCGCCCTGGAGAGCCAGGACGCCTATGACAGGAGTGTTCATGGGGTTCAGTACCTGAGGTCCGTGAGGTCCGTACCGGTGGGCTTACCAGCCGCGGTTGGCGTAGCGCTCGGTCTCGGGGAGGGTGTCGCAGTTGATGCCGACCATGGCCTCGCCGAGGTTGCGGGACGCGTCCGCGATGATCTTCGGGTCGTCGTAGAAGGTGGTGGCCTTCACGATGGCGGCGGCGCGCTTGGCCGGGTCGCCGGACTTGAAGATGCCGGAGCCGACGAACACGCCCTCGGCGCCGAGCTGACGCATCAGGGCCGCGTCGGCCGGGGTGGCCACGCCGCCGGCGGAGAACAGCACCACGGGGAGCTTGCCGAGCTCGGCGACCTCCTTGACCAGCTCGTACGGGGCGCGCAGCTCCTTGGCGGCGGCGTACAGCTCGTGGTTGTCGAAGCCGCGCAGCTTGGCGATCTCGTTCTTGATCTGGCGCAGGTGGCGGACGGCCTCGACGACGTTGCCGGTGCCGGCCTCGCCCTTGGAGCGGATCATCGCGGCACCCTCGGCGATGCGGCGCAGGGCCTCGCCCAGGTTGGTGGCGCCACACACGAACGGGGTGGTGAAGGACCACTTGTCGGAGTGGTTGACCTCGTCGGCCGGGGTGAGGACCTCGGACTCGTCGATGTAGTCGACGCCGAGGGACTGCAGCACCTGGGCCTCGACGAAGTGGCCGATGCGGGACTTGGCCATCACCGGGATGGAGACGGCGTCGATGATGCCCTCGATCATGTCCGGGTCGGACATGCGGGCCACGCCACCGTCCTTGCGGATGTCGGCCGGGACCCGCTCCAGCGCCATGACGGCGACGGCGCCGGCGTCCTCGGCGATCTTCGCCTGCTCCGGCGTGACGACGTCCATGATCACGCCGCCCTTGAGCTGCTCGGCCATGCCGCGCTTCACGCGGGCGGTGCCGGTCTCGGGAGCCTGGTTCTCGGTGGTGGACACGGGTGACCTCACTGATGGGAAAGAGGATTTCTGCACCGATGAGGAAACGCGAGTGGACCAGGCCACAGCAAGGGCCAATGGCAAGCCGGTGGATCCTTTTCGTCCGGCGCGGGTTCTCCCGGGGTTCAGGAAGCCCGCTCCACCAGGGCCGCGGGGGGCTCGTCGTCCATCTCGAAGGCCAGCGGGAACGGGGCATGGCCGGCCAGCCGGAACCAGCGCACCTTGCGGTGCTCGCGGAGCCTGCGCGCGGCTCCCACGGCGTCGTTGTGGAAGCGGCGGGCCATCGGGACCCGGCGGACGGCCTCGGCCAGCTCACGGGCCGCCTCCTCACCGCCCGGGGCCTCCCGTACGGCCTCCACCTGGGCGGGGTCCTCGAAGACCGCGCGCAGCGCCTGGGTCAGCTCGCTCTCGGCGACCTCCCGCTGCTCCTCCTCGGCCTGCCGGGCCGCGTGGGCGGCCTCGTACAGCACGATCGAGGCGGCCGGGTCCAGCACCCCCGAGGTGGCGAGCTCCTGTGCGACGGAGGCCCGGCGCAGCAGCTGCGCGTCGAGCGCGGCCCGCGCGGCGTCCATCCGCACATGCAGCCGGTCCAGCCGCCCGGCCGTCCAGCTCAGGTACACGCCGATCGCGACGAGTACGACGAGGATCCAGATGAGGGTTGCGGTCACGGCGGAAGGCTATCGGCTGCCGGGTCGCGTCCCGGCGCCGGTCACGGGCCGTTGCTGACCGCTCGCGGCCTCAGTCGCGGGCCAGCCCGAACCGCGCCCGCAGCCCCGTCGTCCGCTCGTCCGCCGCGACCGCCGCCGCGCCGGCCGTCACCGTCTCGTAGACGGACAGGATGTCCGCGCCGACCGTCGACCAGTCGAACCGCCGCACGTGCGTGCTCCCGCGCTCGCGCAGCTCGGCCCGCCGAGCCGGGTCCTCCAGCAGGCGTACGGCCGCCTCGGCGAGCGCGTCGGCGTCCTCGTTGGCGAAGACCGCGCCGGCCTCCCCCTGGTCCAGGACCTGCACGAAGGCGTCCAGGTCGGAGGCGAGCACCGGCGCGCCCGCCGACATCGCCTCGACCAGGATGATGCCGAAGCTCTCGCCGCCGGTGTTGGGCGCGATGTACAGGTCGACGCTGCGCAGGAAGCGGGCCTTGTCCTCGTCGCTGATCATGCCGAGGAACTCGACGCGCGAGCGGAGCTCCCGGGGCAGCTCCTCGACGGCGGCATCCTCGTCCCCGCGCCCCGCGACCAGCAGGCGGGTCTGCGGGCGGGCGGCGAGGATCTTCGGCAGGGCCTGCATCAGCACCGGCAGGCCCTTGCGGGGCTCGTCGATGCGGCCGATGAACCCGAGGGTGTCCCCCTGCCACTCGGGCTTGGGCTCGGCCTTGGCGAAGAAGTCGACGTCCACGCCGTTGGGGATGACCACCGCGTCCCCGCCGAGGTGCTCGACCAGGGTGCGGCGGGCGTACTCGCTGACCGCGATCCGCGCGCTGATCTTCTCCAGGGCGGCCTGCAGGATCGAGTATGCGGCGATCATCGCCCGGGAGCGCGGGTTGGAGGTGTGGAAGGTGGCCACGATGGGCCCAGAGGCGGCCCAGCAGGTGAGCAGGCCCAGCGAGGGCGAGGTCGGCTCGTGGATGTGGACCACGTCGAAGCCGCCCTCGTGCAGCCAGCGCCGCACCCGTGCCGCCGACAGGAAGCCGAAGTTCAGGCGGGCGACCGATCCGTTGTAGGGCACCGGGACCGCCCGGCCGGCCGAGACGACGTACGCCGGCAGCGGGGTGTCGTCGTCGGCCGGGGCGAGCACGGAGACGTCGTGGCCGAGGCGGAGGAAGTACTCGGCGAGGTCGCGGATGTGGAACTGGACGCCCCCGGGCACGTCCCAGGAGTACGGGCAGACGATCCCGATTCTCACGCGGGTCCCTTCGCGGGGTCGAGGTCGGCGAGCCACAGCCGCTGGAGCATGTGCCAGTCCTCCGGATGGTCGGCGATGCCGCCGGCGAAGGCGTCGGCCAGCGCCTGTGTCATGACAGACGTCTTCTCGGCCCGGTTACCTGACCCGGGGACCTCGATCGGCGAATGGACCTGGCCCTGCATGATCGGCGAGTCGTCGTACCACAGCGTGACCGGGAGCAGCAGCGCGCCGGTCTGCTGGGCGAGCAGCGCCGGGCCCGCGGGCATCCGGGTGGTCTCGCCGAAGAAGTCGACCTCGACGCCGGAGGCGGACAGATCCCGGTCGGCGACCAGGCAGACCAGGCCGCCGTCGCGCAGCCGACGGGCGAGGGTGCCGAAGGCGGAGCCGCCGCTGTGCGGCAGGACCTCCATGCCGAGGCCCTCGCGGTAGGCGACGAAGCGGTCGTACAGCGTCTCGGGCTTCAGCCGCTCGGCGACGGTCGTGAACGGCGTTTCCAGCTTGGTGGTGACCCAGGCGCCGGCCAGGTCGTAGTTGGCCATGTGCGGCAGGGCCAGGATCACGCCGTTGCCGGCGGCCAGCCCGTCGGTCAGGAAATGTATGTCCTTCGGGTCGAAGCCCGCCCGCACGCGCTCCCGGCTCCAGGCCGGGAGCCGGAAGGACTCCATCCAGTAGCGCAGGTACGAGCGCATGCCCGCGCGGGACAGCTCGCGCAGGCGCTCCGGGCCCGCGCCGGGCACCACGCGCGCGTAGTTCGACTCCAGGCGCTGTACGCCCTTGCCGCGCTGCTTCCAGGCGAGGTCGGCGATGCTCCGCCCGAGGCGGACCGCGACCGGTTCCGGGAGCTTCTTGACGGTGCTCCAGCCGGCGCCGTACAGCGCGTCGCTGAGACGTTCGGCGGCGCTCACTGCGCGGCCTCGCTGGGGCTCTGCCGGGCTGCCGCCTCGGCCTCGGCCGACTCGCGGCGGACGGTGACGACGCGCTGGATGAGCGTGACGAGGCTGCCGACGGCGACGATCCACAGGGCGATCGGCAGCAGCCACTGGATGCCCGGGACACCGAACTTGTGCAGACCTGCGAAACCGGCCGCGACCAGCGAGATCACCAACCGCTCGGCGCGTTCGACGAGGCCGTTGACGGCGACCGGCAGCCCGATGGACTCGCCGCGCGCCTTGGTGTACGACACCACCTGGCCGCTGGCCAGGCAGAAGATCGAGACCGCGCACAGGACGTTGTCGTTCCCGTGGCCCGCGTACCAGAGGGCGAAGCCGCCGAAGATGGCGCCGTCCGCGACCCGGTCGAGGGTGGAGTCCAGGAAGGCCCCCCAGCGGCTGGAGCGGCCCAGCTGACGGGCCATGTTGCCGTCGACCAGGTCGGAGAAGACGAACAGGGTGATCACGACCGTGCCCCAGAAGAACTCACCCCGGGGGTAGAAGACCAGCGCTCCCGCGACCACACCGGCCGTGCCGATGAGCGTGACCGTGTCGGGGCTCACGCCCCGGCGGATGAGAAACGCGGCGAACGGCGTGAGGACACGCGTGAAGAATGCACGCGCGTACTTGTTCAGCATGGCCTTCCCGACGGTCGGTGTCGCCGCGGCCCTGGTGGCCTCCGGCTGGCCCATCGTAGCCACGCGCGCGCGTGCGTGACGGGCGGGCACCCGCACCCCGTGGAGCGAACCGGTGCTCGCCGCCGCGCGCGGGCGCGCGTGACGCGATCGGCGACCGCCGCTGTCGTTCGTATGGACGCAGCGTGACGGGAGTGGAAAGCTCGAATAACCGCGGGCGACGCCGGAGCCGCCAGAGCACGCGGGTCCCGCGTGTCCGCGCCCACAGTGACCTCACCGTGCACGGGAGGCAGGATCATGGGCGACAAAGCACAGACTCACCACCCCGGGGCCGCCGGCAGGGCTCTGGAGGCCGACCAGCCCGCGTCCGTACGGAACGTGGTACTGGTCGGCCACTCCGGTTCGGGCAAGACGACTCTGGTGGAGGCCCTCGCGCTGACTGCGGGAGCGCTGAACCGGGCGGGCCGCGTCGAGGACGGCGCCACCGTCTCGGACTACGACGACATCGAGCACCGGCAGCAGCGCTCCGTACAGCTCTCCCTGGTGCCGGTCGAATGGGACGGCATCAAGATCAACCTCCTCGACACCCCCGGATACGCGGACTTCGTCGGGGAGCTCAGGGCCGGTCTGCGCGCCGCGGACGCGGCCCTGTTCGTCATCTCGGCCTCGGACGGCGTGGACGGCTCGACCCGGATCGTCTGGGAGGAGTGCGCGGCCGTCGGCATGCCGCGCGCGATCGTGATCACCCACCTGGAGGCCGCGCGCGCGGACTTCGAGGAGATGACGCGGATCTGCGCGCAGGCCTTCGGCGGCGACGACCCCGACGCCGTACTCCCGCTGTACCTGCCGCTGCGCGGACCCGAGGGTCCCGACGGACACGCGCCCGTGACCGGGCTGACCGGGCTGCTGTCGCAGAAGCTGTTCGACTACTCGACCGGGGAGCGCAAGGAGTCCGAGCCCGGCGAGGACCAGCTGCCGGACATCGAGGAGGCCCGCAACCGGCTCATCGAGGGGATCATCGCCGAGAGCGAGGACGAGACCCTCATGGACCGCTATCTCGGCGGTGAGCAGGTCGACGTCAGGACACTGATCCAGGACCTGGAGCGGGCCGTCGCCCGGGGCGCGTTCTTCCCCGTGCTGGCCGCCGCCCCGGCCGCCGAGGGCGCCAAACAGGGGCTCGGCACGGTGGAACTGCTGGAGCTGGTCACCCGCGGGTTCCCGACCCCGTTCGAGCACCCGCTGCCCGAAGTCACGACCGTCGACGGCAAGCCGCGCGAGCTGAAGCCGTGCGACACCGACGGCCCGCTGGTCGCCGAGGTCGTCAAGACCGCGTCCGACCCCTACGTGGGCCGCGTCTCCCTGGTCCGCGTGTTCTCCGGCACCCTGCGCCCCGACCAGACGGTGCACGTCTCGGGCCACGGCCTGGCCGACCGCGGGCACGAGGACCACGACGTCGACGAGAAGGTCGGCGCCCTGTCCATGCCGTTCGGCAAACAGCAGCGCCCGGTGACGCACGCCGTCGCCGGCGACCTGGTGTGCGTGGCCAAGCTCGGGCGGGCCGAGACCGGGGACACGCTCTCCGCCAAGGACGACCCCCTGCTGATCGAGCCCTGGCGGATGCCCGACCCGCTGCTCCCGCTCGCCATCCAGGCGCACAGCAAGGCCGACGAGGACAAGCTCTCGCAGGGCCTGTCCCGGCTGGTGGCCGAGGACCCGACGATGCGGCTGGAGCAGAACCAGGACACCCACCAGGTGGTCCTGTGGTGTCTGGGCGAGGCGCACGCGGACGTCGCCCTGGAACGGCTGCGCAGCCGCTACGGCGTCCAGGTCGACGTCGTCCCGCACAGGGTCTCGCTGCGGGAGACGTTCGCGAACAGGGCCGCCGGGCGCGGCCGGCATGTGAAGCAGTCCGGCGGGCACGGGCAGTACGCCATCTGCGAGATCGAGGTGGAGCCGCTGCCGGCCGGCTCGGGCATCGAGTTCGTGGACAAGGTGGTCGGCGGCGCCGTACCGCGCCAGTTCATCCCGTCCGTGGAGAAGGGCGTGCGGGCCCAGGCCGCCAAGGGGGTCGCCGCCGGCTATCCGCTCGTGGACGTACGGGTCACGCTGGTCGACGGCAAGGCGCACTCGGTGGACTCCTCCGACGCCGCCTTCCAGACGGCGGGCGCGCTGGCGCTGCGCGAGGCCGCGGCGGACGCGAGGATCCATCTGCTGGAGCCGGTCGCCGAGGTGTCCGTGCTCGTCGGCGACGACTACGTGGGCGCCGTGATGAGCGACCTGTCCAGCCGGCGCGGCCGGGTGCTCGGCACCGAACAGGTGGGCTCGGGGCGGACCGTGATCCGGGCCGAGGTGCCCGAGTTCGAGATCGGCCGGTACGCCGTCGACCTGCGTTCGCTGTCGCACGGCACGGCCCGCTTCGACCGCTCCTACGCCCGGCACGAGCCGATGCCGCCGCAGATCGCCGAGCGGGTCCGCGAACAGGCGGGTGACAACGCCTAGCTGACGGGGGGCATCGGGCGCACAACCCGGCGCACGGGCGGGCGGCTTCGGCCGTCCGCCCGCGGGCTGTCGGTGGCGGCGGATACGCTGATCACCACGAGGGCCTGTTCAACAGGTGTGCGGACCGGGGAAGTCGGGAAGGCCGCAGAAGCAAGGCCGGCGGCGATGGGGGCGGGAATGTCGTTGGGAACGGAGTGGGACGGGCCCCAGGTGCCCGTCTCGGGCGACGAGGGGCAGGCGGCGACCTCCGCGCTGGCTTCCGCGGCGTACCGGGACAGCCCGATCGAGGAGATCAAGAAGGCCGACAACGAATGGCATCAGTCGGCCGTCACGGCCGGCAAGATCGCGCTGCTGAGGCCCAATCTGGGAGAGGCTTTCTCGCGGGCCGTGGTCGCCCGCATGCTCGCTCCCGGCCGCAAACCGCTCATCCAGTCCTTCGGCTCCGAGCCGCAGTTCGTGGTCGAGCACTGCCTCGCGGCGAACAACATCCGCCGGGAGCGCGACAACCGGCTGACCGCGGTGACGGTCCTGTGCGGAGTGCTCTTCCTGCCCGGGCTGATCACCTGGCTGATCGTCTTCCAGCTGCGCACGTTCGTCGCCAAGCGTGACGACAGGCGGGCCGGGACGCTCGCCACCGTGCTGCTCCTCGGTGTCGGCGTGCTCGCCGCGCTGTTCCTGCTCAAGATGCCGTTCAGCGGTTTCTGGGCGTGGTACGCCCGGGCGTGCGTCGTGCTGCCCGTGCTCGGCTGGCTCTGGGCCAAGCAGATCTGCGAGCGCACGGCCAGGGATCTGCGGGCCCGCTGGGGCGGCCTGCTCTCGGGCACCAGCGTCGGCGCCAAGGTCCCCGAAGCCGTGCCGCGCGGCCCCAACCAGACGGCGGCCGAGGAACTGCGCCAGTCGCTGGCCCGGCTCACCGCCGAACAGCAGTCGAACTCGGTCTTCTACGCCGGCCCCAAGGGCATACTCGGCATGGGCACCCGCTGGGGTTCCTGGCAGCTCGCCGAGGACCTGGTGCCCGCCGACCCGACCCGGGAGATCCACCCGTTCCGCAGCTGGGACGTGATACGCGCGATCCACGACCAGCTCGCCCTGCTGGAGCGCGGCCCGCTGAACACCGGCGGCTTCCCCAAGCCGTCGATACGGCACTGGATCGTCACGCCGATCGGCGAGAAGGCCGGGGAGGTGGCCCGGCCCGAGGGCACCGACGTCGAGGCCTTCCAGGTCAAGCCGCACGCCATACAGGAGATCTGCAACAAGCAGCAGTTCGGCAGCGGCGACCGGCACTATCTGGGCGTGCAGTGGACGCTGTGGGACGGTCAGCTGGTCCTCACCATGCTGATCACGGTGACGGTGCTGCACGAGACACTGCGCATCGAGGTCACCGGGCATGCGCTGGGACCGGTGAACCCGCTGTTCACCGCCAAGCCGGAGCCGCCGAGCAAGGAGGTCGCCAAGTCCCTCAAGCCCTGGGAGACCCGCAAGGTCATGCTGCCGCTGGTGACCACGGACGAGGTGGTGCGGCTCGCCGCGCGCGCCCCGCTGACCTGGTATCCGCCGCTGCTCAACTGGCTCGGCGGCTCGCTGGGTCTGCCCGAGCCGTTCGGTCTGCGCCACGCCTGGGCCGACCAGCCGTGGCGGCACCGCTTCATGGCCGACGACGCGCTGCGCGCGGCCACCCCGGTGCTGCGGGTGGTGCACTCGGCGGCGATCAGGGTGCTGAGGGAGAACGGCGTGGACACGGAGAAGTTCGGTATGCGTTCGGGCATCCTCAGCGGGTTGGTGCAGGACCCGACGCCGAGGAAGGCCGACCTGTACGACGCGTGAGCGGTGCCCTCGGCAGAGGGCACCTGTCGCCTACGCCGGCCACGCCTCCGCCAGCATCTTGCGGGTGTCGGCCAGCAGCTGGGGCAGCACCTTGGTGTGGCCGACGACCGGCATGAAGTTCGTGTCGCCGCCCCAGCGCGGGACGATGTGCTGGTGGAGGTGGGCGGCGATGCCGGCACCGGCGACCGTGCCCTGGTTCATGCCGATGTTGAAGCCGTGCGCGCCGGACGCGTTGCGCAGGGCGGTCATCGCCTGCTTGGTCAGCTCGGCCAGCTCGGCGGTCTCCGGCCCGGTCAGCTCGGTGTAGTCGGCGACGTGCCGGTAGGGCACGGTCATCAGATGACCGCCGTTGTACGGGTAGAGGTTGAGGACGGCGTACACGTGCTCGCCGCGCCGGACGATCAGTCCGTCCTCGTCGGACTTGGCCGGGATCGAGCAGAAGGGACAGCCGTCGTCGGCCCCCGGACCGCTCGGCTTGTTCTCGCCCTGGATGTACGCCATCCGGTGGGGCGTCCACAGGCGCTGGAACGCGTCCTGCGTCCCCACTCCGATCTGCTGCTCCGGCTCACTCGTCATGCTGTGCAGCATATGGCGTCGCCGATGACGACGGGAAAGGCCCCCGGAAAGACGATCCCGGGGGCCTTGTGGAGCGGGTGGGTCAGACCTGGACCCGGTCCTCCACGACCTTCGCGATCTTCGCGATGGCCTCGTCGAACGGGATGCCGTTCTCCTGGGAGCCGTCGCGGTAGCGGAAGGAGACCGAGCCGTTCGACATGTCCTCGTCGCCCGCGATGACCATGAAGGGCACCTTCTGCTTCTGGGCGTTGCGGATCTTCTTCTGCATACGGTCGGAGGAGGAGTCGACCTCGACGCGCAGGCCCTTCTTCCGGGCCGCCGCCGCGAACTTCTCCAGGTACTCCACGTGCCCGTCGCCGATCGGGATGCCGAGCGCCTGGACGGGGGCCAGCCAGGCCGGGAACGCGCCCGCGTAGTGCTCCAGCAGGACGGCGAAGAAACGCTCGATGGAGCCGAAGAGGGCGCGGTGGATCATCACCGGGCGCTGCTTGGAGCCGTCGGGGCCGGTGTACTCCAGGTTGAACCGCTCGGGCAGGTTGAAGTCGAGCTGGATGGTCGACATCTGCCAGGTCCGGCCGATCGCGTCCTTGGCCTGGACGGAGATCTTCGGTCCGTAGAAGGCGGCGCCGCCCGGGTCGGGCACGAGGGGCAGGCCCTGCTTCTCGGCGACCTGGCGCAGCGTCTCGGTCGCCTCCTCCCAGACCTCGTCGGAGCCGACGAACTTCTCCGGGTCCTTGGTGGACAGCTCCAGGTAGAAGTCGGTCAGGCCGTAGTCGCGCAGCAGGCCGAGGACGAAGGTGAGCGTCTTGTCCAGTTCCTCGGACATCTGCTCACGGGTGCAGTAGATGTGCGCGTCGTCCTGCGTGAAGCCCCGGGCGCGGGTCAGGCCGTGCACGACACCCGACTTCTCGTACCGGTACACGGTCCCGAACTCGAAGAGACGCAGGGGCAGTTCGCGGTAGGAACGGCCACGCGCGTCGAAGATCAGGTTGTGCATCGGGCAGTTCATGGGCTTGAGGTAGTAGTCCACGCCCTCGTCGAGCTGCATGGGCGGGTACATGCCCTCGGCGTACCAGTCCAGGTGCCCGGACGTCTCGAAGAGCTTCCCCTTCGTGGCGTGCGGGGTGTAGACGAACTCGTAGCCCTCTTCCTCGTGCCGGCGGCGCGAGTAGTCCTCCATCACGCGGCGGACGATGCCGCCCTTGGGGTGGAAGACGGCGAGGCCGGAGCCGATCTGCTCCGGGATGGAGAAGAGGTCCAGCTCGGTGCCGAGCTTGCGGTGGTCGCGCTTCTCGGCCTCGGCGAGGAAGTCCAGGTACCCCTTCAGCTCGTCCTTGGACGGCCAGGCGGTGCCGTAGATGCGCTGCAGCATCGGGTTCTTCTCGCTGCCGCGCCAGTAGGCGGCCGCGTTGCGCATCAGCTTGAACGCCGGGATGAGCCGGGTCGAGGGCAGGTGGGGACCGCGGCAGAGGTCCTTCCAGCACAGCTCGCCGGTCTTGGCGTCCAGGTTGTCGTAGATCGTCAGCTCGCCGGCGCCGACCTCGACGTCCGCGCCGTCGTCGTGCGACGCCGAGCCCTTGAGGCCGATCAGCTCCAGCTTGTACGGCTCGGAAGCCAGCTCCTCACGTGCCGCCTCGTCGGTGACGACGCGCCGGGAGAAGCGCTGACCGCGCTTCTGGATCTCCTGCATCTTCTTCTCGACGGCCTTGAGATCCTCGGGCGTGAACGGCTTCTCGACGTCGAAGTCGTAGTAGAAGCCGTCCTTGACGGGCGGGCCGATGCCGAGCTTGGCCTCGGGGAACAGCTCCTGCACGGCCTGCGCCATGACGTGCGCGGTGGAGTGACGCAGGATGTTCAGGCCATCCTCGGACGAGATCTCGACGCCCTCGACCTCGTCACCGTCGGCAAGTTCGTACGCGAGGTCCTTCAGCTCGCCGGCCACCCGCGCGGCGATGATCGAGCGCTCGCCCGCGAAGAGGTCGGCGGCCGTAGTGCCCGTCGTCACCACGCGTTCTTCCCGCTCGGAATCGCGTTGGATGATCACACGGACGTCTGACACCGGTCTCTCCTGACTGAAGGGGGGTGCGGCGCCATACCAGGAGCGCGCGCACAGGCGATCGTACCGACCCGACGGCACCGACCGCGAAACGGTCACCCTCGGTCCCCCTTCCCTTACTCCTTCAGTCCCCCTCCCCGTAGGACTCCCCGCACGCCTCCTCGAAGAAGTCGAGGTTCTCCTGGAGGGCTTTCATCAGCCGGTCCCGCTCGGCCTCGTCCACCTGCACGGGGACGACCCCGGAGGCGCCGGTGAGCCGGCGGAAGCCGCCGCGGCGCTCCAGCCGGCCGTGCACGCGCACCGGGAGTCCGACGAGGTGGGCGTGGCCGGCGATGCGGTAGTCCTCCTCGTCCAGGGTGACGCGGACGTGCGGCACCTCGGCGCCCGCGAGGACGCGCAGCCGTACGGTGCCCTCGCCGCCGGGCCCGGAGCGGCGCATGCGGACGACGGCACCGGTGACACGGACCGGGACGGACGGTTCCTCGCGCACATAGCGGGCGGCGGCCTCGCGCAGGGCGGGCAGGTCACCGGTCGAGAACTCGACGGGTTCGGCCAGGGCCGCGCAGCCCTCGGGGACGCCGGCGCCGGGGGCCCAGGCGACGGCGATGCGGGCACCCTCGGTACCCCGGACGAGTGTGGCCAGCGCCTCGGCCAGCTCACGGCTGGCCCCGGCCTCGACCGCGCCGTCGAAGGCGTCCATGCCTCCGGTGGCCCGCTGGTAGTCGATGGCCTCGCGGACCGCGTACAGGGCGTGGTGGAGGCGGACGGCGAGGGGACGGCCGGTGGGCACGGGCACGAACGCGGTGAGGTGGCGGCCCTCGGCGGCGGGGCCGACGAGGACGTCCTCCAGGAGTGCGGTGGCGGCGCGGCGGTGGCGGGCGCCGTAGTAGCCGGCACGCGCGCGTGTGGCGAGCGCGGCGGCGAGCAGCATCTGCCGGGCGGCGGCGCGCAGTTGCTCGTCCGCCGTCCAGGGGGCGGCACCGGCGGGCCCGCTCGGCCTGTCCCGCCACCAGCGGATCTCGTCGCTGGGCACGGCGAGCGAGATCAGCACCTCGCGGGCGGCGGGGGTGTCGCTGCGGGCGAGGGCGTCGAGGGCCTCGCCGAGCAGGTCGTCGCTGTCGGGGAAGGCCCGGCTCTCCGGCACCAGCAGGCTGGTCCCGCCGCCGCCCGGGCCGGGCGGGGTCCAGCGGCCGTACCGGCCCGCCGCTCCTCCGCGCCGCTGCCAGCCGTGCCGGTGCAGCAGGGCACCGAGCACGGCGGGGTCGACCTGGGCGGGGTCGGGGGGCCGGTGCCAGGCGAGGTCGTCGGGATGCGGCCGGACCTGGCGCGGCAGCTCCTCGTACGGACGGCTCCTCATGGCCTGCCTCCCGTCCCGACGCGCGTCATGATCTCGCAGAGCGCGCGGTCGTCGAAGATGCGCGAGGTCGGGATCCGCACGGTGGTCCGGTGCCGGCCGGTGATGGCGTGACCGGCGAGGTTGACCCAGTAGCAGCAGTGCCTCAGGTCGAGCCGGTCGTGGCTGGCGCGCAGCCAGTCGTCCTGCGAGCGCGGGACGAGCATGACGACCAGGATCTTGTGCACCGAGACGGGTGTGCGGGCGAGCTTGCGCAGGTGGTCGTTGTCGAGGGTGAAGGAGAAGTAGCGCCCCGGGGGGTTCGGTGCGACCTGGTACGTGGCCTTCAGCTGGACCTTGATGGTGACCTCGTCGTCGACGGTGTGTCCGGGCGCGCTGTGGCTGACGTGCCAGTCGATGCCGTTGTCCGGGAAGGGCTGGGACAGCGAGCAGCCGGCCGCGGCGGCGACCGCGTGCAGATAGCCGACCTGCAGTGTCTCCATGCAGGCGGTGGTGGCGAGCGTGCCGCGAAGGGGGCCCGTGCGATCGGGCAGCAGCCCGCCCCGCTCAGGCTGCGCTATGGCCATGACCAACAGCCTTCCAAGCCAAGTGTTTCCCCGCTGTGGGCCGCTGAACAGCAAAGACCCGTACTCCTGTTGTCTCCTCGCGGCGTACGGCGCAAACGGCCCGGGTATCACCAAACGGGCAGAAGACGGAACGTCACCTGCCCTGGGTGAACGAGGAGTTGGGTTGGGATGACGTACTGGTACGAGGGGCCGCTGGCCGCCTTCGACACGGAGACGACGGGCGTGGACGTCGAGACCGACCGGATCGTGTCGGCCGCCGTCGTCGTCCAGGACGCGCCGGGGACCCGGCCCCGGATTTCCCGCTGGCTGGTGAATCCGGGAGTGCCGGTGCCCGAGGGGGCGACGGCGGTGCACGGGCTGACGGAGGAGCACCTGCAGCACAACGGCCGCTGGCCGGCGCCGGTGATGTACGAGATAGCCGAGCAGCTGGCGGAGCACGCGGCGATGGGCCGCCCGCTGGTGGTGATGAACGCGCCGTTCGATCTGACGTTGCTGGACCGGGAGTTGCGCCGGCACCGCGCGTCCTCGCTGGACCGCTGGTTCGAGGCGTCCCCGCTGCGGGTGCTGGACCCGCGGGTGCTGGACAAGCACCTGGACCGCTACCGCAAGGGCCGTCGCACGCTGACCGACCTGTGCGCGCACTACGGCGTGCCGCTGCAGGACGCGCACGACGCGGCGGCGGACGCGCTGGCCGCCCTGGACGTCGTACGGGCCCTGGGCCGCCGTTTCGCGACCCGGCTGGAGCGTCTCTCCCCCGCCGAACTGCACACGCTCCAGGCCAACTGGCACGCAGCACAGGCGCGTGGCCTTCAGGCGTGGTTCGCGCGCAGCGGCTCGGACGAGATCGTCAGCACGGACTGGCCGCTGCGGCCGGAGCTGCCGGCGGCGGCATGAGACCGCTCGGCACGCAGAAGGCCGGTCCGCTGCTGCGGACCGGCCTTTCCCGGTGGGCGATACTGGGTTCGAACCAGTGACCTCTTCGGTGTGAACGAAGCGCTCTCCCACTGAGCTAATCGCCCGGGAACGCACTGAACAATACAGGTCCCGGCGCCCTTCGTTCAAACCGCTCGCAGATGGCGCAGCAGTC
This sequence comes from Streptomyces durhamensis, assembly GCF_000725475.1. Classification (NCBI taxonomy): domain Bacteria; kingdom Bacillati; phylum Actinomycetota; class Actinomycetes; order Kitasatosporales; family Streptomycetaceae; genus Streptomyces; species Streptomyces durhamensis. The sequence continues at coordinate 56,934 of NZ_JNXR01000005.1, forward strand.
CGCGCCGCCCGGCCCGCATCATCAGGCGGTGGTTGAGGCGGAAGAGCGGGCGTCCAGGCACGGCCAGCCGCCTGAGCAGGGGCTTGGTCACCTCCACGACCTGGTCGTACCGGGCCAGCGTCCCCGGCCCGGCCGCCGTGACGGTCCAGCGGGCCCAGCCCTCGATGTCTCCGGACACGGTGACCTCCAGCACACCTGCGTCGGGGGCGCGGCGGGTCTGCCGTGCGGTGAAGGTCATGTCGTAGGGCAGCAGGGAGCGGATGGTGATCACGCCCGTGTCGGCGTCCAGCCGGGTCACCGCGCGGACCTGCGGCCACCAGAGCGGATAGTCCTCGGGCCGCTCCAGCACCGCGTACACGGCGGCCGGCGGGGCGGGCAGCGGCCACAGGCTGCGGAAGCGGTAGTGGGTCCAGTCCATGGGGGGAGTGTGCCCGTGCCCGTGCCGTGCATAAATCTGAGTACGCGTACTCATGTGCCGCGCCGTGGTGTGGACCAGACTCGGGGGCGAGCGCCGCCGCCCGTGCGACGGCGCTCCCCTTCACCCGCCCCGGGCCCCGGCCAGGGCATCCGGTCGCCGAGCAGCGCCAGGTACTCGATGGCCGCGAGGCCGTAGAGCGCGGTGTCGTTGCTGGACACCCAGCTCACCTCGCCGCCTTCGACCAGGGTGGCCGCTCCGGTCAGCCTCTCTTGAACCTGGGCATGTCGACCAGGTCGGATCGGACGACCGTCGGGTCGGTGACGATGCCTGCCTTGACGCGGTGGTAGCCGTCGGTCCACCACTCTTTTGTCGATGACGAGCGCCATGGTGTGGGAACCGACGGGAATTCCGAGCTGCATTCCGTCGGCCTCGCCGACCTTCGCCACACCGTCCCGGAAGTGATCCAGGGTCAGATTGCCTGCCTGCCCTTGGGACTTGAGGTCGAGCAGAATTCCTCGCTTGTCGTACTTCCGGAGAAAGGTGACGGCGTTTTGGAAAACGTCCGGCGGATTACCACCGGCGGCCTGGGTCTGGAACTTCTCCCAGAAGGACTGGTACGTCTGGAAGCCGGCCTTGACCTTGATCTTCGGATACTTCTTCGGCCGGTACGGGCAGTGACGCGTCGGTGGCCGGTACGAGCGTCGGCGGCTCGGCCGGAGTGGACGCGTGGGCGTGCCCGCCGCATGCGAGGCGGAGAGATGGATCGCGTAACGGTCGGGGTGCGCCCGTCGCCCTTTCGGTGATCGCCGCTCTCTCCCTCCGATCGGCCTCTGTGCACGGGCCCCTGGAGGCGCGCCAGCTCCAACGCTGGGTGTCGAGGGTGAACGGCACGGCCGGCGTCGCGAGCGGTCGGTCCTGCCGACGCCGCAGGGCCGGGCAACCTTGCCTCGGCCCCGCGAGCCGTCGCGCCTGCCCACATCCTCCGACGACCGACGCCCCGACGCCCCGACGCCCCGACGCCGTGAGCCATCGATCGCGTCGGCACCGGTGGGGCGAGCGGGTCCGCCCCGGTGCCACGAGCAAGCAGCCCTGTCGGCGCCAGCCGGACTAGCCGCATCCAGACGCCGTGAGCCATCGATCGCGCCGGCACCCGCGACCTGAGCAGGCTTGCCGGCACCTTGGCCCGTCGGCCGCGTCAGCACCACTCAAGCAAGCCGCGTCACCCCGGCCCGAGCAGCGCCCTCCGGCCGAGCCACGTCCGGCTGCCGGGAGGGTCCACCGCGCGGTGCCGGGCGGATTCGCCCGCGTCCCGCCCGCGCCGCGTCAGGAGGCCGTGTGCCGGTACCGGGTGCCGTGGGACGGAGTGCCAGGAGGGCGTTCCCTACCGGGATGACCCGCAGGTTCGGACGCCGGGCGGCACGAGGTTCCGCCCGCGCTGGGTCCTCCGCCCAGCCGCCACAGCCCGTGGACCGCACCGCCACCATCCCCCGCGGCCCGCATCGCCGCCTCCGCCCAGGCGCCACTCCGCCCGCGCCGGCCTCCGCCCGCGCGCCACCTGGGCGCACGTCTCCACCATCCCCCACACCGCGGCCCTGCGCCCGCGCGGGCGCCCCTGCCCTGTCTGCCCCGCGTGCGCGAAAACGCCGACGGCCCACCTGCTGTCGTGCAGGTGGACCGTCGGTCCGGGTGGGCGATACTGGGTTCGAACCAGTGACCTCTTCGGTGTGAACGAAGCGCTCTCCCACTGAGCTAATCGCCCGGGCGCAGGAAGAACATTACCCCATGTCAGGGGGTGCCTCCGACCAGGCCCGGGGCGGCGGAGCCGGAGTCACTGGTCCTTGATCTTCCAGGGCACGGCCAGGCCGAACTTCCACAGGTAGACCCCCGCCAGCGTGCCCACGATCACCAGCCCGATCGCCGTCAACGTGATGTTGCGGCGGCGCACCCTGGGGTCGAGGGCTCGCTGGGCGGCCTCGGTGACCTTGCGTTTGGTCCAGCGGAGCACGAGCTGCGCCCAGACGAACTCGGTCGCCCAGATCGCCATGCCGCCGAAGATCACCACCCAGCCGGGTCCCGGCAGCGGCAGCATGATGATGCCCGCGACCACGACCGCGAGGCCGACCACGAAGACGCCGACCTGCCAGCTCAGGTGCAGCAGCCGGCGGGCCTTGATGAATTCCGGCGCCCGGGAGCCGAGCCCGCTGCCGTCCTCGCGCCCGGCCTCCTGCCCGGCCCCCGGCCGGTCCGCGTTCGCGCTGTCCGCTGCCACGGCGGCCCCGCCCGGCTCGTCACTCCCCGTATTCATACAGACAAACCCTACCGGAGTGAATCCAGTCACCGGAATGGACGTAGGTCTCGTACGAGTTCTCGGCCGGAAGAGTTACGTAAAGACACGCAAAACCCTCAGAGGGGTTTACAACGGCATCGTAGGTGGCATGTCGATTTCGCCGACGTGCGAATCCCCGAGCGCACACTGAGCGAAAGGCCCTGGCGCTTATGAACACCACGGTCAGCTGCGAGCTGCACCTGCGCCTCGTTGTGTCGAGCGAGTCCTCCCTGCCTGTCCCCGCAGGCCTGCGGTACGACACGGCCGACCCCTACGCCGTGCACGCCACCTTCCACACCGGAGCCGAGGAGACCGTCGAGTGGGTGTTCGCCCGCGACCTCCTCGCCGAGGGGCTCCACCGGCCCACCGGCACCGGCGACGTCCGTGTCTGGCCGTCGCGCAGCCATGGTCAGGGCGTCGTGTGTATCGCCCTCAGCTCCCCGGAGGGGGAAGCCTTGCTAGAGGCCCCGGCGCGGGCCCTGGAGTCCTTCCTGAAGCGAACCGACGCCGCCGTGCCGCCCGGCACGGAACACCGGCACTTCGATCTGGATCAGGAGCTCTCGCACATCCTGGCGGAGAGCTAGGTCGCGCCCCACGAAAGCAGCCCGGCGCCGTCCACTCGGGGAGACGGCTCGGGCCAAGACAACCGCATACGGCACAGGCCGGCGCCGTCACCGTGAGCGAGTAACGGGACGGAGTCGGCCCGTGCACGCCTGCCGCGCCGCGGGAACCGTGGTGGGCACGGCGGCGTTCTACCGGCAAGCGAGTCGGGCGGTGGACGGTGCGGCGAACGGGGTTGTCGCTACCATCGGCCAGCATCGGCGGGCGTCCGCCCGACCCCCAGGCCAGGGAGCGAAACGTGCTGATCACCCACGACACCCGGTGCGCCCTCGACACCGTGGTCGATCTGGTGAACACCGCGCCGGAGGACGACGCGGCGGCGGACGGACTGCCCGATGTCCCGGCTCTCGCGGATTTCGTACGAAACCACGAGATCAGCGATGTCGGTGTGCTGTCGGAGTTCGACCTCTCAGCGGTGCGCAGGGTGCGGGGGCGCTTCGCGGCGATCTTCGCCGCCTCTGACCCGCGCGCGGCCGCAGGGCTGATCAACGAGCTGGTCGCCGCCGCGGGCACCACCCCGCGCCTGACCGACCACGACGGCTACGACTGGCATGTGCACTACTTCGCCCCCGGCGCCTCCGTGGCCGACCATCTCGCCGCCGACTGCGGGATGGCACTCGCCTTCTTCGTGGTGGCCGGCGAGCAGGAGCGGCTGCGGCGCTGCGAGGCACCGGACTGCCGGCGCGCCTTCGTCGACCTCTCCCGCAACCGCTCACGCCGCTACTGCGACAGCCGCACCTGCGGGAACCGGCTGCATGTGGCCGCCTACCGGGCCCGGCGCAAGGAAGCGACCGGCTGAGGCACCGCAGACGCCCACCGCCCGCAGGGCCCGCTGCGGGCGTCCGTCGCGGGGGCGACGTCGGTCCCGGCGGGTGGCGCCGGGACGGACGTGTACGGCTCACAGCAACAGCAGGTCGTGCAGCGCAGCCATGAGGAGCAGACACCCGATCACCGCAAGGAAGATCATCAGCGGTGGCTGGGATAGGGCGAAGAGGCACCCGCGCGGCTCGTCCTTCGGCGGCGCGGCCTCGCTCTCTGTGTCCAGCATCTCGTGGCCGATAATGGCGCAGGAGGCACGGCCTGCGCGATCAACCCACCAACGATATGCGGGAGTTGCCGCATTCCGCGCCATCTCGTCCGACTTGGTTCGACTTGTGAACGGTTCCGGACATGCACGCGACGGTCTGTGTCGTTTCAGCCCGACGGCGCCCGCGGGGCCGTGGCACCCCGCGGCGGCGTACTGCGGTCATATGCCGTGCTTCTTGAGGATGGCCTCGATGTCGCCGAAGTCGTCGCCGGAGCCGGTGGCGCGCGGCGCGGTGGCGGACCCGGCCGCAGGCCGGGTGCCCGCGCACAGCGAGGGCGCGGAGGCCGCGGGGGCCACGGCCTCGGCCTGGTTGGCACGGGCCGCTCTGCGCTCGGCGCGGGTGCCGCCGCGCCGGCGTTCGACCGCCCGGGTGCCCGCGAACAGGAGCCAGGCCGCACCCAGGACGCCGAAGCCGGCCCACGCCGTGGGGCTGAAGGCGGTGTCGGCCAGCCAGCCGACGACCCCCGTCATCACCAGACCGACCGGCACCAGGGAGTAGGCCGCGATGCGGGTCGCCGCGAGGAAGCGCTTGCGGTAGGCCGTGACCACCGCGATGCCCAGGCCCGCCGCGGACACGGCGGAGCAGACGGTCTCGGCAATCATCCGGTCCTCCTGGCGGCTCGGTCGGGGTGGAAAGCGTGCGGTGCGCGGACGCGGCACGGCGCAGCGCCTCCTCCCCCATCCTGCACCGCCTCGTCCTCGCGATGCCACGCTCCCGCGCGAGATCAGGGAGATCTCCGGGTCGCCTCCTCCTGGAGTGCCGGCGAGGTGCCGTACCCCCACGCCCTGGGGTGCCGGTGGGGTGCCGTACCTCCCGTGCACCCCGTGCCCGGCGGCCGTACCGTCCCGATTGGGTCACCCGCGTCCGGCCTGGAAGACTGGTCGGCATGAGCGACTCCTCCCCCGCACGCACCGACGCCCTGGTCCTCGACGTCTGGTGCGAACTGCAGTGCCCGGACTGCCGTACCGCCCTGGACGACGTCCGCGCCCTGCGTGCCCGCTACGGCGACCGGCTGGAGCTGCGGCTGCGGCACTTCCCGCTGGAGAAGCACAAGCACGCCTTCGCCGCCGCACAGGCCGCCGAGGAGGCGCTGGCGCAGGACAAGGGCTGGCCGTACGTGGAGGCCGTACTGGAGCGGGTCGAGGAGCTGGACCGTCGGGGAGAACCCTTCCTGGTCGAGCTGGCCCGTGAACTCGCTCTGGACGCCGAGGAGTTCGACACCGCGCTGATCGACGGCCGGCACATCCTGATCGTGGACGCCGACCAGGCCGAGGGCAAGGCGATCGGCGTGACCGGCACGCCGACGTACGTCATCGGCGGCGAACGCCTCGACGGCGGCAAGAGCCAGGAAGGGCTGCGCGAGCGCATCGAGGAGATCGCCGACCGGCTGCTGGGCGAGCAGGACGCCTGAGCGCCTGGTCCTGGCCCCTAGAGCAGGGGCTTGGCGAGGGAGTGTGCCGTGGTCTCGTAGCCGAGCGACTCGTACAGCCGCTCGGCCGGGGTGTTGCCGGCGAAGACGTTGAGGCCGAGGACCGGCCGGCCGGCCTCGATCGCCTGGCGCTCGGCGAGCAGCATGAGCGTGCGGCCGTGCCCCCTGCCGCGGTGGGCCGCGGCGGTCTCGACGTCGAACACGAACGCCTTGCCGTCCTCCAGGGCCAGCCACAGCGTGCCCACCGGGTCCCCTCGGTGCTCCAGGACGCTGAAGAGCATGCCGTCGGTCGCGAGCCCGTGCGGCAGCAGTCGTTCGTGGTCGTGGCGGGCCTTGGCGCGGGCCGCGGCCTCGGGGAGGCCGCGCTCCGTCCACGTGCGCGCGTACCGCTCGCTCTCGTGCTCCCGCCAGGCGTCGAAGTCGGCCCGCGTCATGGGCCGCGCGGTGCTGCCCGGCGGCAGCTCGGGCGGAGCGGTGCCGAGGCGTTTCTCCATGCCACGGTTGCGCGGGGTGTAGCCCAGGGCACCGAAGAGGCGCAGGGCGATGTCCGCCGGCGCGGGGACGCGTGTCTCGATCTGGGTGCAGCCCCAGCCGCGCGCCACCTCCTCGGCGGCGAGCGCGGCGACCGTGCCCCGGCCGCGGTGCCGGTCGGGCTCGGCGATCCACAGCTCGATCACACGGGCCACCGAGTCGCCCAGGGACGGCGAGGTGCCGAGGTGGATCTCCCCGACGGGACGGCTGTTCACGCACACCTGGTAGCGGCGCGAACGGGTGCCGTCGGCGTGGCGCTGGAGCGGCTCGACCGGCCGCAGGGTCGTGGTCATCACAGGTGTTCTACCCGCAGCCGACGGCCCAGTCAGCCGGTTTTCCCGGACGTCGGTCCCGGCTCAGGGGTCCAGGTCCTGCCCGGCCCGCTCGTCGAAGATCTGCATCGCCTTGGCGGTCACCGGGCCCGGGGTACCGGGCAGCTCACGGTCGTCGACCCGGTGCACGGCCTGGACGTCCCGCAGGGTCGAGGTGAGGAAGACCTCGTCCGCGCGCTCCAGCACGTCCAGCGGGAGGTCGGTCTCCTTGGCGCCCGTCCACTCGACGGCCAGCGCGCGGGTGATGCCGGCGAGGCAGCCGGAGGCGACCGGCGGGGTGTGGATCTCGCCGTCCAGGACGACGAAGACGTTCGACCCGGTGCCCTCGCAGAGCTGTCCGACGGTGTTGGCGAACAGCGCTTCCGAGGCACCGCGTTCGTGGGCGCGGGCGAGGGCCACGACGTTCTCGGCGTACGACGTGGTCTTCAGGCCGGTCAGCGCACCGCGCTCGTTGCGGGTCCACGGGACGGTGACCACGGCGGTGGTGTCCGGGCGGCGGGCGGTCTCGCCGAGGGCGACCATCAGGGTCGGACCGTGGTCGCCGCGGTCGGAGCCGAGCGGGCCATGGCCGCCGGTGTAGGTGATCCGCAGCCGGCCGAGCGGCATCGGGTTCGCCTCCAGGACGGCCGCGCAGGCCTCCCGGACCTCGTCGTGGTCGGGCTCGGGCAGGCCGAGACCCCGGGCCGAGCGGGTGAGACGGTCCAGGTGCCGGGTGAGCGCGAAGGGCCGGCCGTGGGTCGCCTTCACGGTCTCGAAGACGCCGTCGCCGACGGTCAGCCCGTGGTCGAAGGCGGAGACGCGGGCCGACTCGAGGTCCCGCAGTGCGCCGTCCAGCCAGATCCTCATGAGTACACCCCTCCACTCGCGTCGTACGCTCCCGACGCTACCGCGAGCAGTCGGGACGCCTTCAGTTCGGTCTCCCGCCACTCCCCCTCCGGCTCGGATCCCCAGGTGATCCCGGCGCCGGTACCGAAGCGCAGCACCGCGGCGGCTCCGTCGGGCCGGTCGATCCAGAAGGTGCGGATGCCCACGGCCAGCTCGCCCACGCCCCGGTCGGCGTCGACCCAGCCGATGCCGCCGCAGTACGGCCCGCGCGGGGCGTTCTCCAGGGCCTCGATGATCCGCAGGGCGCTCGTTTTCGGCGCGCCGGTCACCGAGCCGGGCGGGAAGGCGGCAGCGAGGAGGTCCGGCCAGCCGGCCGTGTCCAGCAGCTCGCCGCGGACGGTGGACACCAGGTGGACCAGGCCCGGGTGCTTCTCCACGGCGCACAGGTCCGGGACGGTCACGCTCCCGGTCGTACAGACACGCCCGAGGTCGTTGCGGACCAGGTCCACGATCATCACGTTCTCGGCGTAGTCCTTCTCCAGGAGGTCCGCCTCCGTGCGTCCGGTGCCCTTGATGGGGCCCGACTCCACGACACGGCCGTCCCGGCGCAGGAACAGCTCGGGCGAGGCGGTGGCGATCTCCACCCCGTGCTCCGGCAGCCGGATCGTCCCGGCGTACGGGGCGGGGTTGCCGCGGGCCAGCAGGGCGGTCAGGGCGTCCACGTCGGCGTCCGGGGCGACCGGCGCGCTGAGCACCCGGCAGAGGTTGGCCTGGTAGACCTCGCCGGCCGCGATGTGCGCGCGTATCCGGCGGACGGCCGCCGTGTACGCGGCCCGGTCCAGGGAGGAGGCCCAGTCCCCCACCGCCGGCCCCCGCCAGTCGCCCGGCACCGGGGCGGGCACCGGTTCCTCGCGTACGTCCGCGAAGCGGGCGCAGGTCAGCCTGCCCTCGAAGTCCGCGCAGACGGCCCAGAAGCCCGCGGAGTCCAGGGCGGCGGGATCACTGGTGACGTCGAGGAGGCCCGTGGCGACGCGGTCGCCGAAGCGGGCCAGGGCAGGCAGCCGGGAAGGGTGGTGGAGCACGGGGTCGAGTCTAGGACGGGTGTCCGAGAGGTGGCCCCGGGATGGCCCAGAGGGGACCCTGACCACGTCGTCCGTCGGAGGCACCGCAGCACGCTGCGCAAACGCGTTTTTGTACTGGCCCGGGAATCCGCTAGAGTTCAACACGTCGCCGGGACGCGGAAGCCGACCGAAACGACAAGCGGACGTAGCTCAGTTGGTAGAGCGCAACCTTGCCAAGGTTGAGGTCGCGAGTTCGAGCCTCGTCGTCCGCTCGAAGGAAGAAGGGGTCATCCCGATCCCCTACACTCCTGGTGGAGTGGCCGAGAGGCGAGGCAACGGCCTGCAAAGCCGTCTACACGGGTTCAAATCCCGTCTCCACCTCCAAGGACGATTAGCTCAGCGGGAGAGCGCTTCCCTGACACGGAAGAGGTCACTGGTTCAATCCCAGTATCGTCCACTGGATCTTCTCGCAAGATCCACGGGTCTTCTCGAAGATCCTCATCCCGCGCGATTAGCTCAGCGGGAGAGCGCTTCCCTGACACGGAAGAGGTCACTGGTTCAATCCCAGTATCGCGCACTGCCTGTGGCCCCTGGGTCACAGCCTGCGGACGATTAGCTCAGCGGGAGAGCGCTTCCCTGACACGGAAGAGGTCACTGGTTCAATCCCAGTATCGTCCACACACCGAAGAAGCCCCCGGCCGCCTCGTGCGGCCGGGGGCTTCTTCGTGGGCTCAGCTGGAGAAGAGCATGTGGGCCCAGCTCTTGTGACCGTGGTGGCCATGGTGACCGTGATGCCCGTGGCCGCCGTGGTGACCGCCGTGCGGGGCACCCCAGGCGGGCGCGGGCGGGGCGGGGTAGGCCTGCGGGGCGACCGGCGGGGCCGGCGGGACGGGCTTGGACCACTGGGCCTCCAGCTGGGTCAGCGCCTCCAGCTCGCCGTAGTCCAGGAAGACGCCCCGGCAGCCGCTGCACTGCTCGATCTGGACGCCGCTGCGGTTGTACGTGTTCATCGGGGCGTGGCACTTCGGACAGTGCATGCTCGGCTCAACTCCTCGCCGGTCGGTTCTGCTTCGTGTTTCCCCAGGACAGACTCCGTCCGGCCCAGGTCGGTTGCAGCCTAATCCCTCTCCGCGGACGCCAACTGGGGTGGAATCGGGGCCATTCGGGCACATGCCTCGACGATTGCCCGTTCCACGTCGTCCAGCGGCCGGCCGGCCGCGTGCGCCTTGACCAGGGCGAGGGCGGCCGTCTGCACGGTCAGCGCGCGGGCCGGTACGTCCAGGGCGGGCCAGGGGTCGCCGGACGCGGGTACGGCGGGACCGCCGGAGCGCTGGTACGCACCGAGGAAGCGGGTCCACGCGTCGGGCGGGAGCAGCCCGCAGGCATACCAGGCGGCCGGGCGGGCGAGGTCCCAGGCAGGGGCGCCGGTTCCCAGGTCGTCGACGTCGATCAGCCGCCAGGGGCCGTCCGGTGCCGGGTGCCGGACCAGCTGGCCGAGGTGCAGGTCGCCGTGGCAGAGGGCGGGGGTGCCGGGCATGGGGGCCTCGGCGCGGGCCCACGCGGGAAGGGCCGCCCAGGCCGCGAGGACGGGATCGGCCGCGGGGTGGGTCTCGGCGCGCAGGGCCGCCCGGAGCCGGGCGACGGCGCGGGCCGCCTTGGCGGGGCCGCGCATCGGGGGCAGGCCGTCGGGCGGGGTCGTCAGGTGCAGGCGGGCGAGGAGGGTGGCGGTGGCCTCCCAGGGGGCCGCGTCCGGGTCATCGGGGTCCACGGGGGCGCCGTACGGCCAGAAGGTCACCAGGCGGTCCTGCAGGGGGGCGGGGGCCGGGGCGAGCGGGGGCAGGAGGACGTCCGGGAGGCGGGCGGCCACGGCCAGGCGCAGGGCCAGCTCGGCGGCGTCGGTAACGGGGGCGTGGGGCTTCGCGACGGTGTCGGCGTGCCCGGCGGCCTTCCCCCTGCCGCTGTCGGCGAGCGGCGGCATACCGGCCAGCGGGTCGGCGGGATAACCACCGGCGCCGGCACCATAGCGGGGGCCGGGTGGGCGGCGGCTCTGGCCTGTGCGGTGAGAGCGGGGAGGAGGGTCAAGGAGGGCCTCGGTGGTCGGGGTGTGCGGGTGAGCGTACGCCGGGGCGCGGGGCGGGGGTGCCTCTTGCCGGGTGCGCGGTGCTGGTGCTGGCGCTCGTGCTGGTGCTGGTGCTGGCGCTCGTGGTGGTGCTGGTGCTGGCGCTCGTGCCGGGCAGGGTTGCCCTGGCGATCGGCGCTCATGCCGGACGGGGTGGCTTCGCTTGCCCGCGCCGGCGGGGTGCCGCTGCGCCCACCCGTGCCGCCCCAGCGGCACGACTGCCCGCAGCGGCAGCGGGACGCACGACTGCCCGAAGCGGCGGGGAGAGGGTCCCTGCCGGGAGGGAGTCGCCTGAACGGCACGACCTGCCCGCAGCAGCGGCGGGGAGAGGGCCCCTGTCGGATGCAAGTCGCCTGAACGGCACGGCGCGGCTGTCCGCGGCGGCGGGGGTGCGGTGGGAGTGCTCTGCGCACCTCGGTCATTGCCGGCGGCGGGGGACGCGGGGACGTGCGCGACCGGGCCACGGTGGAGCCGCAGACGGGCGACGACGGCGCACTGACCGGTGATCGGCGCGGAGCACACGGCACGCCGTGAACGGCGCAATGCCGGCGCAGCTCCCCAGCTGCGCCGGCATTTGTGCCGTCCGCCGCACCCCCGTCCCCACGGGGTTTCATGGATGGATGTCCCCGCCCGGACCGCTCTTCCGGGCCTGGGGCGCCGCTCAGCGCCTCAGCATCACACCCACGGACGACGCCTGTGTGGCCACCGTCTCCCAGCCGTCGAAGACGAGCAGGAGCAGGGCCGCCAGAGGAAGGGCCATGAGCGTCGCCACCAGCGGGTGGCGGCGACCCGTGCGGCGCGGTGCGAACGCCGGGCGTCGCGGTGCCGTGTGGGCCATGGTCCCTCTCCTGACCGTGTCGGTTGTGGTCGGCAGCGGCGGGCGTCTGACCTCGGGGGACGAGTGCTGCACCCGCCGCTTGACCTCAAATCTAGGCGCGGAGCGTGCGCCGGGCGTCATGCCCTCGTACCGATTGCCGGGCCTCCCGGAGGATGAGCCATGACCTGGGAAGTACTCCCCTGGGTGGAGACGCGGGTCCGCGTCTCGGGGTCTTCCCGGAGGGGTCGCCCGCTGTGTCCGGTCATTTCCGAAGCGTCCATCAGGGCCGGAACGAGTGACTTCGATCACTTCGACCGGGGAAGGGGGATGCGGTGTGTCCGTGTGGCGCCGCGCCCCGCGGCCTGGCCTCGCGCGGGTCCGGGGTGTCCGCCGGGTGGGGGCACGGACCGGCGCCACCTGCCGCCGCGTATCCCCAACACCCCTGCACCGGTGATCGGTTGAGGGCACGGACAAGTCAAGGCCCCCGCGTGTGACGACTTCCTGACCGCGTATCACCTGGTGCCAAGGGCCCCCACAATCCGTCGGTCCCGGAGGGCGCGGCCTCTGCGCGCAGGCGGCCGGGGAAACGTAAGCTGTGCCACGTCACAGGGACCGGGCAGCGGGGATGAACATGGCGATGATGCGCCTGAGGCGCGAGGACCCGCGCGTCGTCGGCTCGTTCAGGCTTCACCGACGGCTCGGCGCGGGCGGGATGGGCGTGGTCTATCTCGGCTCCGACAAGAAGGGGCAGCGGGTCGCGCTGAAGGTGATCCGGCCCGATCTCGCGGAGGACCAGGAGTTCCGGTCGCGGTTCGCCCGTGAGGTCTCGGCGGCCCGGCGGATCAGGGGCGGCTGCACGGCCCGGCTGGTCGCCGCGGACCTGGAGGCGGAGCGGCCCTGGTTCGCCACGCAGTACGTCCCTGGCCCCTCCCTGCACGACAAGGTCGCCGACGAGGGCCCGCTCGTCGCGGCAGACGCGGCGTCGATCGGCGCGGCGCTGTCGGAGGGGCTGGTCGCCGTGCACGAGGCCGGTGTCGTCCACCGGGACCTCAAGCCCTCCAACATCCTGCTGTCCCCCAAGGGGCCGCGGATCATCGACTTCGGCATCGCCTGGGCCACCGGCGCCTCCACGCTCACGCACGTCGGCACGGCGGTCGGCTCCCCCGGCTTCCTCGCGCCCGAACAGGTGCGCGGCGCCGCCGTCACCCCCGCGACGGACGTCTTCTCGCTGGGCGCGACCCTCGCCTACGCCTCCACCGGCGACTCACCCTTCGGGCAGGGCAGTTCCGAGGTGATGCTGTACCGGGTGGTGCACGAGGAGCCGCATCTGCACGGCGTACCGGACGCGCTCGCCCCGCTGGTCCGGGCCTGTCTGGCGAAGGACCCCGACGAGCGGCCCAGCACGCTGCAGCTGTCGCTGCGGCTCAAGGAGATCGCCGCGCGTGAGGCACAGGGCATGGCCGAGGCACGGCCGCCCGCGCCGCGCGCCGCGGAGGCGGACCGGCCCACCGGGCGGCTCGTCGACACCTACTCCGAGCAGCAGCGCACCCAGCGGCGCACGTCCCCCGGCACGCCCGTGCCGCGCGGCGGCGCCCCCTCCCGGAGCGGTGTGCCGACGCGCGGCGGGGCGGCCCCCCGGAGCGGCAGCGGCGCGCGCGGCACCGGTACGGGTGTCCCGGTCCGGTCGGGCTCCGCGCGCCCGACCCCGCCCCCGCGGGGCGGCGGCCGGCGCTCGGGCAGCGGGAACCGTCCGGCCGCGCGCAACGGTTCCGGGCGGCCGGCGCGGCGTACGCCGGGCGGCGGACGGCGACCGGCCAATCCCCGGCTGCTGCGCCAGCGACTGTTCGTGTTCGTGGTGGTGACGCTGCTCGTGGCGCTGGGCATCGCGGTGGCGCAGGGCTGCCAGGGTCCGGCACGCGGGCTCGGCGACATCGGCGACCAGCGGCCGCACAACGCGCAGCCGACGTACCGGCCGGCGGACACCGGCCGGCCGGTGTCCGACCAGCAGGAGTCGACGCTGAGCCGCGACGTCGGCCACTGACGAGGCCTTCGGCAGGGCTCCCGCCTCGGAAGGCGGCCGGTGGCAGTGAAGAGCGGGGCCGGGCCGGCGGTCAGGGGCGGGGGCGTCCGGTGGCCACCGCGTAGAAGGCGACCGCCGCGGCCGCGCCCACGTTGAGCGAGTCCACGCCGTGGGACATCGGGATGCGGACCCATTCGTCGGCGGCGACCAGGGCCTGGGTGGACAGTCCGTCCCCCTCGGCGCCGAGCATCAGCGCCACCCGGTCCATCTGGTGCGGGGCGGCCTCGTCGAGGGAGCGGGCCTTGTCGTCCGGGGTGAGCGCGAGCAGCGTGAAGCCGGCTTCACGGACCGAGTCCAGGCCCTTGGGCCAGCTCTCCAGACGGGCGTACGGCACCGAGAACACCGCGCCCATGGACACCTTGACGCTACGGCGGTACAGCGGGTCGGCGCAGTCGGGCGAGAGCAGGACCGCGTCCATGCCGAGCGCGGCGGCCGAGCGGAAGATCGCGCCGATGTTGGTGTGGTCGTTGACCGACTCCATGACCACGACCCGGCGGGCCGAGCGGAGCAGCTCGGCGGCCGTCGGCAGCGGCTTGCGCTGCATGGAGGCGAGTGCGCCGCGGTGTACGTGGTAGCCGGTGACCTGCTCGGCGAGTTCGGGACTCACCGCGTAGACCGGGGCCGGGAGTTCGTCGATGACGTCGCGCATGACGTCGATCCACTTGGCCGAGAGCAGCATGGAGCGCATCTCGTAGCCCGCTTCCTTGGCCCTGCGGATGACCTTCTCGCCCTCGGCGATGAACAGGCCCTCGGCGGGTTCGCGTTTGCGGCGCAGCTCGACGTCGGTCAGGCCCGTGTAGTCACGCAGGCGGGGGTCGTCGGGATCCTCGATGGTGATGAGATCGGCCACAGGGTGATACTGCCTTGTCCTGGGTGTGGTGCCAACGGCTGGGTACGGGTGCGTTACCCCGGGTTACGCGTGATCAAGCGGCAGGCTCGGGGCCGACCTTCACGACCTCGCCGATGACGATGACCGCCGGCGGCTTCACCTCCGCGGCCCGTACGGTCTCCGCGACGGTCGCGAGAGTGGCGTCCACCCGGCGCTGCGCGGCCGTCGTCCCCTCCTGGACCAGTGCGACGGGGGTCTCGGGCGACTTGCCGTGCGCGACGAGCGTCTCGGCGATCTTCCCGATCTTGTCGACGCCCATCAGGATCACGAGGGTGCCGGTGAGCTTGGCCAGCGAGGGCCAGTCGACCAGGGAGCGCTCGTCCTCCGGGGCCACATGGCCGCTGACGACGGTGAACTCGTGGGCGACCCCGCGGTGGGTGACCGGGATGCCGGCCGCGCCCGGGACCGAGATCGAGCTGGAGATGCCCGGCACCACCGTGCAGGGGATGCCCGCCTCGGCGAGCGCCTGCAGCTCCTCCATGCCGCGGCCGAAGACGTACGGGTCGCCGCCCTTGAGCCGGACCACCGACTTGCCCTGCTTGGCGTGCTCGATGAGCGCGTTGTTGATGGCCTCCTGGGCCATGTAACGGCCGTAGGGGATCTTCGCCGCGTCGATCACCTCGACGTGCGGCGGCAGTTCGGCGAGCAGGTCACGCGGGCCGAGCCGGTCGGCGATGACGACGTCCGCCTCGGCGAGCAGCCGACGCCCGCGGACGGTGATCAGGTCCGGGTCGCCGGGGCCGCCGCCGACCAGGGCGACGCCGGGGGTGCGGGTGCGGTGATGGGGTGCCACCAGCGTGCCGTCGCGCAGGCCCTCGACGACCGCGTCGCGGATGGCGGCGGTGTGGCGGGGGTCGCGGCCGCGCGCGTCCGTGGTGAGCACGGCGACGGTGACGCCCTCGCTGTGGCCGGTGGCCGGGGTCCAGGCGGTCGCCTGGTCGGCGTCGTCGGAGCGGACGCACCAGACACGGTGGCGCTCGGCTTCGGCGGAGGCCTGTGCGTTGGCCTCGGGGTCGCTGGTGGCGATCAGGGCGTACCAGGCCTCGGCGAGGTCGCCTTCCGCGTACGGCCGCCTCTCCCAGATGATTTCACCCGCGTCCGCCATGGCCTCGACGGAGGGGGTGGCCTCGGGGGACACGAGGACGATGTCCGCGCCTGCCGCGATGAGTGCGGGGAGGCGGCGCTGGGCGACCTGGCCACCGCCGAGGACGACCACGCGGCGGCCAAGGAGGCGGAGGCCTACGGGGTAGGCGGGGGGTTCGGCCATGAGGGACGGCTCCTCTGGGGGCGGCGGTGCGATAGCCCTGACGTGCGGATTTTATGCGGGGCTGGGTGGTGGCGGATCAGGTGTCCGGTGGCTGGGCATCGTCGCCGGGTACGGCCCCGTGGGTGGTTGCGCCCACCCGTTCCGCCCCAGCAGAACGCGTGCCCACAACCACCCGGGCGTCGGAGGGGCGCCCGGTACCTCCGTACCGGAGCGGCCGCCTACTTCTCCGTGACTCCCGCCGAGTCGAACGTCGCCACCTCGTGCATCGCCCTGGCCGTGCTCTGGACCAGCGGCAGCGCCAGCAGCGCGCCCGTCCCCTCGCCGAGGCGGAGGTCGAGGTCGACCAGGGGGCGCAGGCCCAGCTTGTTGAGGGCGGCCACATGGCCCGGTTCGGCGCTGCGGTGGCCGGCGATGCAGGCCGCGAGGACCTCGGGGGCGATGGCGCGGGCCACGAGGGCCGCGGCGCCGGCGCTGACGCCGTCCAGGATCACCGGCGTACGCAGCGACGCGCCGCCGAGGAGCAGGCCGACCATCGCCGCGTGCTCGAAACCGCCGATCGCGGCGAGGACGCCGATGGGGTCGGCCGGGTCGGGCTGGTGGAGGTCCAGGGCGCGGCGGACGACCTCGGTCTTGCGGGCCAGCGTCTCGTCGTTGATGCCGGTGCCACGGCCGGTGACCTCCGCCGGGTCGGCGCCGGTGAAGACGGAGATCAGCGCGGCGGATGCGGTGGTGTTGGCGATGCCCATCTCTCCGGTGAGCAGCGCCTTGTTCCCGGCGGCCACCAGGTCGCGGGCGGTCTCGATACCGACCTCGATGGCCGCCTTGGCCTCCTCGCGGGTCATCGCGGGGCCGGTGGTCATGTCGGACGTACCACCGCGGATCTTGCGGGGCAGCAGGCCCGGGGTGGCCGGGAGGTCGGCGGCGACGCCGACGTCCACGACGCACACCTCGGCGCCGACCTGGCCGGCGAAGGCGTTGCAGACCGCTCCCCCGCCCAGGAAGTTGGCCACCATCTGGGCGGTGACCTCCTGCGGCCAGGGAGTGACGCCCTGGGCGTGCACACCGTGGTCGCCGGCGAAGATCGCGACGGCCGCGGGCTCCGGGATCGGCGGCGGGCACTGCCGGGACAGCCCGGACAGCTGCGCGGAGATGATCTCCAGCATGCCCAGCGCGCCGGCCGGTTTGGTCATGCGCTTCTGGCGTTCCCAGGCCTCACCGAGGGCCTTGGCGTCGAGCGGGCGGATCTGTGCGACGGTCTCGGCAAGCAGGTCGTGGGGTTCCTCTCCGGGCAGGGCGCGGCGGCCGTACGTCTCCTCGTGCACCACCCAGGATAGGGGGCGTCGCTTGGACCAGCCGGCCTGCATCAGCTCCGGCTCGTCCGGGAACTCGTCGACGTACCCGACACACAGGTAGGCGACGACCTCCAGATGCTCGGGCAGGCCGAGCGCGCGGACCATCTCCCGCTCGTCGAAGAAGCTGACCCAGCCGACGCCGAGGCCTTCGGCACGGGCGGCGAGCCAGAGGTTCTCCACCGCGAGCGCCGAGGAGTAGGGCGCCATCTGCGGCTGGGTGTGACGGCCGAGGGTGTGCCGGCCGCCCCGGGTGGGGTCTGCGGTGACGACGATGTTGACCGGGGTGTCGAGGATGGCCTCGATCTTCAGTTCCTTGAACTGCTTGGCCCGGCCCTTCGGCAGCGACTTGGCGTAGGCCTCGCGCTGCCGCATCGCCAGTTCGTGCATCGTCCGCCGGGTGTCGGCGGAGCGGATGACGACGAAGTCCCAGGGCTGCGAGTGGCCCACGGAGGGCGCCGTGTGGGCGGCCTCCAGGACACGCAGCAGCACCTCGTGCGGGATGGGGTCGCTGCGGAAGCCGTTGCGGATGTCGCGGCGCTCGCGCATGACCTTCAGTACGGCCTCGCGCTCGGCGTCGGCGTAGCCGGGCGCGGCGGGGCCGGTGGGACGTGCTTCGGCCACGCTCTCTTCTTCCTGGTCGTCGGGCGTGGTCCGCAGCTCGTCCGCATGCTGGACGACATCGGGCGCCTGCTCGGCGTCCGGCACCGCCGGTGCGGGCTCGCCCTCGCGCGGCGCCGGAACGGTGACCACCGGCTCCGGCGCGCCCTCCGCGGGCACGACGAGGGGCTGCGGCGGGGTCGGCGCGAGGTGCGGAGTGGTGGGCACCTGGCCCTCGACGGGCACGAACTGCCCGAGCGGCAGCTCCGGGTGCGTCGCCGGCGGGGCGTCGGCCGGGAGCGGCCCGGCCTGCTCGACCTGGTCGGCGGGGGTCGGTTGACCGGGGGTCTCCGGGTGCGCGGCGGGGGCGGGCTGCGTCTGCGGGCCGGCGGGGGCGCCGGGGCCGGTTGCGGGGGCCGCGGCGGCGATCTGGTGGACGGCTTCCGGTGCGGCCGGCTCGGGCTGGGCCGGCGGTGCCACGGCGTCCTCGGCCTGCAGGGTGCCGGGCAGGGCCTCGGCGGGGGGCGTCACGGGTTCGGCCAGCTGGGGCCCCTGGGCCGGGTAGGGCAGCGGCTCCGGTGCGGCAGCGCCGTCAACGGCGGCCGGGACCGGTGCGGCGCCCTGGGCCCCGGAGGCGACGGGGGCCTCGGTCACCGTCGCCTCCGGCGCGGGAGCCGGGGTGCCGGGCTCGGGCACGGCCGCCTGCTCGGGGGCCGGTACGGCTCCGGCGGCGGGCGCGGGCTGCGCGACGGCGGGCGGTGCCTCCACCACGCCGGGCTGCTGCGGCGCCACGGCGACGGGGGTGTTCGGGTGGGCCTGCGCGGGGGCGGCGACCTCGCCCTGGACCGCAACGGCCTCCGGGGCGGGCTGCGCCACGTCCGGTGCCTCCGGCGCGGGTACGGCGTCCACGCCCTGGACTGCACCGTCGGCGACCGTGACGGCCGGCCCGGCGACCGGCACGTCCTGCGCCTGCGGCACGCTCTCGCTCACGCCGGGCTGAACGGGCTCGGGCTGAACGGGCTCGGACAGAACGGGCTCGGACAGAACGGGCTCTTCGGGCTGGTGGATCCCGGCCGCCTGGCCGCCCTCGGACGGCGGAGGAACCTCGCCCGGCTGCGCACCGTCAGCCGGCTGGGGAACCCCGCCCGACTGCGCCGCTTCGGACGGCTGAGCGATCCCGGGCTGCTGAGCGACCCCGGACGGCAGTCCGGCGTCGCCCGGCTGACCCCCTTCGGACGGCTGAGCGGCCCCGGCCTGCGGGACGACCTCGCCCGGCTGAGCGGCTGCGCCCTGCTGGGCGGCCTCGGACGGCTGAGCGACCTCACTCGGCTGGGCGACCTCACCCGGCTGAGCAATCCCAGGCTGCTGGGCAACCTCGGACGGCTGGGCAACGTCGCCCGGCTGAGCGACCCCGGACGGCTGTACGGCCTCACCCGGCTGAGTGGCCTCGGACGGCTGGGCAACCCCCGACGGCTGAGCGACCTCAGGCTCCTGGGCAACCCCGGACTGCGGTACGGCCGCGGGCATCTCCGTGGCAGTGCCCGCCGGGACGTCGCCCGGCGTCTGCCCCGATGCCGCCGGGGCCCCGGTCTCCTGGCCGGGCACGGTGCCCTGCTCACCCGGATGCGTCGGCGTCTGCTGTACGGGGGCGGCGTGAGCGGCCGCTGTGTCCGCCTCCTCGGCGGGGGCCCCACCGGATTCCGGCGCCGGCGCCTCGGCCGCGGGCCCACCGTCACCGGCGACACCGGCGGGGGCCTCGACGCCGCCGGCCACGGCGGCCGTACCGTCGGCGGACTGCGTCTCGGGTGCGCCCTGGCCGTCCTCAGGGGAAACCTGGTGGACGCCCGCCGGTTCCTGCTGCTGTTCCTGAACGGCCTCGGGCGAGGGGTACACCCCGTCGTGGCCGTGCGCGGGCTGTACGCCGTCATGGCCGTGCACCACCTGCGCGGTGCCCGGTGCCGGTGCGACCGCCTGGTTGGCGAGGCGGGCGACGGCGGCCTGGGCGGCGCCGGACGGATCGGCCTGGGCGGCGCCGGTGGCGTCGGCGGCCGGATCAACCGTTTCGGCTGCCGCTGCCGGCATGCCGACCTGGGCCGCTGCGGGGGCTGCGGGCGCCGCGCCCCAGGGGGCCGCGCTCTGCGGGGCCATGTCGTGCAGCGGCTGGGCGTCGAGGTACTCGGGGCCGGCCGCGGGCGGACCCGGCTGCCGTACCGGCGCTCCGGCCGGACCACGGTCGGCGAGGGAGCGCACGGGGCTGGCGGAGGCGTCGGGGATCGGGGGGCCGAGGTGCAGCGGACGGCGCGACGGCTGCGGCGCGGCCGACGGGTCCTGCGGGGCCGAGAGGATGGGCGACGGCGGCACGGAGACCGGGGCCGGGTTCGGCAGGCGGACGCCGCTGAGGTCGACGGAGCCGCTGTCCCGGCCGGCCGTCTCGTGCGGGCCCGGCTCGTGCACGGCCTCGAGGACCGGTTCCGGAGCGGGTGGCGGTACCTCGTTGCCCCACGCACCCTGGGCGCCCGGCAGCAGGAGGTCCTCGTCCTCGGCGGGTGCCTCGGAGAGGTAGGCGTACGCACCGTGCGCGGCGACGCCCGGCTGTTCCACCATGCCTGCGCTCTCCGGCTGTCCCTCGGCCGGGACCTGGCCGGTGTCGGTCATGCGTACCCCTCGCCCATCGGTTAGTGCTTCTACGACCAGCTCACCCGGAACGGCGCACCGACCGCCCGTAGTGAAGAACGAGCGTCCGTGCCCAGCGGCACGAACGACCCGCCGGAAAAGGCGACAAAGCCATTCAGTGGCATTGTCCCGGCCGTTCCGCCGTCGCGACAGCATGATCCGCGACAGTCCGCTGTGGACTGCGCCACGTTGCGCGTCCTCCGGTTCCGCAGTACCACACCCACCCCAAAACGGGCGTGCTTTCCGGACATTGGCGAACGAAGTTCCGGACCGCCCGGTGTGGCACAACGATCGGCCAGCCTACCGCGCGCGGTACGACAACCGGATCACGGGGCGCGATCGGGAAGAATGCCGCTGAGCAGGAACGCAACGCTCCGCTCGGTCTCCGTCCAGGCGCGGGTGTCGAGTTCGACGGACTGCAGCAGGGCGCATTCGACGCGGTATCCGTGCTCGGTCAGGTCGCGGCCGACGAGTTCGGCCTCGTCGCGGGTCGCCGCATGGGTGACGATGCGCTGCGGACGCCGGTCGGCGACCGCGGAGACGATGGCCGCTCCCCCGCCGCCGACCCGGACGACGTCCGGCTCGGGCAGGTTCTCCAGGACGTGCGGGGCGGTGCCCTGGACCACCTGGAGCTGTACGCCGAACCGTCGCGCGGCCGCCTCGGTCCGGGCGCAGGCGCGCGGGTCCCGGTCGACGGCGATGACGGCCGCCCCGGCGCGCGCGGCCTCGGTGGCGAAGGCGCCAAAGCCGCAGCCGATGTCCCACACGAGGTCGCCGACGCGGGGACCGAGGCGGGCGAGCTGGGCGGCGCGCAGCAGTTCCGTCTCGCCCTCGCCGAGGCGGCTGACGGTTCCGTCGCCGTAGGTCTCGTCGGGCTGCACCCAGCCGCGCGGTCCGGCGCCCGGGTCGCGCCCGGCGATCCAGCCGCCGCCCTCCCCCGCGCCGGCCGGGCCGCCGATGACGATGACGACGTTGGGGTCGCGCCAGGTGTGGTCGGCTGCGTTGTCGGAGGTGACGACGCTGACCTGCTCACGTTCGGTGCCCAGTTCCTCGCAGATGACGAAGGTCCGGTGCACGCCTTCCAGCAGCAGCCCGAGTTCGGCGGGTCCGGCGCCCGGTGCGGTGAGGACGGCGACCTTGGCGTGGGCCCGGCAGACGTTCACGGCCCGGCGCAGGGTGCGCGGGTGGGCGACGACGACCTGGGCGTCGTCCCAGGGCATGCCGGCGCGGGCGAAGGCGGCGGCCACGGAGGAGACGGCGGGGACGACCTCGACCTCCAGGCCGAACTCCGGTGCGCGCAGGGTGCGTACGACGCCGAAGAAGCCGGGGTCGCCGTCGGCGAGCACGACCGCGGTGCCGCGGTGGGCGGCGATCCGGCGGGCGGCGAGCGCGACACTGCCCAGGCGGACGCGTTCGGCGGCGGGCGGGACCTCGGGCAGCGCCAGGTGGTGGGCGGCGCCCGCCACCAGCGTGGCGGCGCCGAGGGCGGCGCGTGCCGCGGCGGTCAGCGGCGAGCCGTCCCAGCCGATCACCGTGACCCGGTCGGCCATCGTCGTCTCTCTCCAGGTCTTCGCAGGTCGTCAGGGGGGATAGGGGCCCGTGGGGGCTCCGTGAGGGTACCTGGTGAGGCGCGAGGGGTCAGTTCCAGTCCGCGTACGACGTGAAACCGGCCGCGTCGTCCGACTGCTCGCCGGCCCCGGCCAGGTCCTCTGGCAGCAGGCTCCAGACGATGACATCGGTGCGGACGTCCGCCCACGTGCCGTCGCCGGACCTGCTGCGCGCTATCCAGGCGTTGCGCAGGATGCCCTCGCTGATGCAGCCGATCTTCTGGGCGACCTGCTGGGAGGCGGTGTTGTCGGCGGTGGTGCGCAGTTCCAGGCGTTCGAACTCCTGGTCGCGGAACAGCCATTGCGCGGTGGCCAGGGCGGCCTCGGAGGCATAGCCCTCACCGCGGGCCCACGGGGCGATGACGTAGGCGATCTCCGCCGAGCGCACCCGCCAGTCGGTGTTGCGCAGATGGACGGTGCCGACCAGCCGCTGGGTGAGGAACTCGTCGACGGCGAACACGATGCCGCGGCCGTCGGCGCGTTCGGCCGGGGCGAGGGCGGTGATCCAGTCCCGGGCGTCGGCCTCGGTGTAGGGCTGGGGGACGGAGGTCCAGGCGGTGACCAGTTCGTCGTTCATCATCTCGGCGAAGGCCTCGATGTCGGACTCCTCGAAGGGGCGCAGGACCAACCGCTCCGTGCTGATGGAGACGTTGGGAAAGGTGCCAGTCATGCGCCGCTCCGTAACTTCGGAAAAACCTTCAGGGCCTGCTGAACTGCCCAGCATGCAGCATGAAACCACTGAACCGCACGACGGGGCCCACCCCCGGTGAGGGAGTGGACCCCGTGCGTCACGAAACGCCGTAAACGTGCCGTCGGCCGCGGTTCAGCCGGTTCAGAAGGACGGGATGACCGAGCCCTGGTACTTGTCCTCGATGAACTTCTTCACCTCGGGCGAGACGAGCAGCTTGGCGAGCTTCTTGACGCGCGGGTCCTTCTCGTTGCCCTTCTTCACGGCGAGGAAGTTGCCGTACGGGTTGTTCTTCGCCGACTCCAGGACGAGGGCGTCCTTGGCGGGCTTGAGGCCCGCGGAGATGGCGTAGTTGCCGTTCACGACGGCGGCGTCCACGTCGTCCAGGGAGCGCGGGGTCTGGGCCGCCTCGACCTCCTTGAACTTGAGGTTCTTGGGGTTCTTGGCGATGTCCTGCGCGGTGGCCTCGTTGCCGGCGCCGGCCTTGAGGGTGATGAGCCCGTTGGCGGCGAGCAGCTTCAGGGCGCGGGCCTCGTTGACGGCGTCGTTCGGCACGGCGACGGTCGCCCCGCTCTTCAGGGCGTCGGCCTTCTTGACCTTGTGGGAGTACAGGCCGAGCGGCTCCAGGTGCACCGTGACGACGGGCACGACGTGGGTGCCGTGCTTGCTGTTGAAGTCGTCCAGGTACGGCTGGTTCTGGAAGTAGTTGGCATCCACCGAGCCGTCCTCGGTCGCCGTGTTCGGCGTGATGTAGTCGGTGAACTCCTTGACCTCCAGGTCGAGGCCCGCCTTCTTCGCCAGGTTCTCCTTGACGAAGTTCAGGATCTCGGCGTGCGGGGTCGGGCTCGCGGCGACGACCAGCGGGCCGCTGTAGTCGTGGGAGCCGGAGGAGCTGCCGGAGCCGCAGGCGGTAAGCCCGAAGGTGAGGGCTCCGGCGGCGAGGACGGCGGTGGTGAACTTGGCGGTGTTACGCACGAAAAGTGCCTTTCCTGAGGGGTGGTGCGACCCCGTGTGGTGACGGGGAGTCTGTGAGGTGCCGCTCGCACGCAGCGGTGCGGCCTACGCGGCCTTGCCGACGTCGGCCGCCGCCGGCTCCTTCGCCTTCAGCAGGCGGAGCCTGGGCGCCGGGCCGGAGCGGCCGCCGCGGCTGTGCAGGGTGCGGGCCGCGAAGTCGCCGACGAACTGGATCAGGGAGATCACGACGGCGAGGACGGCGACGGTGATCCACATCAGCTGGGTCTCGAAGCGCTGGTAGCCGTAGCGGACGGCGAGGTCGCCGAGGCCGCCGCCGCCGACCGTGCCGGCCATGGCGGAGTAGCCGATGAGGGCGATGATCGTGGTGGTGGTGCTGGCGATCAGCGAGGGCAGGGCCTCGGGGACCAGGACCTTGCGGACGATCGTCCAGGAGTTGCCGCCCATGGACTGCACGGCTTCGACGAGACCGTTGTCCACTTCGCGGACGGCCGTCTCGACCAGGCGGGCGAAGAACGGGATGCCGCCGATGGCGAGCGGCACGATCGCGGCGGTCGTACCGATCGTCGTCCCGGTGACCCAGCGCGTGAAGTTCATCAGCGCGACCATCAGGATGATGAACGGCATGGACCGGCCGATGTTCACGATCTGGCCGATCACCTTGTTGGCGAGGACGTTCTGCAGCAGGCCGCCCCGGTCGGTGAGGACGAGCAGGACGCCGAGCGGGAGCCCGACGGCGACGGCGATGAGGGTGGACCACAGCACCATCTGGAACGTCTCGGAACACGCCTGCGACAGCAGCGGCTGCATCTCGGACCAGGTCACTTGGCCCCCTCCTTCACCAGCACGGGCGCCTGGCCCTCGGGTCCGACGACGTCGATCTGCAGGCCCTGTTCGCGCAGGAAGCCGATCGGCACCACGTTGTCCTCGTAGCGGCCGGGCAGTTCGATGCGCATCCGGCCGATCTGCAGGCCGCCGACGGTGTCGATGGCGGCGCCGAGGATCGAGATGTCGACGTTGTAGGTACGCGACAGCTGGGAGATGACCGGCTGGGTGGCGGCCTCGCCGTGGAAGGTGACGTCGAGGACGGTCCGGTCGGCGCCGGTGGCCTCGCCGCCCACCGGGAACAGCGCGGCGGCCAGCTCCGAGCCCGGGGTGGCGAGCAGCTCGCTGACCGTGCCGGACTCCACGATCCGGCCCTTCTCCATGAGGGCGGCGGAGTCGCAGATCGACTTCACGACGTCCATCTCGTGGGTGATGAGCAGGACGGTCAGGCCCAGCTGCCGGTTCAGGTCGCGCAGCAGCTGGAGGATGGAGCGGGTGGTATCCGGGTCGAGGGCGCTGGTGGCCTCGTCGGAGAGCAGCACCTTGGGGTCGCCGGCGAGCGCGCGGGCGATGCCGACGCGCTGCTTCTGGCCGCCGGAGAGCTGTGCCGGGTGGGCCTTGGCCTTGTCGGCGAGGCCGACCAGGTCGAGCAGTTCGAGCGCCTTGCGCGAGCGTTCCCTGCCGGACGTGCCGAGGATCTCCAGCGGCAGTTCGACGTTGTCCTGCACGGTCCGCGAGGCGAGCAGGTTGAAGTGCTGGAAGACCATGCCGATCCGGCTGCGCGCCCGGCGCAGCTCCTTGCCGGCGCGCGGGCCGCGTCCGGCGAGGGCGGTGAGGTCCTGCCCGGCGACGGTCACGGTGCCGGAGGTGGGGCGCTCCAGCAGGTTGACGCAGCGGATGAGGGAGGACTTGCCGGCGCCGGACTGGCCGATGACGCCGTAGACCTCGCCTTCGCGGACGTGGAGATCGACGCCCTGCAGGGCGGTGACCTCACGGCCGCGGGAGCGGTAGACCTTGGTGAGGCCCGAGGTGGTGATCACAGGATTTCCGTCACTGTCGAGTGCGCGGGCGTGGGTGTGCCCGGGCACGGGTGCATGCGGTTCAGGCATGAGGAGTGGATGTGTGTCTCGTACGGCTTGGCGCACGGACATGCCACGGCTCTCGCTTCGGGGCGCGAGGCTCAGCTGATGCGGGGGCCCTCTAGAAGGCGCACATTCGACACATCAGGCGACACATACAACGAGCACCGGGCGTCATGGTCGCCTCGGTCGCAAGGATGCGGCAGCTCGTCGTGGTCATGCGATCAGTAAACCAGACGTACGGTCCTGACCGGCCGCCGCTGTCCGGATGGTGGACAGTGGCGGACAGGCGGTGCCCCGGGTTCAGCGGCGGACGGAGATCTCCACGCCCCCGTCGGTGACCAGTGCCGACAAGGCCGACAGGTCCTTCACCACCAGGTCGGCGTCCAGCTCCTCGGCGCGGTGGGTTGTGGCCAATGCCACGGTGGTCATTCCGGCGGCGCGGCCGGCCTGGAGTCCGGCCGGGGCGTCCTCGAAGACGACGCAGTGGGCCGGATCGACGCCGAGCTGCCGGGCGGCGAGCAGGTAGGGCTCGGGATCGGGCTTGCCGCGGGTGATGTCGTCGGCGGCGATCAGTGTCTTGGGCAGGATGCCGACGGCGTCCAGGCGGGCCTCGGCGAGCCGGCGGGTGGCGGAGGTGACGACGGCCCAGCGGTCGGCGGGCAGGGAGTCGAGGAAGTCACGGGTGCCGGGCAGCAGCCGTACGCCCCCGTCGGGCACGTCCTCGACCTCCAGCTGCTCGACCCGGGCGACCGCTTCCGGGACCAGGCGGGCGGGCAGCAGGTCGGCGACTATCTCGGCGGCGGGCCGCCCGTGCAGCGCCACGCGCCGGAACTCCTCGGCGGTGATCCCGTACTCCCGGGCCCAGCGGCCCCAGCAGCGCTCGACGGAGTCGAGGGAGGACACGAGGGTGCCGTCGTTGTCGAACAGGAGGGCGTGCGCATGGATCGTCATGGTCTAGACCCTACGGTGTACGACAGGGGGTACCGCGGGGTCGGCGGCCGGGGTCCGTTTCGGCCGTAATAAGGTCACCGCATGCTCAATGCCCTGACGCTGGCGACCGGGGTCGCCGCGCTGCTTCTCGCCGCCTGGTGCGGCTGGGCCGCCTCCCGCGACCAGCCGACCAAGGACTGGCACTTCATCGGCATGGCCGTGGTGTCGCTGCTGGCCGTGGCGCAGCTGGTGATCGGGATCGTGCAGCTGGCGCGGGGCGAGAAGCCGGAGCAGGGCACGACGATCTTCGTGGCGTATCTGCTGGGTGCGTTCGCGTGCGTTCCGGCGGCGGGGTTCATGTCACTGGCCGAGCGGACCCGCTGGGGCTCGGTGACGGTGGCGGCCGGCGGTGTGGTGCTGGCCGTACTGGAGGTGCGGCTCTATGACATCTGGGGAGGCTGAGGTGACGGCGGTTAAGGAGAAGCCGGCCCGGTTGATCAGCGGGCCGGGCATCCTGCTCGTCTGGTTCTACGGCGTGATGGTCGTCGGCGCGCTGTCGCGGTCGGCGTTCCAGATCGCGACGGAGTTCGACCGGGCACCGCTGGCCTATGTGCTGTCGGCGGTGGCCGGTCTCGTGTACGGCTTCATCACCTACTCGCTCGTCCGCGGCGGGGAGACGGCCCGCAGGGCGGCGCTGGTGTGCTGCGCCGCCGAGCTGGCCGGTGTGCTCCTCGTCGGTACGTGGACCCTGGTCGACCACTCGGCGTTCCCGGACACGACCGTGTGGTCGTACTACGGGGCGGGGTACGTCTTCATTCCGGTGCTGCTGCCGATCTCCGCGATGTACTGGCTGCGGAAGGCGCGGGGCACCGTCACGCCGTAGCCGCGTAGGTGCCCGCCTGCTTCTCCAGAATGATCATCTCTACGCCGTCCGTGCCACGGGAGCGGCCCACCGTCTCGTAGCCGGACCGGCGGTACAGGCGGAGGTTGCCCTCGCTGCGGTGGCCGGTGAAGAGGCGGAACCGGGTGGCTCCCCGTTCCCCCGCCAACGCGGCCTCGGCCGCGCGCAGCAGACGTGCGCCTATGCCGTGGCCCTGCAGGCGGGGGTGGACGCAGAGCTTTCCGATGGCGGCGGCGCCGTCCTCGGTGATCTTGCCGCGCACCGAGCCGACCACCTCGTCACCGAGCCGGGCGACGAAGACGCAGTCGGAGGCGACCTCCTGGCGGACGGAGTCCAGGCTCTGGACCAGCGGGTCGATGCGGTAGTTGCCGTACAGCGCCGCCTCGCTCTGGAAGCACAGGTACTGGAGCCTGAAGATCTGCTCCGCGTCCTGTCCGGTCGCCACCGAGATGGTCACGCTCATGCCCATGTGCGCATGCCTCCCGCTCACCTGATCACCTGTCGTCCCCCACTCCTATCCCCGCACTTCGCGGGAAGCAACCTCCGGCGTGAGCAATCGGCGCAGACAACCGAGACATCTGGAGCGTTCCGGTCCAAGACTTCCCTGTGAGATACCCAACTCCCCCGCGATCTCCCGGTATGTCAGGTCCTCCGGGGAGAGCAGGGCCTCGATGAGCCGGGGACAGCGGCCGGGCAGGCGGTGCACCGCCTCCCGCAGCGCGCGGTACCGGGCGGCCGTGAGGGCGTACTGCTCGGGGTCGGTGCGGGCGTCGTCGGCCGGCTCGGTGCCGTACGGACGCTCCCGGCGGCTGGTGCGGCGGCTGCGGCGGGCCTCGGCACGGACGGCCTTGCGCAGCCAGCCCTGCGGATCCGGCGGCGGCCCCTCGGTCTCCAGGCGTTCCAGCAGGCGGAGCCAGACGGCCTGCTCCAGGTCGCCGGGCTCACTCCCGGCGGCATATGCCTCGGCCGAGGCCTCGGCGCTGAGCAGCGGATGCAGGGCGGCCACCAAGTCGTACGTCATATGCGGAACGACGCGCCGCCCCGGGAGCAGGTTTCCGGGGCGGCGCGCAGACACCCCGAACGGGGTGCGGGAGGGTCGGGCCGTTGACGAGGTCAGCCCGCCAGGAAGTCGGCGCGGGCGAGCAGGCCGGTGTCGGCGTTGTCGGTGAAGACGCCGTCGATGCCGGTCGCGAAGTACGTCCTGAAGGCGCCGAAGGAGTCGCCGTAGGCGTCGGCCGCGCTGCCCTTGCGGTACTCGGCCGGGAGGAACGGGTTCTCGTTGCGCATGGTGTAGGGGTGCAGGACCAGGCCCACCCGGTGCGCGTCGGAGACCAGGGTCGTCGGCTTGGCCAGCGTGCCGTCCGCGTTCTTGGGGATGACGAGGTCCAGGGTCGGACCGATGCCCTGCGCGTAGCCGGCGATCTCCCGCAGGCCCTTGGGCGTGATCAGGTCGGCGACCGTGCGCGGGTCGCCCGCTTCGACGAAGTCGTAGGGACGGCTGTCGGCGGTGGAGAGCAGCACGACGAGCGGGTTGTCCACCAGCTGGTTCAGCTTCTGGATGCTGGTGGGCTCGAAGGACTGCAGGATGACAGGCGAGTTCCGGCCGTCCTTGCCGTACTTGCGCAGCAGCTTGGCGACCCGCTCCTCCAGGCCCAGGCCGAGCTTGCGGAAGTAGGTGGGGTGCTTGGTCTCGGGGTAGATCCAGACCTGCTTGCCGCGCTTGCGGGTCTGCTCGTCCTGCCACTTGAGGACCTCTTCGAACGTGGGGATCTCCCAGCGTCCGTTGTAGAGGGTGTTGTGCGGCCGGTTGGCCGGGATGCGCTCGACGGCCCGCAGGGTCTTCAGCTCGGCGAGCGTGAAGTCCTCGGTGAACCAGCCGGTGGTGGAGACGCCGTCGACGACCTTGGTGGTCTTGCGGCCGGCGAACTCCGGGCGCGCGGCGACGTCCGTGGTGCCGCCTATCTCCGGTTCGTGCCGGCAGACCAGATGACCGTCCTTGGTGGGCACCAGGTCGCCCGCCTCGACCACGTCGGCCCCCAGGTCCAGGGCCAGTTCGTACGAACCGAAGGTGTGCTCGGGGCGGTAGCCGCTCGCACCGCGGTGGCCGATGATCGTGGGCACCGGCAGGCTCTTCAGCCCCCGGCCCCCGCGCCCGGACGTCCGGGCCCCGGCCGCCCCGGCCGCCCCGGCCGTGCCCGGCAGTCCGAGGACCGCCCCGCTCGCGCCGAACACCGCCGCGCCGAGGATCGCCCGCCGTCCGGTGCCCTGCGTCTTCTCGTTCGCCTGGTCGCTGCCCATCAGCGCCCTCCTGCCGTCCGCTCGTGAGTGCGGGCCGATCGTAGGGGCGTGGACATGACCGAAGGGAGTCCTTGGCCGGAACACGCGGGTGGTGGCGGGTGTCCGGTGGGAGGCGGGTGACGACGGACCGCCGGAGTGGCGCCGGAGACCGCGTCACCGGACGGCCCTCCGGGGCGATCTCCGTCACACCGTCACGGGGACGTTACAGCCCGTCCCCGATGCGTCACCGCAGGTAAACCCACGTCAACTCTTCGTAAGACCTCGGTGAACCGGCCGCACCCGATGTGCGCCCACCCCGGGACCGCGAGTAATGTCCTCACCTGCACAGACTCATATCGACCCCTCGGCATCGGAGGACCCGTTGTCCCGCTTCGCGCTCATCAAGGCAGTGCTCGCACCGATCATGCGCCTGATGTTCCGCCCACAGGTGGAGGGCGTGGAGCACATTCCGGGGGACGGTCCGGTCATTCTGGCCGGCAACCACCTCACGTTCATCGACTCGATCGTGCTGCCGGTGGTCACCAAGCGGCAGGTGTTCTTCATCGGCAAGGACGAGTACGTCACCGGTAAGGGCGTCAAGGGCCGCCTGATGGCGTGGTTCTTCACCGGTGTCGGCATGATCCCGGTGGACCGGGACGGCGCGAGCGGCGGTGTGGCCGCCCTGATGACCGGGCGGCGGATCCTGGAGGAGGGGAAGATCTTCGGGATCTACCCCGAGGGCACGCGCTCGCCCGACGGCCGGCTGTACCGGGGCCGTACCGGGATCGCGCGGCTGACGCTGATGACCGGTGCGCCGGTGGTGCCGTTCGCGATGATCGGCACGGACAAGCTGCAGCCGGGCGGCCGGGGCATCCCGCGTCCCGGCCGGGTCACCGTCCGCTTCGGCGAGGCCATGGAGTTCTCCCGGTACGAGGGCATGGACCGGGACCGCTATGTGCTGCGGGCCGTGACCGACTCCGTGATGGCGGAGGTCATGCGGCTGTCCGGGCAGGAGTACGTGGACATGTACGCCACGAAGGCGAAGGCCGCCTAGCCCCGTCGCGCCCGGCCGGCTCGGCGCGGGCGTCCCTCCGCCAGATGGAATCTGACGCCGACACAGCGGACATTCGGCCGTATGCGTTGGTTATATGAGCACACGACATGTCTGATTCAGGCATGTACAAACCTTCTCGGCGTATTCTGCTCCGCACCCCGATCGCCGCAGTCGGCGCGGGAATCCTGGCAGCCTGCACCGAAGGCGGTGACGCGCCCGGCTCCGGCCCGCAACGCGCGAGCGGCGGAGGGAAGTTCGTCCCGGCCGGACCCAGGGGGTACGTCAACCCGTCGGATCCGGAGGTGCTCGCGGCCGAGCGCCGACGCGGATCCGGCGGCCAGGTGCGCACCTTCAGGTTCACCGCCGAGGAGGCGAAGCTGGATCTGGGCGGGCTGTCCGTGCGGACCTGGGCGTACAACGAGGAGGTGCCGGGCCCGCTGGTGCGTGTCACCGCCGGTGACGTGCTCGACCTGACGCTCGCCAACCGGCTGCCCACCACGACCACACTGCATTCCCACGGGGTGCGGCTGCGGTGCGACATGGACGGCGTGCCGGACCTGACCCAGCAGGCCATCCGCCCCGGGGACGACTTCCGCTACCGCTTCACCGTCAGGCACCCGGGGACCTATCTGCTGCACTCGCACGTCGGACTGCAGCCCGACCGGGCGCTGTACGCGCCGCTCGTCGTCGACGACCCGAAGGAGACTCTCTCCTACGACAAGGAGTGGATCGTCGTCCTGGACGACTGGCTCGACGGCGTCGAAGGCTCCACCCCCGAGCAGGTCCTGAGCCAGCTCAGGCCCGGCGGCTCCATGGACATGGGGAACATGGCCATGGGCCCCGGTCACGCCGGCCCGAGCCCCCGCCGGCCCGCGGTCGCGCACCCGTCGCCGTCCGGGACGCCCGCGGGCCCCTCCCGGGTGCTGCACTCGTCCCGCAGCCGCATGCTCGACGGGGAGGGCGGCAGCGTCGCCTACCCCCACTACCTGGTCAACGGGCGCCTGCCCGGCCGGCCGTCGGTGTTCCGCTGCCGGCCGGGCGACCGGGTCCGGTTGCGCTTCGTCAACGCCGGTTCCGAGACCGCCTTCCGGGTCGCGCTGGCGGACCACAAGATGACCGTCACCCACACCGACGGCTACCCCGTGGAGCACAAGAAGACCGACGCCCTGCTCATCGGCATGTCGGAGCGGTACGACGTGCTGGTCACCGTCCGGGACGGTGTCTTCCCCCTGGTCGCGGTCCCCGAGGGCAAGAAGGGCCAGGCCCTCGCCGTCCTGCGCACCGACAAGGGGAGCGGAAACCTTCCCTCGGGCGACGTCCGCCCGGACGAACTGGACGGGGAGACCGTCCCCGCCCGCCGCCTCGTGCCGCAGGACTCCGTGGCCCTCGACGACCGTGATCCCGACCGCGAGATGCGCATCAGGATCACGGGCAGCATGAGGAGGTACGACTGGGGGTTCGACCACCAGGCCTACTCCGAGCGGCAACGCCACCCCGTCCGCGCCGGTGAACGGGTGCGGCTCACCCTCATCAACGCCACCAGCATGTGGCATCCGATGCACCTGCACGGGCACACCTTCGCGCTGGCCGGACTGGACTCCGTCGGGGCGCGCAAGGACACCGCGATCGTGCTGCCGCACCGGAAGCTGGTCCTCGACTTCGACGCCGACAATCCCGGACTGTGGATGCTGCACTGTCACAACCAGTACCACTCGGAGAGCGGGATGATGACGGTGCTCGGTTACAAACGGTGAGGTCCGGGGCGTTCGAGGGTCGCGCTCACCCGGCGCTTTCCAGTCGCTGGCCCTTCAGCAGGAACCACGCCGCCGCTGCCGTCCCCAGCAGGACCACCGCTCCCGCGCCCGAGGCCAGCTGGAGGCCGTGGACGAAGGAGGCACGGGCCGCGTCGAGCATCTGCTCGGCCGCGTGCTGCGGCATGTGCGCCGACGCCTCCACCGCCGCGCCCAGTGACTCGTGGGCCGTGGCGGGGGTGCCCGTCGGGCCGGTGAAGTCGCGGTAGACGCCCGTCACGATGGAGCCCAGGAGGGCGATACCGAGAGCCGCGCCCAGTTCGTACGCCGTCTCGGAGACCGCCGAGGCGGCGCCTGCCTGGTCCTTGGGGACGCTGGAGAGGATGACGTCCGCGGTGACCGTGAAGGAGAAGCCCGCGCCGATGCCCACGACCAGGAGGGCGGCGCCGAGGACCGGGTAGCCGGTGGACCGGCCGAGCGTCGTCAGCGCGGCCAGGGCCAGGCCGACGGCCGCCAGACCGCCCGAGACCACCGCCCGTACCGAGAAGCGGCGCGCCGCGCGGCCCGCGACCAGACCGGCCGCCACCGCGCCGACGGCGGCGGGCAGTTCGGCCAGGCCCGCCTCGAACGGGCGTCTGCCCTGGACGAGTTGCAGGTACTGGGAGAGGAAGAACACCAGGCCGGACATGCCGAGCACGGTCAGCAGGTCGGCGAGGACCGCACCACTGAAGCCACGGCGCCGGAACAGACGCATGTCCAGCAGCGGGGACGGCATGGTGAGCTGGCGGTGCACGAAGCCGTAGAGCGCGGCGGCGCCCAGCAGGCCGGCGGCGCACGTGGTCCATGTCAGGCCGTGGGTCGCGGCCTCCTTGACGGCGTACACGACGGCGATCATGCCGACCAGCGACAGCACGACGCTGCTCAGGTCCCAGGGGCCGGGGGCCGGGTTGCGGGACTCGGGCAGGGTGCGGATGCCGACCAGGACCAGGACCGCCATCACGGGCAGGTTGATCAGGAAGACCGAGCCCCACCAGAAGTGTTCGAGGAGGAAGCCGCCGGTGATCGGGCCGACGGCCGTGCCGGCGGAGGCGGTCGCGCCCCAGATGCCCACGGCGAGGCTGCGTTCGCGCGCGTCGTGGAAGATGTTGCGGATCAGGGCGAGGGTCGCGGGCATCAGAGTCGCGCCCGCGACACCGAGCAGGGCCCGCGCCAGGATCATCAGTTCGGGAGTCGTCGCGTAGGCGTTCAGGACGGACAGCGCGCCGAACGCCGTGGCGCCGCCGAGCAGGATCCGCTTGCGGCCGATGCGGTCGCCGAGGCTGCCCATGGAGACCAGCAGGCCGGCGATGACGAAGGAGTAGACGTCACCGATCCACAGCAGCTGGGTGCCGGTGGGGTTGAGGTCTTCGCTGATGTACGGGGTCGCCAGGCCGAGGACGGTGGCGTCGACGGCCACCAGCAGCACGGCCAGGACGAGGACGGAGAGCGCGAGCCAGCGGCCCGGGCGCTTCTCCACCTCCGCCGCGCGAGCCGGCTGCAGGGTGCTGGTCATGATTCCTCTCTTCGCAGAGCACCGCCGAGCAGCAGCTCGGCGATCATGGTCGGGAAGTCACGGGCGGCCACGCGGCCGTCCAGGGTGGCCCAGGCGCCCGAGGCGATCAGGCCGTACAGCGCCTCGGTGAGCCAGACCGGGGTGAGGTCGATGCGGAACTCGCCGGCCTGCTGTCCGCGCTGGAACAGGGCGCCGATCCGGGCGTCGAGCCGCCGCCAGCCGTCGTGCTGCCGCTCGCCCTCCCACAGCTGGTTCTCGCCGTAGAGGAAGGCGAGCAGCCCGGCGGCCGGCTGGATCTCGCGCAGGAGCCGGCGTACGGCGTCGGCGGCGGAGCCCTCCTCCGGGCGGGCCCGGTCCAGGGCGGCGTCGCACTCGGCGATGCCGAGCGCCTCCAGCGCCCGTACGAGAGCGTCCCGGCCGGCGAAGTGGCGGTGCAGCGTGGCGCGGCTGATTCCGGCGGCCTTGGCGACCTCGTCCATGGTCGCGGTGGACTTGCGGGTCAGCAGGGCGGCTGCGCTGCGCAGCACGTGGTCACGGTCGAGGGCCATGAGACAAGGATAGCCCACATGAGACATTCATGTCTCACAATAGCCATGAGTGACTCATTACCGCTGGTCAGAGCGGGTGATCGTCAGTGCCAGGGCAGCTGTCCGCGCCGCTCCCAGTAGGCGCGAGGGTCCTCGGCGAGCGCGGCGAGGCGGGTCAGCTGGTCCGCGTCGAGGTCGACGGCGGGAGCGTGGAGGTTGGAGGCGAGCTGGGCGACGGTCGCGGCGCCGGAGAGGACGACGCCGGCCCAGGGCTGGCGCAGGATCCAGGCGAGGGCCACGGCGTCGCAGCCCAGGGAGGTCTCCTCGGCGACGGCCCGCAGCGCCTGCGGTGCGTGCGGCGCGGCCAGCCGGCCGTTGGCCATGCCCTCCTTGACGATCACCGTCAGCCCGGCGTCGTGCGCCTCGGCGAGCGCGGGCCCCGCCGAGGTCTCCAGCACGTTGTACGTCGACTGGACGGTACGGAAGAGGGGCTCGCCGTCGACCGTCACGGCGAGCGCGGCGCGGACGGCGTCGGCCTGGGCGGGGCCGCTGGTGGAGAAGCCGATGGTCAGGCCCTGGGCGGCGGCCTCGGCGAGCCGGGCGTGCAGGTCCTTGTCGGTCAGGGCCGGGCTGTCCGGGGTCACCGAGTGGATCTGGTAGAGGTCGAGCCGGTCACCGAGCAGTGCGTCGGTCTCGGCGCGCTGCCGCTCGTAGGTGGCGAGGCCGTGGTCCTTGACCTCGTGCGTCTCGGCGTCCGCCGACCAGCCCGCCGTGTACGTGTAGCCCCACTTGCTGCCGATGACCACGTCGTTCACCTCGGGGCGGGCGTTCAGCCAGTCGGCGAGGAATTCCTCCGAACGGCCGTAGGAACGCGCGACGTCGAAGTAGCGGACGCCCTGGGCGTACGCGGCGTCGAGGAGTTCGTGGCTGCGGGTGCGCAGCGTGTCGACACTGCGGTCGTCCCCGAGGTCGTCGTCGCGGCCGAGGTTGATGTAGCCGGGGCGGCCGACCGCGGCGAGACCCAGTCCGATGTGGCAGGTGGGGGTTGTCGCTGTCGCCAGGCGGGCGAAGGGCATCGCGGGCTCCGTTCGGTCGGCTCCGGTACGGCTCCCGACCAACGTAACCCGTGATGACCTTCGCCTCGGAGCCGGGTTCGTGCGGTGCGTCGGCGGGTGCGGGTGCGCTGTGGCTGCGAGGGGCGCCGCGGCTCAGCTCTTCGTCCTGGCCCGCGCCCACTCGTGCTGGGCCGCCACGTCCGCCTTGACCTCGGTCAGCTGGACCGCGACCGCGCTGGGCGCCGTGCCGCCACGGCCGTTGCGGGAGGCGAGGGCACCCGGGACGTTGAGGACGGACCGCACCTGGGGGGTGAGATGCGCGGAGATCTTCGCGAACTGCTCGTCCGTGAGGTCGTCCAGCTCCTTGCCCTCGGCCTCGGCCACCTTCACGCACTCGCCGGCGACCTCGTGCGCCACGCGGAACGGCACGCCCTGCTTGACCAGCCACTCGGCGATGTCGGTGGCGAGCGAGAAGCCGGCCGGGGCCAGTTCCTCCATGCGCTCGCGGTTGACCGTCAGGGTGGCGATCATGCCGGTGAAGGCGGGAAGCAGCACCTGCAGCTGGTCGCAGGAGTCGAAGACCGGCTCCTTGTCCTCCTGCAGGTCGCGGTTGTACGCGAGGGGCAGGGCCTTCAGGGTCGCGAGGAGACCGGTGAGGTTGCCGATCAGCCGGCCGGACTTGCCGCGCGCCAGCTCGGCGATGTCCGGGTTCTTCTTCTGCGGCATGATCGACGAGCCCGTGGAGAACGCGTCGTGCAGGGTCACGAAGGAGAACTCCTTCGTGTTCCAGATGATGATCTCCTCGGCGATCCGGGAGAGGTTCACGCCGATCATGGCGGTGATGAAGGCGAACTCGGCGACGAAGTCACGCGAGGCCGTGCCGTCGATGGAGTTGCCGACACTGCCGTGTTCGAAGCCGAGGTCCCGTGCGACCGCCTCCGGGTCCAGGCCCAGCGAGGAGCCGGCGAGGGCGCCGGAGCCGTACGGGGAGACCGC
Organism: Streptomyces durhamensis; assembly: GCF_000725475.1. NCBI lineage: Bacteria > Bacillati > Actinomycetota > Actinomycetes > Kitasatosporales > Streptomycetaceae > Streptomyces > Streptomyces durhamensis. The sequence continues at coordinate 93,576 of NZ_JNXR01000005.1, forward strand.
CGTGCGGTCGTCCCACTGGCGCAGGCGCTCCGCGTCCCGGGACAGGGACTGCACATGGGCGAGGACGTGGTGGGCGAAGAGCACCGGCTGGGCGTGCTGCAGATGGGTGCGGCCGGGCATCGCGACGTCCGGGTGGGCCTCGGCGAGGCCGATCAGGGCGTCCTGGAGGTCGGCGATCAGGCCGCCGATCGTGCGGGCCTGGTCCCTGAGGTACATCCGGAAGAGGGTCGCCACCTGGTCGTTGCGCGAGCGGCCGGCGCGCAGCTTGCCGCCGAGGTCGGGGCCGAGGCGCTCCAGCAGGCCGCGCTCCAGGGCGGTGTGCACGTCCTCGTCGGCGACGGTGCCCACGAAGGCGCCGGAGGCCACGTCCGCCTGCAGCTGGTCGAGCCCGGCGATCATACGGGTCAGCTCGTCCTCGGTGAGGAGTCCCGCCTTGTGCAGCACGCGCGCGTGGGCACGCGAGCCGGCGATGTCGTACGGCGCGAGCCGCCAGTCGAAGTGGACGGACGCGGACAGCTTGGCCAGGGCCTCGGCGGGACCGTCGGCGAAACGGGCGCCCCAGAGCCGTACGTCACCGCTGTTGCTGCTCACTTGCGCTGCTCCTAGAGAGGGGGTGGATGTGCGGACCGTAGGCACCGTACTCACGCGAGGTCCCGCCGGGCGGCGATCTTCGACGACAGGCTGTAGATGTCGATGAAGCCCTTGGCGGCGGCCTGGTCGAAGGTGTCGCCGGTGTCGTAGGTGGCGAGGTGGAAGTCGTACAGCGACGACTCGGAGCGCCGGCCGGCGAGTACGACGCGCTCGGTCACGGGTTTCTCCTCACACTGCACTTGCTGTCATGCATGAGTATGCAGAACGCTGCATGATTCGTCAATCAAGGACAGGGTGATCGATCAGGGGCAGGGCTGAACGGATGAAATCGCTTTCCCGCACTTCCCTCCGCACGCAGGCGCCGCGTGGTCCACATCGATCCGACCGGAGTGAGGCATCCGTATGTCCAGGGCTCTTCCGAAGTACGACAGGCGTCGCGTGGCGCTCATCGGCGGTGCCGCCGCCGTGGTGCTGTCCGGCGCGGTGATCGCCGGCTCGGCCCTCGCCGGAACCCCCGCGCAGAGCGACGGCGCCGCGCGGGCCCGCACCCTGGCGAGTCCCGGCACGATCACCTGCCCGGACGTCGCCTCCGAGCTGCCCGCCGTGCCCGCCTCCGCCCGGGCCGAGGTCGACCGCAACCTCGCCCTCCTCCAGACCCAAGCCGACAAGCGCTTGCAGACCAGCGCGGGCCAAGGCGGACCCCACTTCGTCGACAACGCCATCCTCGGACCCCTCAAGGACAAACGCGCCTCCACCATCGACCGCATCGCCCTCGCCATCGGCCGCACCACCACCAAACCCACCGGCCTCGCCCCCCCCATCCTCGGACCCCTCAAGGACAAACGCGCCTCCACCATCGACCGCATCGCCCTCGCCATCGGCCGCACCACCACCAAACCCACCGGCCTCGCCCCCCTGGCCGCCTGCGCCCTGAACGCGACCGGGGGCGCAGCCGGCAAGGCGACCGGTTCGGCACCAAGCGCGGCCGCCTCCCGGCAGGCGGGCACCGGCGCGACAGCCGGAGGAAACCCCGGGACCGGCACGATCACCTGCCCGGACGTCGCCTCCGAGCTGCCCGCCGTGCCCGCCTCCGCCCGGGCCGAGGTCGACCGCAACCTCGCCCTCCTCCAGACCCCCCCCTGGCCGCCTGCACGCTCACACGGTGAGGCGGCAGCCCGCCGTGGCCGCCCCCGGCCGGGCGGCCACGGCGGGCCCGGGCGGCGGCCTCTTCCGGAATTCCTCAGACGGGTGAAGGAGTTGCCCCGATAATCGTTAGACATGGGAAAGACTTATGAACGCATCGACGGCAGGCTCCGGACGTTCATCGAGGAGCAGCCCGTCTTCTTCACGGCGACCGCCCCGCTGGCCGGCGACGGCACGGTCAACCTCTCCCCCAAGGGCCTGCGGGGATCCTTCGCCGTCATCGACGGACTGACCGTGGCCTACCTGGACTTCGCCGGCTCCAACGCGGAGACCATCGCCCACCTCAGGGAGAACGGCCGCATCACCCTGATGTGGTGCGCCTTCCAGGGCCCCCCGAACATCGTGCGCGTGCACGGCCGGGGCGAGCCGGTCTTCCGCGACGACCCGCGCTTCCGGGAACTGCTCGCCCACTTCCCGGACATCGACCACACCGCGCACGGGCTGCGCGCCGTCATCGTGGTGCACGCCGAACTGGTGCGCGACACCTGCGGGTACGCCGTCCCCTACATGGCGTACGAGGAGGACCGCGACCTGCACGGACAGCGTTTCGCCCGCGAGGACGACGCCTCGCTGGGCGCCTACTTCGAGAAGAAGGAGCATGTCGGGACGAGTCTGGACGGACTACCCGGGCTGCCGTTGCCGCTTCCGCCGTCTACCGTCTGAGCCATGCGCCCCGGTGTGGTACTCGCCCTTGTGTCCGCGTCCTCGCTCGTCCTGCTCGGTCCCCCCGCGCGTGCCGCCTCCGATCCGCTGCCCGCGCGGATGGCGGACACCGGCGGCGGCAGCCAGCTGATCACCGCGCAGGCGGACCGCACCGACTCCACCTCGGGCACGCTCACCTGGTGGGACCTGAAGGACGGGCAGTGGGTGCAGACGGGCACGGCACCGGCACGGTTCGGAGCGAACGGGCTCGTCGAGGGCGGCTCGCGTACCCAGGGCACGAACACCACGCCGACGGGGCTGTACAGCGTTCCGTTCGGCTTCGGGATCAAGGCGGCGCCGAGCGGGACGAGCATCGAGTACCGGGCCGTGAAGGACAGTTCGTGGTGGTGCCAGGACAACGACTCGACGTCGTACAACCGATGGGTGGATCCGTTGCCGGGCGACTGCCGGGAGACGGAGTCCGAGCACCTCGTCTCGTACGCGACGCAGTACACGTACGCGCTCGTGATCGGCTTCAACTACGACCAGCCGGTACGCGGGCGCGGCGCCGGCATCTTCCTGCACGTCAACGGAACGGGGGCCACGGCGGGCTGTGTGTCGGTGCCCCAGGACGCGATGGATCGGATCCTGCGGTGGGTGGTGCCCGGGAAACAGGTGCATGTCGCCATCGGGACCGTGGACGGGACCACGGCTCTCACCCGGTACTGACGTACGGTCCGCCCGCGCGGCGGAGCCGGGATGCCGGCGCGGGCTCGCGTCCGCTCAGGCCGGAAGGCGGACCGTGAACGTCGTGGAACCCGGGCCGCTCTCCAGGCCCACCGTCCCGCCGTGCGCCTCCGCCACCGCCGCCACGATGGACAGGCCCAGGCCCGCCCCGCCGCCGGGAGCGCCGGCTCGGCGGCGGTGTTCCGCCCGGGTGAAGCGCTCGAAGACATCGGGCTGGACGCCCTCGGGGACGCCGGGTCCGTCGTCGTGGACGGCGAGGACGGCCGCGTCGGTACCGGCCTGCAGCGTCACCGTCACCTTGGTGCCGACGGGGGTGTGCACCCGCGCGTTGGCCAACAGGTTGGCCACCACCTGGTGGAGGCGGTGGGCGTCGCCCGGGACCGTCACCGGTTCCTCCGGCAGGTCCAGGGTCCAGCGGTGGTCGGGGCCGGTGGCGCGGGCGTCGGTGACCGCGTCCAGGACCAGGTGGGTGAGGTCGACGGGCCGGCGCTCCAGGGGCCGGCCGGCGTCGAGCCGGGCCAGCAGGAGCAGGTCGTCGACCATCTCGCCCATGCGGGCCGACTCGGCCGTGATGCGGTGCAGGGCGCGGGTCACCTCGGGGGGAACCGGGCCCGGATGGAGGAGCGCCAGTTCGGCGTGGCCACGGACCGAGGCGACCGGGGTGCGCAGCTCGTGGCTGGCGTCGGCGGCGAAGCGGCGCAGCCGCTCCTCGCTGGCGTGCCGTTTGGTCAGCGCGTCCTCGACATGGCCGAGCATCCGGTTGAAGGCGCCGGCGACCCGGCCGACCTCGCCGTCCGGGTCGGCGTCCGGAGCGCGCGCCGGCAGCGCCACCTCACCGCTGGCCAGCGGAAGCTCGCTGACCCGGGTGGCGGTGGCGGCGACCCGGCTGAGCGGCCGCAGTGACCAGCGCACCCAGAGGGCCCCGGCCACGCCGGTCACCACCAGGGCCAGGCCGAAGACGCTCGCGGCGACCAGTTCCAGCCGGTGGACCGTGGCCTGCACCGGCTCCAGCGGCAGGCCGACGATCAGCACGTCGCCGTCCCGGCCGGCGGAGGCGACGACGCGGTAGTCGTCCAGGGCGGACAGTTCGACGGTGTGGGGCCGGCCGTCGGCCGGCACCCGGGCCAGGCGTTCGCCGTCCCGGGCCGTCAGGCCGACGCCCAGGTCGGCGGACGGGTCGCCGCCCCGGATGAGGCCCTTGTTGGTGACCCGGCCGTTCAGCAGCCGCGCCCCGAAGGTGCCGGTCGCCATCCGGCGGGTGTCACCGTGTTCGTCCCCGTCGTGGTCGTCCTGCAGCCTGCCGTTGTGTTCCAGGCTCTCGGGAAACCGGGTGCCGACCTGGGCGAGCTGCTCGTCCAGGCGCTGGGTGAGGAAGCCGTTCAGCTCGACGACGGCGGCCAGGCCCACGGCCGCGCAGCTCACCGCCAGCAGTACCACCAGGCCGGCGGTGAGACGAGCGCGCAGGGTGCGGGGCCACGACGGCCGGGGCAGGCGGGGCAGCCGGCTCACTTGGTCACCGGCTTCAGGACGTAGCCCGCTCCGCGCACGGTGTGGATCATGGGCTCGCGGCCCGCGTCGACCTTCTTGCGCAGGTAGGAGATGTACAGCTCCACGACATGGGCGCGGCCCCCGAAGTCGTACGACCACACCCGGTCGAGTATCTGCGCCTTGCTCAGGACCCGGCGCGGGTTGCGCATGAGGAAGCGGAGCAGTTCGAACTCCGTGGGCGAGAGTTCGATCAGTTCGCCGGCCCGGGTGACCTCGCGGGCCTCCTCGTCCATCACCAGGTCGCCCACGGCGAGGCGCGGCCCCTCCTCCAGCTGACGCGCCATGCCCGCCCGGCGCAGCAGGCCGCGCAGCCGGGCGACGACCTCCTCCAGGCTGAAGGGCTTGGTGACGTAGTCGTCGCCGCCGGCCGTGATGCCGGCGATCCGGTCCTCGACCGCGTCCCGCGCCGTGAGGAAGAGCACACAGACGTCGGGCTTCACCCCGTGCAGGCGGCGCAGCACGGCGAAGCCGTCGGTGTCCGGGAGCATCACGTCCAGGACGACGGCGTCGGGCAGCAACTCGCGCGCGGTGGTCAGGGCCGAGGCGCCGTCGCCGGCCGCGCGCACCTCCCAGCCCTCGTAGCGCAGGGCGCCGGTGAGCACCTCCGCGAGGTCGGGGTCGTCGTCGACGACGAGGACGCGCAGCGGGGTGCCGTCGGGGCGGGTGAGGGCCGGGCGGCCGGACCGGGTGGTGTTCATCGCGTCTACCAGCATCACCCAGGTGGCGGGGTGGGACGTACCGCCCGCCCTCTGAGTTTTCTCTGAGTGCGCGCACCCGCTTGCTGAACGCGGGCTGGGAACGCCCTCTGAGTCTCCTCTGAAAGGCCTGGTCAGGGGACCGCTCAGAGGTGGTTCAGAGCTTCACCGCGCACAGTGGCCCGGTACGCCGGACGAAGGTACGCCGGACGAAGGGACAGCGACTGATGACCACCGTGGACGCGCGGCACGCGGCCCCGCCGGTGCCCCTGACCGCACGGCGCTCCCCCGCGGGGCCCGTGCTGGCCGTGCTGTGGGCGGGGGCGGCGGCCGTGACGGCGCTCTGGTGGGCGGACACCGGGTCCGTGGTCGGTACGGCCGGCTGGCTGACCGGCGCCGGGCGGATCGCCGGGCTGCTGTGCGGGTACGTCTGCGCGGTGCTCGTCGGCCTGATGGCGCGGGTGCCGCTGCTGGAGAGGCGGATCGGCTCGGACCGGGTGGCCCGCTGGCACGCGATGGCCGGCCGGTACACGGTCTGCCTGCTCGTCGCGCACATCGTGCTGATCCTCGCCGGGTACGCGGCGCAGGACCGGGCCTCGCTCTGGCACGAGACGGTGACCGTCGTCCTGGACTACCCGGACATGCTCAAGGCCACCGCCGGCACGGTGATCCTGTTCGCGGTGGGGATCACCTCGGCCCGGGCGGTGCGCCGCCGCACCAGCCACGAGTTCTGGTACCACGTCCACCTGCTGACGTACGCGGCCGTCTTCCTCGCCTTCTTCCACCAGCTGACGCTGGGGGACGAGTTCAACGGCAAGCCGGTCGCGACCGCCCTGTGGTACGCGCTCTACCTGGGCGTCGCGGCCCTGGTGCTGTGGTTCCGGATCCTCGCCCCGGTCCGGCTCAACCGGCGCCACCGGCTGCAGGTGGAGTCGGTGCACCAGGAGGCCCCGGGGGTGTACTCGGTCGTCGTGCGCGGGCGGCACCTCGACGAACTCGGCGCGCGGCCCGGGCAGTTCCTGCGCTGGCGGTTCCTCGGCGCGGGCCTGCGCTGGACGTCGACGCCGTACTCGTTGTCCGCGCCGCCGCGCCCGGACCGCCTGCGCATCACGGTCAAGGCGCTCGGCGGCCACAGCGCGGCCGTGGCGCTGCTGCGGCCCGGCACCCGGGTGTGGGCGGAGGGCCCGTACGGCTCGCTGACCGCCGACCGCGCCGCCGGCCACCGCTCCCTGCTGATCGCGGCCGGTGTCGGGGTCACCCCGCTGCGCGCGCTGTTCGAGACGCTGCCCGGCGAGGTCACCCTGCTCTACCGGGCGCGCCGGGTCGAGGACCTGGCGCTGGGCGGCGAACTGGAGGCGATCGCCCGCTGGCGCGGCGCACCGGTGCTGTACGCGCTGAACGGTCCCGGGGGCGAGCGCCCGCCCCTCACGGCGGAGTCGCTGCGCGCGACCTTCCCCGGGCTGGCCGGCCACGACGTCTACCTGTGCGGGCCGGACGGCTTCGCGCGGGACGTGTACGAGGCGCTGCGGGCGGCCGGGGTGCCGGACCGTCGTATCCACCACGAGTCGTTCGAACTGTGAGGGCCCGGAAGTGCACGCGTTGAAGAAGAGCCGTCCGCTGCGCCGCATCGTGCTCGCCGGTGCCGCGACCGTCTCCGGAATGGTGCTGCTGCTGTCGCTGAAGCCGCACACGGCTCCCACGCCGGCGTCGGCGAGCGCGAAGCCCCCGGCCGCGTCCGGTGGTTCGAGCCCGTCGGCCGGCTCCACCGCGGGTGCCGAGGAGGCCTTCGGGAGCGCCACCGGCGACACCGTCCAGACCCGCTGGGGACCGGTCCAGGTGCGGGTGACGGTGCAGGGCGGCCGGCTCACGGACGTGACGGCGGTGCAGTACCCGCAGGACAACCCGCGCGACCAGGAGATCAACGGGTACGCCCTGCCCCAGCTGCGGCGCGAGGCGCTGGCCGCGCAGAGCGCGCGGATCGACGCCGTGTCGGGAGCGACGTACACGAGCGACGGTTAGCGCCAGTCACTCCAGTCCGCGCTGGACTCGGCCGGGTTCTGAACACTCAGCGCATGCGACACGTATCTCTGGGCCAAGGGTCAAGTCCCCACGGAGGAACCGTGACCACCACGCTCGCAGGCGGACGTGCCGCCCGCCGCCAGACGATGCGCCGCATCCGCCCGCGCCGCTCACCGGCCGTCCCGCTGCTGCTCGCCGTCTGGGCGGGCGCGGCGGCCGTGCTGTGGCTCTGGTGGCACAACACACCGTCCATCGCCGACGACAACAGCAAGATCCTCAACGCGGGCCGCATCACCGGCCTGCTGGCCGGCTATCTGATGGCCCTGGTCGTGCTCCAGATGGCGCGCGTACCGGCGCTGGAGCGGCGGGTCGGCTCGGACCGGGTGGCCCGCTGGCACGCGATGAGCGGCCGCTACACGCTCTGTCTGATCGTGGCCCATGTGTTCCTGACCATGTGGGGGTACGCGCTCCAGGCGGGCAAGTCGCTCGGCGACATCGTCCAGCAGACCATCGACTCCATCAACCAGCTGCCCGACATGGGCAAGGCCGCCATCGGCACCGGTCTGTTCGTGCTCATCGGCCTGAGCTCGGTCGGCGGGATCCGCCGCCGGCTGCCGTACGACACCTGGTACCACGTCCATCTGCTGACCTACGCGGCGGTGTTCCTGACGTTCTGGCACCAGATCACCACCGGCAACGACTTCGCGGTCGAACCCGCCGCCAAGACCTTCTGGTACGGGCTGTACGGCACCGTCACCGCGCTGGTGATCTGGTACCGCATCCTCACCCCGATCCGGCTGAACCTCCGTCACCGCATGCGGGTGGAGGCGGTCATCGAGGAGACGCCGGGCATCGTGTCGGTGCTGATCGGCGGGCGGAGGCTGCACCGGATGGGCGCGGAGGCGGGGCAGTTCTTCCGCTGGCGGTTCCTCGCCCCCGGGATGCGCTTCAGCTCGCACCCGTACTCGCTGTCGGCGGCCCCCCGCCCGGACATGCTGCGGATCACGGTGAAGGCGATCGGGGACCACAGTGCCCGGCTGCGCGAGCTGACGCCCGGCACCCGGGTGTGGGCGGAGGGCCCGTACGGTGCGATGACCGCGCAGCGCCGCAGCCGGGGCAAGGTGCTGCTGGTCGCGGGCGGGGTGGGCATCACGCCGATGCGGGCCCTGTTCGAGACGCTGCCCGGCGCGGCCGGTGACATCACCCTGCTCTACCGGGCCAACAGCACCCAGGACCTGGCGCTGTGGGACGAGCTGGCGAAGATCGCCGACGAGCGGGGCGCCCGGCTGATGTACGCGGTGAACAGCCCGGAGGGCGAGCGGCCGGACATCTCCGCGGAGAACCTCCAGCGGAAGATCCCGGACATCGACCACCACGACGTGTTCATGTGCGGCCCGGCCGGGTTCGCGCAGTCGGTGTACGAGGCGCTGCGCGGCGCGGGGGTCCCCGCCCGCCGCATCCACCACGAGTCGTTCGAGATGTGAGCAGGAGCTGCGAAGCCATGAGGAAGAGCCACCCGATCCGGCGGGTCGTCCTGGCCACGGCCGCCACCGTGTCCGGTGTCGTACTGCTGCTGTCGCTGAAGCCGGCGTCCGATCCGGCCTCGGCGTCGGCGGTGGGCGCGGCGGCGCAGCAGTCACCGCAGGGCGGCACCGGGGGTGGCGCGCAGGCCTCCGCCGGCTCCGGCACGGTGACCGGTGACGCGACGCAGACGCAGTACGGGACCGTGCAGGTACGGCTGACCGTCGCCGGCGGCAAGGTCACCGGGGCGGAGGCCGTACAGGCGCCCAAGGGCGGCCTCAGCGACCAGAAGACGGCCATGGCGGTACCCAAGCTCAACCAGGAGGCCGTCGCGGCGCAGAGCGCGCAGATCGACTCGGTGTCCGGGGCGACGTACACGAGCACGGGGTACAAGAAGTCACTGCAGTCGGCGCTGGACAAGCTGAAGCCGTCGTCGGCGTCCGCCGGCGGGGCCGCCCAGGCGCGCACCGTCACCGGAAAGGTCGCGCAGACCCAGTACGGGCCCGTCCAGGTGCGCGTCACCGTCGCCGGCGGCAAGGTCACCGGGGCGGCGGCCGTACAGGCCCCCAAGGGCGGCCTCAGCGACCAGAAGACGGCCATGGCCATACCCAGGCTCAACCAGGAGGCCGTCGCGGCCGGGAACGCCGACATCGACGCCGTCTCCGGCGCCACCTACACCAGCACCGGCTACAAGCAGTCGCTGCAGTCCGCGCTGGACCAGGCCGGTGGCTGACACGGTGGCCGGGCCTGCCGAGGCTCCCCCCGCGGTGCGTCACGCGGAGGAGGTCATGGGGACCGTCTTCTCCTTCGACGTCCGCGGCGGGGATGCGCGTGCGGTACGCGAGGCGCTCGCCGAAGCGGTGGCCGGACTGCACCGGGCGGACGCGGTCTTCAGCACCTACCGGGAGGACAGCGAGGTCTCGCGGCTGGCCCGGGGGGAGCTGACCGTGGCGGAGTGCGCGCCGGAGGTGGCGGAGGTGCTGGACCTCGCGGCCGAGGCGGAACGCAGGAGCGACGGCTGGTTCAGCCCGCGCTACCGGGGGGCGCTGGATCCCACCGGCATCGTCAAGGGCTGGGCGGCGGAGCGGGCCGCACGGCTGCTGGCGCGGGTGGCCGGGGTGCGCGGGGTCAGCGTGAACGGGGGCGGGGACGTCCAGATGCTGGGTGCGCCGGAGCCGCACCGGCCGTGGCGGGTCGGCGTGTCCGATCCCCTGCGTCCGGGCGGGCTGGCGGCGGTGATCTCGGCCGCGGGGGCGGACGAACTGTCGGTGGCGACGTCGGGCACGGCCGAGCGGGGCGCGCACATCGTGGACCCGCGGACGGGCCGGCCGGCGGTCACGGACCTGGTGTCCGTGACGGTGGTGGGGCCACGGCTGACCTGGGTGGACTGCTGGGCCACGGCGGCGTTCGCGATGGGTTCGCGGGCGGGACTGGAGTGGCTGGAGTCGCTGCCCGAGGCGGAGGCGCTGCTGATCACGGCCGGTGACGAGGTGCGGTGCACCGGGGGGCTGGCCGCGCGACTGGGTTGAAAATGGAATTTCTTCCGGAAACAGCCATCCCATTCCCGCCCTGACACGTATCTCCTGTGCAGCAAGTTTCGGGAGGAACGCAATGGCTATCTTCAGCAGTCTCTTCCCGGCCATGCGCCGGGACCACGGCGATGACTCGTCGGGCCACGACTTCTCGGGTCACGGTCACGACCACGGTGACCACGGCCACGGTCACGGCGACCACGGCCACGGTCACGGCGACCACGGCCACGGTGACCACGGAGGCCATGGCGGCCACGGTGGCCACGGCGGCCACGGCGGCTACTGACCACACACAAGGCTGAGCGGGCCCGGGGCCGGAGGACCCAGGTCCGCTCCCCCGATCCCCCGATCCCCGAGGAACGCATCCCATGGCGCATCTCCTGCGGCGTCTGCTCTCGGTCGGGGACACCTCCGACGCCGTCGTCGACGCCGCGCCCCCTGTCTCCCCACGGGCGGTGTTCCGGCGGTTCTGGCCCTACACGCGCGGCGGCCGTCGCTGGCTCGTGCCCGTCCTCTTCTTCAGCCTGCTCGGCCCGGCCGTGGACGCCGCCGAGATCTGGCTCTTCAAGGTCGTCGTGGACGGTGTGCTCGTCCCCCGCGACCTGCGGCCGCTGCTGTGGATCGCGCCGGCGTACCTGGGGCTCGTCGTCTTCTCCGGGATCCTGGGGTTCGCCGACGACGTGCTGTCCACCTGGGTCGGCGAGCGCTTCCTGCTCTCTCTGCGCTCCGACGTGTTCCGGCACGTGCAGGGGCTTTCGCTCGGCTTCTTCGAACGCCGGCGACTCGGCGACGTGCTGTCCCGCGTCACGGGGGACGTCGACTCGGTGGAGACGTTCCTGCTCTCCGGGGTGGCGGACATCCTCTACTACGTGGTCCAGCTGGGTGTCTTCCTGGGCCTGCTGTTCTACCTGCGGTGGGACCTGACCCTGCTGGCCCTGGCCATCGTGCCGCTGTTCTGGGTCGCCGCCCGGCACTTCTCGCGGCTGATCAAGGCCGCGTCGCGGGAGCGCAGGCGGCGCAGCGGCTCGCTCAGCGCGATCGCCGAGGAGGCGCTCGGCAACGTCGCCCTGGTCCAGGCGTACAACCGGCAGGGGTGGGAGGAGCGCCGGTTCGAGCGGGAGAACATCGGAAGGTTCCGGGCGGCGATGGCCTCGGCCCGGATCCGGTCCGTCTACGGGCCCCTGGTCGAGATGATCGAGGTGACGGGCGTTCTCGCGGTGCTGGGCCTCGGCACCTGGAAGCTGGCCCAGGGACACCTGACGCTGGGCGGCCTGCTGGTGTTCCTCGCGTTGATCGGCAAGCTCTACGGCCCGGTGCACGGCCTGTCCGGGCTCGGCACCACCTTCTACGCGGCCTCCGCCTCGGCCGAGCGGATCATCGAGTTGCTGGACCAGCGCCCGCAGGTCGTCGACGCCCCGGGCGCCCGGCGGATCGGCCGCGCGCGGGGCGAGGTGGAGTTCGACGGCGTCTGCTTCCGCTACCCCGGTACCTCCTCGTGGGCGCTGTCGGACGTCTCCTTCCGGGTGGCTCCCGGGGAGACCCTGGCATTGGTCGGGGCGAGCGGCGCCGGCAAGTCCACGGTCGCCAAGCTCCAGTTGCGCTTCTACGACCCGGACCGGGGCGCGGTCCTGCTCGACGGATCGGACCTGCGGGAGCTGAGCCCGACCGACGTACGGGAGAACATCGCGGTGGTGCTCCAGGAGACGCTCGTCTTCCACGGCACCGTGCGCGAGAACATCGCCTACGGCCGGCCCGGTGCCGGTGAGGCGGACATCGTCGCGGCGGCGCGTGCCGCCGACGCCCACGAGTTCATCGAGCGGCTCCCGGAGGGCTACGACACGCTGGTCGGCCAGCGGGGCCGGACGCTGTCCGGCGGGCAGTGCCAGCGCCTGGCGATCGCCCGCGCGATGATCAGGGACGCCCCGGTGCTGCTGCTGGACGAGCCGACCACGGGGCTCGACGCCCGCTCCGGGCGGCGGATCATGGAGCCGTTGCGCCGGCTCATGGCCGGGCGGACCACCGTCGTCATCTCGCACAACCTGCTGACCGTCCGCGACGCCACGCGGATCGTGGTGCTCGACCACGGCCGGGTGGTGGAGACCGGCGCCCATGCCGAACTGCTCCGCGTGGAGGGGACGTACGCCCGCTTGCACCGGCTCAGCGCGGGCACGGTGCTGTCATGAGCGGCCGAGAGCCCCTCCCGCCGGGCGCGAGGCCGGCGCCGGGGTACGAGGTCCTGGCGCATCTGACGCGCACCGGCTGGCAGGACGTCTACGACGCCTGGAGCGAGGAACGGGCCTGCCGTTGTGTGCTCAAGCTGGTGCGGACGGACCGGCGGGGCGAGGCGCGCCTCGGTGAGCGGCTGCTGCGGGAGGGCCGGTGGCTGCGGGAGTTCAGCCATCCGCACCTGGTCCGCGGCTACGACGTCGTGGCGTCGCCCGAGCCGCTCGTCGTCCTGGAGACGCTGACCGGTGAGACGCTGTCCCACCTCGTGCACCGGTTGCGGCGCCGGCCGGCCGCGGCGGACGTGGCGCTGCTCGGCACGCAGCTGTGTTCCGCGGTCCACTATCTGCACGGCCGGGGCCTGCTGCACCTGGACCTCAAACCGGCCAACGTGGTGGTCGAGCGCGGTCATGCGAAGGTGCTGGACCTGAGCCTCGCGCGGCCGCCCGGGCCGGCGCCCGCCGAGCTGGGCACGTTCGGCTACCGGGCTCCTGAGCAGGCGCGCGGCGGTCCGCTCACGGCCGCCGCCGACGTGTGGGGCATCGGCGTCACGCTGTTCGAGGTGGCGTGCGGCGAGACGCCGCTGCGCCGCGGCGGGACCGGGGCGGGGGACGAGGCCGGGACGGACGACGGCGTCACCGGCGGCCGGGACGACCGGTACGACGGCACCGGCGACCCTGACGACCGGTGTCCGCAGTCGGAGGGGAGCGCCCCGCCCATCGCCTCCCTGCGGCGTCTGCCGCCCGCGCTCGCCGCCGCCGTCGACATATGTCTGCGGCCCGAACCGGCGGCCCGGCCCGCGGTCGCCGAACTCGCCGCCGCCCTGGCGGCGACGCTGCCCCCGGCGTGCCGTCCGTGCGCCGGACGCGCTGTGTCTCAGGTGTCCCCCGGCTCGACCACATGGCCCTTCGCCAGATGAGCCGTGGCGAGGACGGTGCCGTCCGGAGAGGTCAGCCGGGCGCGGAGGACGGCCGACAGGTCGCCGGGAGCCCCCACGCCCCAGTCACCACGGCCGCCGCGCACGGAGAAGTTCCCGACGTGGACCATGCTGCCGTCCGCACGCTCGAGAAGACAGGCGACCGTTCCGGTGTAGGAGCCGCGGCGCCCGGAGAGATCGACGGACATGAAGATCCAGCCGGGGCTTCCGGGGTGGGCGTAGAACTCGCCGACCGGCCGGCCGCTGGCCGCGATCATGTCGCCCATCAGCATGGGCTCGGACACGGTGGTGGGCGCGCTCGCCGTGACCTGCTGGACGGCGGTGCCCACCGCCCAGCCGGCGAACCCGACGGCGACCGCGAGCGTGGTGGCGACCGCGGCGAGCCGCATCCGGGCCCGGCCGCGGAAGTTCCGGGTCGCCCGGCCGGCCGCGCGCGCGCCTGCGGAGCCCTCCTGCGTGACCGCCTGCTGGGCCAGCCTGCGCGCCACCCGGGTCTCGAAGCCGGGGGGCGGGTCGCTGTCCGGCAGCAGGCCGATCAGCCGGTCGCCGACCAGGGTCAGTTGCCGGATGTACTCCCGGCAGTCCGCGCACCCGTCCAGATGGGCGACCGCCTCGGCCCGCTCGCTGCCGCACAGCACGCCCAGCGCGAGCTCGGCGCCGATCTCCCGCAGCTTGTCGCAGTTCCAGTCACTGGACATGGTCGCCTCGCTGCGGAGACACGAGGGTGGTGCGCAGCTTCGCCATCGCGGCCCTGACCCGGGTCTTGGCGGTGCCCAGCGGGATCCCCTCCCGCTCGGCGATCTGCCGGGCCGTCAGTCCGTAGATGCCCGCCATCACCAGGGCCCGCGCCTGTTCCCGTGGCAGTCGCGCCACGGCGGCCCGCAGTTGCGAGGAGGCCTCGTCGGCCAGGGCCCACTGCTCGGGGGTCTCGGTGACGGCGTCGAGGAGGGCGTCGAGGTCCTCGGACGCCATCGGCTCGCTCCGGCGCGCGCGGACGGCGTCGACGGCCAGGTTGTGCGCGATGGTCGTCAGCCAGGTGGCGACCGAGCCGCGGCGCGAGTCGTAGATCTGGGCATGCCGCCAGGCTCGCTCGAACGTCAGCTGGGCGACGTCCTCGGCGACTTGCTGATCACGGGTGACCGCCATGGCGACTCCGAAGACCCGGTGCTGGAACCTCCGTACGAACGTGTCCGCGAGTTCCGGATCACCGGTGGCCAGCCCGGACAGCAGAGCCTCGTCCGGGAGGCGGCTCACAGGGAACCGGAAACCCGACACACCTCTGTATACGGCCGAGGGCCGCCACGGGATTGCCCGACCGCCTGCCCGCCCGCCACGGAAGATCACATTCCCATTCTGCGCCGACCGGCAGGCCGCCGCATGCGGGGTCAGTGACCGTTCTGCGCCAGCCGCAGCAGATGGTCCGCCAGGGCCTGCCCCCCGGCCGGCTCGCGGCTGATCAGCAGCAGCGTGTCGTCACCGGCGATGGTGCCCAGGATGTCGTGCAGTTCGGCCTGGTCGATGGCCGAGGCCAGGAACTGGGCCGCGCCCGGCGGGGTGCGCAGGACCACGAGGTTGGCGGACGCCTCGGCGGAGATCAGCAGCTCCTGGGACAGACGCCGCATGCGCTCCTCCTTCGCGGACTCCCCCAGCGGCGCGCGCGGGGTGCGGAAGCCGCCCTCGCTCGGCACCGCGTAGATCAGCTCGCCGTCGGTGTTGCGGATCTTCACCGCGTTCAGCTCGTCGAGGTCGCGGGAGAGCGTCGCCTGGGTGACGCTCAGCCCGTCGTCGGCGAGCAGCTTCGCCAGCTGGCTCTGCGACCGCACCGCCTGCCGGTTGAGGATGTCCACGATCCGGCGGTGCCGCGCGGTACGGGTCTGCGGCACGGCTGGTCCGGCACCCGCCGCCTGCTCGTGGTCCTGCGCCTGGCTCATCGTCGTCCTATTCTGCGGATCGTCCGTCCCCATCCACTGGGTTCGCTGTGTCGAGGATTCCGGGCAGCGCCCGGAGGAAGGCACCCACCTCGTCGTCGTGGAGGTTCAGCGGAGGCATGAGCCGTACGACGTCGGGGGCGGGCGCGTTCACCAGGAACCCGGCCTCCTGGGCCGCCTGCTGCACCTGTTGCGCGCGCGGCCCGGTGAGCACGATACCCAGGAGCAGGCCGGCACCCCGCACATAATCGATCAACGGGTGGCCCAGCCCCTCGATTCCCTCGCGCAGCCGCTCGCTCTGCCGCTTGACGTTGTCGAGCAGCCCCTCGTTCGCGATGGTGTCGAGGACGGCGAGTCCGGCGGCGCAGGCGACCGGGTTGCCGCCGAAGGTGGTGCCGTGCTGACCGGGCTGGAGGAGCTCGGCGGCCCGGCCGAAGGCGACCGTGGCGCCGAGCGGCAGGCCGCCGCCGAGCTGCTTGGCGAGGGTGACGACATCGGGCAGGACGCCCTCGTGGGCCTGGTACTCGAACCAGGTGCCGGTGCGGCCGATGCCGGTCTGCACCTCGTCCAGGACCAGCAGGGCGCCGGTGGCGGCGGTGATCGCGCGGGCGGCCTTCAGATAGCCGGCCGGCGGCACGACGACCCCGTTCTCGCCCTGGATCGGCTCGATGACGACGAGCGCCGTCTCCTCCGTGACCGCCGCGGCGAGCGCCTGTGCGTCGCCGTAGGGCACATGGGTGACGTCGCCGGGCAGCGGCCGGAACGGGTCCTGCTTGGCGGGCTGGCCGGTGAGCGCGAGGGCGCCCATCGTGCGGCCGTGGAAGCCGCCGGCGGTGGCGACCATGTGGGTGCGCCCGGTGAGCCGGCCGATCTTGAAGGCGGCCTCGTTGGCCTCGGCGCCGGAGTTGCAGAAGAAGACCCTGCCCTCCCGGCCGAAGAGCTGCAGCAGCCGTTCGGCGAGGGCGACGGTGGGCTCGGCCATGAAGAAGTTGGAGATGTGGCCGAGGGACGCGATCTGCCTGCCGACGGCCTCCACGATCGCCGGGTGGGCGTGGCCGAGGGCGTTGGTCGCGATACCGCCGACGAAGTCGTGGTACTCCCGGCCGTCGGCGTCCCACACCTTCACGCCCTCGCCGCGGACGAGGGGCAGCCGCGGGGTGCCGTAGTTGTTCATGAGCGCGCCCTGCCAGCGCTCGGTCAGCTCCTGGTTGCCCTGGTGGCCCGTCACTGTGCGTCCCCCTCGCGTTCGTCGGGCACGACCATCGTGCCGATGCCCTCGTCGGTGAAGATCTCCAGCAGGATCGAGTGCTGGACCCGGCCGTCGATGACGCGGGCGGTGCGCACGCCGTTGCGCACGGCGTGCAGGCAGCCCTCCATCTTCGGCACCATGCCGGAGCTCAGCTCCGGCAGCAGCTTCTCCAGCTGGGAAGCGGTGAGGCGGCTGATCACCTCGTCGGAGTTCGGCCAGTCCTCGTAGAGTCCCTCGACGTCGGTGAGGACCATGAGGGTTTCGGCGCCCAGTGCCGCAGCGAGTGCCGCAGCCGCCGTATCAGCATTGACGTTGTAGACATGTCCGTCGTCCTGACTGCGGGCGATCGAGGAGACGACCGGGATGCGGCCGTCGGCCAGCAACGCCTCGATCGCGCCCGTGTCGATGTCGGTGATCTCGCCGACCCGTCCGAGGTCGACGAGTTCCCCGTCGATCTCGGGCTGGTGCCTGGTGGCGGTGATGGTGTGCGCGTCCTCGCCCGTGAGGCCGACGGCGAGCGGCCCGTGCTGGTTGAGCAGGCCGACCAGCTCGCGCTGCACCTGCCCGGCGAGCACCATCCGTACGACGTCCATGGCGTCCTCGGTGGTGACGCGCAGGCCCGCCTTGAACTCGCTGACGATGCCGTGCCGGTCGAGGGCCGCGCTGATCTGCGGGCCGCCGCCGTGCACGACGACCGGTTTGAGGCCGGCGTGCCGCAGGAAGACGACGTCCTGGGCGAACGCGGCCTTCAGCTCCTCGTCCACCATGGCGTTGCCGCCGAACTTGATGACGACGGTCTTGCCGTGGTGCCGGGTCAGCCAGGGCAGCGCCTCGATGAGGATCTGGGCCTTCGGCAGGGCCGTGTGCTTGCGAGTGCTCATGACGAGTAGGCGCTGTTCTCGTGGACGTAGTCGGCGGTCAGGTCGTTGGTCCAGATCGTCGCGGTCTCGGTGCCCGCGGCCAGGTCGGCGACGATGTGCACCTCGCGGTAGCGCATGTCGACCAGTTCGCGGTCCTCTCCGACGCTGCCGTTCCTGCACACCCAGACGCCGTTGATGGCGACGTTGAGGCGGTCCGGATCGAAGGCGGCCCGGGTGGTGCCGATCGCGGAGAGCACGCGGCCCCAGTTGGGGTCCTCGCCGTGGATCGCGCACTTGAGGAGGTTGTTGCGGGCGATGGAACGGCCCACCTCGACGGCGTCCTCCTCGCTCGCCGCGTTGACCACCTCGACCTTGATGTCCTTGCTGGCGCCCTCGGCGTCGCCGATGAGCTGGCGGCCGAGGTCGTCGCAGACCCGCGTGACGGCCTCGGCGAACTCGTCGTACCCGGGAGTGATGCCGCTGGCGCCGGAGGCGAGCAGCAGCACGGTGTCGTTGGTGGACATGCAGCCGTCGGAGTCGACGCGGTCGAAGGTGACCTTGGTGGCGGCGCGCAGGGCCTTGTCCAGGGTGGCGCTGTCGAGGTCGGCGTCGGTGGTGAGGACGACGAGCATGGTGGCGAGGCCCGGGGCGAGCATGCCTGCGCCCTTGGCCATGCCGCCGACGGTCCAGCCGTCCTGCGTCACGACGGACGTCTTGTGGACGGTGTCGGTGGTCTTGATGGCGATGGCGGCCTTCTCACCGCCGTGCTCGCTCAGACCGGCGGCGGCCGTCTCGACGCCGGGCAGCAGCTTGTCCATGGGCAGCAGCACGCCGATGAGGCCGGTGGAGCAGACGGCGACCTCGATGGCGCCCCGGCCGAGCACCTCGGCCGCCTTCTCGGCGGTCGCGTGGGTGTCCTGGAAGCCCTTGGGCCCCGTGCAGGCGTTGGCGCCGCCCGAGTTGAGGACGACCGCCGAGACCTGGCCGCTCTTGAGGACCTGCTCGGACCACAGCACCGGCGCGGCCTTCACACGGTTGGAGGTGAAGACGCCCGCGGCGGCACGGCGGGGCCCGTTGTTGACCACGAGGGCCAGGTCGGGGTTGCCGTTCTCCTTGATCCCGGCGGCGACCCCCGCCGCCGTGAATCCCTTGGCTGCCGTGACGCTCACGGTGCGACTCCGATCGTGGAAAGACCCGTGGTCTCGGGAAGACCCAGGGCGAGGTTCATGCTCTGGACGGCACCGCCGGCGGTGCCCTTGGTCAGGTTGTCGATGGCGCTGATCGCGATGATGCGGCCCACGGACTCGTCGTACGCGACCTGCACCTGAACGGTGTTGGAACCGTAGACGGACGCCGTCGCGGGCCACTGGCCCTCGGGGAGCAGGTGCACGAAGGGCTCGTCGGCGTACGCCTTCTCGTAGGCGGCCCGGAGGGACTCCCCCGTCACCCCCTCGGCAGCGGACGCGCTGCACGTGGCGAGGATTCCGCGCGGCATCGGCGCCAGCGTCGGCGTGAAGGAGACCGCGACCCGCCGCCCCGCCACCCCGCTGAGGTTCTGGATCATCTCCGGGGTGTGCCGGTGGCCGCCGCCGACGCCGTACGGCGTCATGGAGCCCATGACCTCGCTGCCGAGCAGGTGCGGCTTGGGCGCCTTGCCCGCGCCGGAGGTGCCGGACGCGGCGACGACGACCGCCTCGGGCCCGGCGAGTCCGGCGGCGTAGGCCGGGAACAGGGCGAGGGAGACGGCGGTGGGGTAGCAACCGGGCACCGCGATGCGCCTGGACCCCGTGAGCCGGGCACGGGCACCCGGGAGTTCGGGGAGGCCGTAGGGCCAGGTGCCGGCGTGCCCGGAGCCGTAGAAGGCCTCCCAGTCGGCCGGGTCCTGCAGCCGGAAGTCGGCGCCCATGTCGACCACGAGGACGTCCGGGCCGAGCTGCTCGGCGACGGCGGCGGACTGCCCGTGCGGCAGCGCGAGGAAGACGACATCGTGCCCGGCGAGCGCCTCGGCCGTGGTCTCGGCCAGCACGCGGTCGGCCAGCGGCAGCAGATGCGGCTGGAGCGCGCCGAGCCGCCGCCCGGCGCTGGAGTGTCCCGTCAGCGCACCGATCTCGACCTCGGGGTGGGCGAGGAGCAGGCGCAGCAGTTCTCCGCCCGCGTATCCGCTCGCTCCGGCCACCGCCGCACGTACCGCCATGTCCATCCTCCTCGTGATGGCATGACTATACGTAGCGCTGCAGTTTTATGCAACGACTAGGCGATCGATCCGGGGAGCATCACCCAGCGCGAGACGACGAAGGTGACCGGGATCGCCGCGGCGGAGGCGACCAACGGAGCGAAACGGCTGCCGGCGTGCAGGACGTCGACGATCACGTACACACCGGCCGTGGTGATGAGGAAATTGGTCACATTGGTCAGCGGGAACAGCAGGAACTTCCGCCAGGTGGGCCGAATGCGGTAGGTGAAGCGGGCATTCAGGAAAAAGGATCCGACCATGCTGAGCGCAAAAGCGAGAATGTGCGCCGCCAGATAGGGCAGCCAGGTGAGGAAGAGAAGGTAGAGGCAGTAATAGGTGGCGGTGTTGATCACACCGACCAAGGCGAAGGTGAGGATCTGTCGCTTCAAGGAATGAGGTCTTTCGTCCGTTCCACGTTGGTCGCCTTCACCAGGAAGTGCGGGCGACCCTTCACCTCGTAGTAGATGCGTCCGGTGTACTCCCCGATCACTCCCAGCATGACCATTTGCACTCCGGCCAGGGCCGTGACGGCGGTGATGATGGTCACATAGCCGGGTGTCTGGACCCCGTGGACGAGCGCCGCGCCCACGATCCAGGCCGTGTAGAGGCCCGCGCACAGCAGCAGGCCCATGCCGAGCCAGAGGGCGGCGCGCAGCGGGCGGTTGTTGAAGGACAGCAGCCCGTCGATGCCGTAGTTGAGCAGGCCGCGCAGGTCCCAGGAACTGCTGCCTGCCTCGCGCGCGGCGTTCTCGTACTCGAAGGTCGTGCTCGGGAAGCCCACCCAGGCGAACAGGCCCTTGGAGAAACGGTTGTACTCGGTCAGGGCCAGCACGGCGTCCACCACGCGGCGCGACAACAGCCGGAAGTCGCCGACGCCGTCGACGAGTTCGACGTCGACCAGGCGGTTGACGAGCCGGTAGTACAGGCGCGCGGTGAGGGTCCGGGCCAGGCGGTCACCAGTGCGGCTGCGCCGGGCGATGACCTGGTCGTGACCGTCCTCGCGCAACTGCACCATCCGCCTGATCAGTTCCGGCGGGTGCTGGAGGTCGGCGTCCATGACGATCACCGAGTCCCCGGAGGCGTGCCGCAGGCCGGCCAGCAGGGCCGCCTCCTTGCCGAAGTTACGGCTGAAGGAGACATAGCGCACCCGTGCGTCACGGTCCGCCAGGTGCTCCAGGACGGTGAGCGTACGGTCGCGGCTGCCGTCGTCCACGTACACGAACTCCATGTCGTGGCCGAGCGGCAGCATTTCGTCGGCGATGCGCTGGACCTGTTCGTGGAAGCGCGCGAGGACGTCTTCCTCGTTGTAGCAGGGCGCGACGATCGATATCAGCATGGCGGGTCCCCCCAGGGGCGCGGTCAGGGTGCGGTGGCGGTCACGCGCTCGTGCGGTGGTGTGGTCGTGGGCGGCACGGGGGCGCGCCGGCGGCGGACGGCAGGGCCCAGGGCGGTGAGCAGGATCAGGGTGACGAGCGAGACGAGCCCGACGGTCGTGCCCAGTCGCAGGCCGGGTGGGTGGAAGGTGCAGGTCAGGCTGGTCGAGGTGGCGTCCAGGGGGACGGCGATCAGACCGTGGTAGTCGCCGGCGGGCCGCGCCGCGTGGTCGCCCGTGGCACACCGCCAGCCGGCGATGCGGGGCGCGGCGACGACCGCGATGCCCTTGCCGGGGGCGGGCAGCCGGGCCCGGAGGGTGCCGTCGGAGACGGTCACCTCCGTGGCGCCGCCGGCCTTCAGCCGGGCTGCGGCCGTGTGCAGCCGGGCGGTGTCCAGGCAGCCGATCGCGCCGGGCGGGAGGCGGCCGGGCCGGTCCGGGGTCAGCTCGATCCGCACACGTCCGGAGGCCGGGGTGCGGCCGAGCGGCTCCATGGCGGCCCGGTCGCGGCCGTCCGCGGACCGGAAGAAGGCGTCCGTGCCGGTGCCGGCGAGCCGTGCGGTGCCGGAGAAGTGCGGCGCCCAGAGGTTCACCTGGGTGCCGGCCGGGCAGCGGGCCGTGACCGCGGGCGCGGCCGTGGCGCTCCCGGAGCCCACGGCGCGGCTGCGGACGGGCCGGCCGGCGTCGTCGTACACGCTGGTGCGGGGCACGGTGTAGACGCGGCTGCCGAGCAGCAGTTCCTGGTTGCGGTACGGCGAGGTGCCGAACGGGGTGGGGTCGGGAGTGGTCCGCACGGTCACCAGGGGCGGCACCTCGCGCCGGGTGACGGTGCTGGAGGCGCTGTCGCCGGGCAGCGCCCCCTGGTGCGGGTCCGGTGGGTTGTGCAGCCGGGCGCCGACCGAGAAGAGGACGTCGGTGACGGCGTTGTCCAGGCTCTGCACACTGCGGCCGCGGGAGGTCCAGCCGCCGCCGAGGGCGGTGAGGGT
Source organism: Streptomyces durhamensis (assembly GCF_000725475.1). Lineage (NCBI taxonomy): Bacteria > Bacillati > Actinomycetota > Actinomycetes > Kitasatosporales > Streptomycetaceae > Streptomyces > Streptomyces durhamensis. The sequence goes on from NZ_JNXR01000005.1 coordinate 115,862, forward strand.
GCGGCTGAGCACGTCGGAGGTGAGGCTGCTGTAGTACTGGGCGCCCTGACCGCCGACCAGCAGCGGGTCGTTGCCGACGGTCTGTTCGCGGCCGGGGTCGGTGCGGTAGCGGGGCCAGCCGTCGGCCTCGGCGATCGCCGCCGCCTGCCGCTGCTGCCGCTCCCCCCAGGGCGCGTAGTCGTCCAGGTGCTTCATGCGCAGCTTGGTGGCGACGGCGGAGGTGGCGGCGCTCTCGCCGGCCTGGGCCCCGAGGAGGAGTACGACGGCCAGGCCGGCGAGTCGGGTGCGCGGCCCGGCGCGGCCGAGGAGGACGAGTCCGCCCAGGGTGCCGCCGACGGCGAGCAGCAGCACCGGCCAGGTGTGCGCCCGTACCAGCCCGCTGGTGCTCGCGACGGCGGTGATCAGGGCGAGCAGCGCGGCCGCGGCGCCGAGGGCGCGCCGGTCGGGCAGGCCGTACGCCAGGGCGTGCCAGGCGGCGATGACGAGCAGCCCGCACAGGACGAAGGCCTGGCGGTAGGAGCTGCCCTGGGGGGTGGCGAAGGCGTGCCAGAGCAGATGGGTGGGCGCCCACTGCAGGGAGAGGGCGACCCCGAGGACCAGTGTGGTCCAGCCCGCGCGGACCCGGGTGGGGACCGCGCGGTGGAAGGGCAGGGCGAGGGCGAGCACCAGGGCGGTGGTGCCGACGTAGAGGGCCGGGGAGCCGAAGCCGTACGTGGCCGGCAGCAGCCGGGCCAGCAGGTCCTCGCCGGGCACCGGCGTGAACTGCCGCACGCGGCCCGGGTAGGCGTGCCGGGTGCCGAAGTAGATCACGGTGACGAGCGGGGCGGCCAGGCCCACCCCGAGGGCGACGGTGCGGGTGGCGCGGCCGGCCGCCGCGAGCGCCTGACGGCGGGGCGGGCGGGCGAGCAGCAGGCGCAGCAGCAGGACCAGGGCGGCGCCGAGGGTGGCCATGTAGGCGGTGTAGAAGTTGGCGGTCCAGGCGAGGGCGACGACCAGGACGCCCGCGAACCGCCGGCGCCCGGCGCGCGCCCACTCACCGACCAGGCACAGCAGCGGCAGCGCGATCAGGCCGTCGAGCCACATCGGGTTGTAGTCGGCGTCGGCCACGGTCCAGCCGCACAGCGCGTAGGAGACCCCGAGCAGGCCCGCGGCCCACCAGCGGCCGGGCCGCAGGGCGAGCAGCAGCCAGGCCATGGCGGCCGCGGCGGAGGCGATCTTCAGGACGGTGACGGCATAGACGGCGAGGTCGATCCGGTCCCGGGGGAAGACGGCGACGAGCAGGGCGAACGGGCTGCCGAGGTAGGTACCGAGGTCGGGCAGGAAGCTGGAGCCGTCACCGGACTGCCAGTTGACCAGGAGGCCGCCGTCGGCGTGCCCGTGCAGCAGGTCCCACAGGTGGGCGTGGAAGGGCACGTACTGGTTGCCGAGGTCGTTGACGCTGCGGGTGCGGGGACCGAAGGGGTAGCCGCGCGCTAGGACGTCACCGCCGCAGAACGCGGTGATCGCGACGGCCGCGGCGAGCAGGGCGGCGGCCGGCCTCGGGCGGTCCGCCGGCTTCACGCCCTGTCCCTGTCCGTGCGGTGCATTTTCGGCGTTCCCCCACAAAGGTGTGCCCTTCATTTCGCCGACGTAGACGGTTCAAGTTTCCGGTTGGTTGTCCGCGCGCCGAAAAGTGACGTGTCCGCCTCCGAATACGGGAAACAGCGCGTGAATTCGATGACGTACCGGAAAACCTCTGATTTACGGGGGATGTTTTTATGGTGAACCGGCTTTGCGGGCCGCGTAGGCGCGGGCGGCCCGGACCCGGTTGCCGCACTTGGTCGTGCACCAGCGGCGGGCGCCGTGGGAGCGCAGGAACCACCGGCTGCAGCCCTGGGCGGCGCACTCGGTGAGCTGGCCGGCGTCCGCGCCGGTGAGCAGGTCGGCGGCGTCCTCGGCGAGCAGTGAGAACGCGGCCGCGGCCGGGTTTCCGCTGTCGGGCAGGTCGGCGCGGCGCGGGCCGTCGGCGCTCCAGGCGAGCTGGGGGGTGGCGGGCGCGGCGGCGAGGGCGGTGTTGAGGGTGTCGAGGGCGCCGGCGGGCGGGCTGCCCGCGGCGGCGCGGGCCTCGAAGAGGGCGCGCAGCGCCTCGCGCAGGCCGCGCAGCCGGCCGGACTGCCTGCCGTTCAGGTCCACCCGGTCGGGCAGCAGCTCGTGCCGGACCAGCCAGAGGTGCGCGGCCTCGGTGTCGTCGAGCAGGTCGACCTCGCCATGACTGACGGCGAAGCGCGTGTTGACCAGCGCCAGCGACAGGTACCGGTCCTCGCCCGGGACCGGGTGCCGGTGCAGGGAGACAGGGGCCTCGTGATCCACGCTCCTCATGGTAATGCTTGCGGTTCTCCGTGAGGAGGGCTTAGCTTTCCTCACGGAGAACCACCGACAAACCCGTGAGACAGAAACCGTGAGAGGTGAGCCGTCGTGGCCTTCGACGTGCACGCGCTGCGCAAGGACTTCCCCATCCTGGAGCGGACCCTGGACGGCGGCGCCCCGCTCGTCTACCTGGACTCGGGGGCCACCACCCAGAAGCCGCTGCAGGTCCTCGACGCCGAGCGGGACTTCTATCTGCGCCACAACGCGGCCGTGCACCGCGGCGCGCACCAGCTCGCGGGCGAGGCGACGGAGGCGTACGAGCAGGCCCGGCACACCGTCGCCCGGTTCGTCGGCGCCGACGCGGACGAGGTGGTCTTCACCCGGAACACCACCGAGGGCATCAACCTCGTCGCCTACGCGCTGGGCAACTCCGGCCGGCTCGGCCCCGGCGACCGGATCGTGGTGACGGAGATGGAGCACCACGCGAACCTGGTGCCCTGGCAGCAGCTCGCCGAGCGGACCGGGGCCCGGCTCGACTGGTTCGGGCTCACCGACGACGGCCGGCTCGACCTGTCCCGGGCCGATGAGCTGCTGGACGAGCGCACCAGGGTGCTCGCCCTCAGCCACCAGTCCAACGTCCTCGGCACGATCAATCCGGTCCGTGAACTGGCCGACCGCGCCCATGCGTTCGGCACCCTGGTGGTCGTGGACGGCGCCCAGTCCGTGCCGCACCGCCCGGTCGACGTGGCGGAGCTGGGCGCGGACTTCCTCGCCTTCTCCGGCCACAAGATGCTCGGTCCGAACGGCGTCGGCGTGCTGTGGGGCCGGGCGGACCTGCTCGCCGGCCTGCCACCCTTCCTCACCGGCGGCTCGATGATCGAGATCGTGGAGATGGACCGCACCACGTTCCTGCCGCCGCCGCAGCGTTTCGAGGCGGGTGTGCCGATGGCCTCGCAGGCGGTGGGGCTCGCGGCGGCGGTGGAGTACCTGGAGCGGCTGGGCATGGCGGAGGTGGCGGCGTACGAGGACACGCTCACCGCCCGCGCCCTTCAGCTGCTGGCCGAGGTCCCGGGCGTCCGGATCGTCGGCCCGGCCGGCCTCGCCGACCGTGGTTCGGCCGTGTCCTTCACGGTCGACGGCATCCATCCGCACGACGTCGGCCAGGTGCTGGACGAGCGGGGCGTGGCCGTCCGCGTCGGCCACCACTGCGCCCGCCCGATCGTCAAGCGGTACGGCATCCCGGCGACGACCCGGGCGAGCTTCTACGTCTACAACACCCCGGACGAGGTGGACGCGCTGGTGGAGGGGGTCCGGGCGGCCCAGAAGTACTTCGGAGGATGATCGGCGAACCGGCTTGACCTGGAGCACACTCCAGGTTCTACCGTTCTTGTCATGACCAGCGGACACCCCCTCCCGCAGGACCGGGAACCGTCGTTGACCATCGCCCAGGTGGCCGAGCGGACGGGCCTGAGCCACGACACCCTGCGCTACTACGAGAAGGCCGGGCTGATCGAGCGGGTCGGCCGCACCACCGGCAACCAGCGGCGCTACGACACCGCCGACCTGGCCTGGCTGGAGTTCCTGCTGCGGCTGCGCGAGACCGGTATGTCGATCGCCGACATGCAGTGCTTCGCGCGGCTGCGGGCGGAGGGGGACACGACGGTCGCCGACCGGCTCGCGATGCTCCGTGAGCACCGCGCCGACCTGGCCGGACGCATCCGGGCGCTCAGGCGCAACGCGGCCGCGCTGGACGACAAGATCGATCACTACGAACGACTGCTGCACGAGCGGCAGACGGGGACGGACGGACCGGCATGAGCGAGAGCACCACCCGTGACGAGCGTTTCACCCGCGGCCTGGAGGTTCTGAGGAAGGTCGACGGCGAGGCCGGGCAGCGGGTCGTCGACTCGCTCGCCGACATCAGCCCCGAGCTGGGCCACCAGATCGTCGCCTGGGCCTTCGGGGAGATCTACGACCGGCCCGCACTCGCCCCGCGCGACCGCCAGCTGGTCACCCTGGGCATGCTCACCGCGCTCGGCGGCTGCGAGGCCCAGCTGGACGTCCATGTGAACGCGGCCCTGAACGTGGGACTCACCCCGGAGCAGATCACCGAGGCGCTGCTGCACTCGGCCGTCTACTGCGGCATACCGAAGGCGCTGAACGCCACCTTCGCCGCGAAGAAGGTCTTCGCCGAGCGCGGGCTGCTGCCGCTCGGACAGCAGCCCGCAGGCGAGAACGCGGCTGCCTCCGCCTGAGTCCTTGCTCGAAATATCAGATACCGGTCAGCACTTCGAACGGCAAGATGGGGAGGGGGGTATGAGCACGTCAATGGGGCGTGCACGACAGGGAGGCATGACGATGGGCGCGTTCTGGCCCGTGGCCGACGTCCTCGCCCATCTCGCCGGGCGCTGGCAGGTCGAACGCAGCGTGCGGGACCTGGCGAGCGGCGACGAGGGACGCTTCGAGGGGATCACCGTGTTCCGTCCGCTGCCGGACGGCGGGCTGCTGCACGAGGAGTCCGGAACCTTCACCTGGCGGGGCGTCGCGCGCCCGGCGAGCCGCACGCTCCGCTTCCTGCCGGGGCCCGTGCCGGGTACGGCGGACGTGCGCTTCGCGGACGGCCGGCCCTTCCACGAGCTGGACCTGACGTCGGGACGGTACGTCGCCGGCCACCCCTGCGCGGCCGACCTCTACCGGGGCGAGTTCACCGTCCGGGACGCCGACCACTGGCGCGCCGTGTGGCGGGTCGGCGGCCCGGCGAAGGATCTGGTGCTGACCACGGACTACGTCCGCGAGGACTGAGCGCGGACCCCGTCGAGGCGCAGGTTCCAGCGGCCCGCGCGGCCGGTGACGGTGGACGCGGACAGCGGCCGGACGTCGATGTTCCAGTAGGTCGAGGGCGGCGCCTTCAGGGCGTAGACCAGGGCCGCGCGGATCACGGCGGGCTCGGCCACGGCGACGATCCGGCCGGCGTCGTCCACCGGCCGGGTGTCCAGCCAGCCGCCGACCCGGGAGATGAAGCCCAGCAGGGACTCACCACCGTGCGGGGTGGCGCGCGGGTCGGCGAGCCAGGCGTCGACCGCCTCGGGCTCCCGGGCCATCGCCTCGCCCAGGGTCATCCCGCGCCAGCGGCCCATGTCGCAGTCCCGCAGGGCGAGCTGGACCAGCGGGGCGTACCCCAGCGCGTCGCCGGTGGCCCGGCTGCGCGGGGTCGGCGAGCAGTAGCGCAGCTCGGCCGCCGCCAGCGGCATCAGGTCCCCGGCGACGCGCTGGACCTCGTCCCAGCCGGCCTGGTCCAGCGGCCGGTCGTCATCGAAGCGCTCCGCGAGCAGCGGGGCGCTGCGCGCGGCGGCGACGAACGTCACCCTCAGTGGCATGCGGTGATGGTGAGCCGCGAGGGAGGACAGGTCAAGGGCTGTCGGCTGTGCGTCACAGCGGGTGTGCGGCCGGTCACCGCGGCGCCGGCCTACGCGAAGGGGTGCACCATCCACTGGTCGGGGCGGTCCAGCGGCCGGAAGCCCGCCTTCTCGTACACCCCGTGGGCGTCCGCCGTGGCGAGCAGCATGCGGCGCAGCCCGTAGGGCGCCAGGTGGTCGCGGATGCGGCCGACGAAGGCGGTGCCGACGCCCTTGCCGCGCACGGAGGGGTCCACGTACACATCGGCGAGCCAGGCGAACACCGCCTGGTCGGTGACCACGCGGGCGTACGCCACCTGCTCCCCCGACGCCCGGTCGTACACGCCGAAGTTCAGCGAGGACGCCATCGCCCGCTCGTGCTTCTCGCGGGGCCGCCCGATCGCCCAGTAGGCGTCGGTCGACAGCCACCCGTGGACGCGGTCGACGTCGACGCGCGCGGTGTCGGCGGAGAACTCGTAGCGGTCAGGGAGGGCGGGTGTGTCGTTCACGGTCCGGATCCTCACAGGCCGAGGCCGGGACGTCGACCGGATTTCGCCGTCTGCGCGCCCTGGAACACCTCGTCGCAGGCCTTCCGCAGGCGCCGTACCCCTTCGACGATCTCCCCGGTCCCGGCGACCGCGGCGAAGCTCAGGCGGAGGTGGGCGGCGGGGGGTTCGGCGCTGAAGTAGGGGCGGCCGGGGGTGAGGGCGACGCCCACGCGAAGGGCGGCCTCGGTCAGCGCGGACTCCCCCTCGGTGCCGTCGGGCAGGCGCAGCCAGAGGTGGTAGCCGCCGGACGGGATGTGAGGCAGGGCGAGCTCGGGCAGGTGTGCCGCGAGCGCGCCCGTCATGGCGTCGCGGCGGGTCTTCAGCTCGGCCGACAGGTTCCGTAGATGGCGGGGCCAGGCCGGGGAGCCGACCAGTTCCAGGGCCGCCTCCTGCAGCGGCCGGGGGACGAAGAAGCTGTCCACGACCTGGATGGCGCGCAGCCGTTCCAGCACCGGGCCGCGCGCGGCCAGTGCGCTCACCCGGAAGCTGGGCGAGGTCGCCTTGGTCAGCGAGCCGACGTGCACGACCACCCCGTCCGGGTCGTCGGCGGCCAGCGGGCGGGGCAGCGGGCCCGCGTCGGCGTGCACCAGGCGCCGCACGAAGTCGTCCTCGACGACGAAGGCGCCGGCCTCGCGGGCGATGCGCAGCACCTCGGCGCGCCGGCCGGGGGCCAGGACGGCACCGGTCGGGTTCTGGAACAGCGGCTGGCAGACGAACACCCGGGCGCCGCTGGCCCGGAAGGCGTCGGCGAGCAGTTCGGGGCGTACGCCGTCGGGGTCGACGGGCACCGGTACGGGCCGCAGGCCGGCGGCGCGGGCGAGGGCCAGCATCCCGGGGTAGGTGGGCGACTCGACGAGTACCGGGGCGCCGGGCTGGGCGAGCGCGCGCAGGGCGGTGGCCAGGGCGGCCTGACCGCCCGCCGCGATCAGCACCTCGGCCGCCGTGACGGCGCCGCCGATACCGCGCGCGAACCACTCCCGCAGCTCCGGCAGTCCCTCCAGCGGAGGCCTGCCCCAGGCGCCCGGCCGCCGCCCGGCCCGGGCCAGGGCCGCCGCCATGGCCCGCTCGGGCTGGAGGGAGGGATGCGGATAGCCGCCGTTGAACTCCAGCACGCCGGGCGGCGGCGCGGCCAGCGAGACGGTGACCCCGGAGGCGTCGACCGTGCGCGGTACGAGGCCGGCGGCGCCGTCGGCGCTCAGCGCGACCTCCTGCCAGGAGGTGTCCCCGGCCGGCGTCTCCGCCGGACGCGGCCCGGCCCGGAACGCACCGGCTCCGGGCCGGGTCACCACGAGCCCCTCGGCGGCCAGCTGGGCGAGGGCGCGCGAGACGGTCACCGGGCTCACACGGAACCGCTCGACCAGCGCCCGACTCGACGGGAGCTTTCCACCGGGTGAGTAGCGGTGAAGCTCCCGACGAAGCTCTTCTGCCAGTTCACCGACACTGCTACGCTGGTTCATGAGAACACAGAGTAGCGCTACTATTCCGAGCCCGATAGCAGTCACCGCTCCCCGAGAGCGCCGCGGTCTCGGTACCGGCCTCGCCGCACTCGGCGTCGCCTCCTTCTCCCTGACCTTCCCGGCCACCGCCTGGGGTCTGGAGAGCTTCGGGCCGTGGTCGCTGGTGGCCGTGCGCAGTGTCCTCGCCGCCCTCGTGGCCGGCGGCTGTCTGCTCGCTCTCCGGGTTCCGCTGCCCGAGCGCCGGCATCTGCCGGGTCTCGCCGTGGTCGCCGCCGGTGTGGTGCTCGGCTTCCCGATGCTGACCACCCTCGCCCTGCAGACCTCCACCACCGCGCACGCCGCCGTCGTGGTGGGCCTGCTGCCGTTGACCACCGCCGTGTTCTCCGCCCTGCGCACCGGCAGCCGCCCCTCGCGCCGGTTCTGGCAGGCCGCGCTGGCGGGAGCCGCGGCCGTGGTCGCCTTCACCGTCGCGCAGAGCGGCGGCGCGCTCACGGCCGCCGACGGCTATCTGTTCGCGGCCCTGCTGGTGTGCGCGGCCGGCTACACCGAGGGCGGCCGCCTCGCCCGGGTCATGCCGGGCTGGCAGGTCATCGGCTGGGCGCTGGTGCTGTGCCTGCCGCTGAGCGTGCCCGCCGCCGCGGTGGCGCTGACGTACGAACCCGTGACTCTCACCGGGCACGGCATCGCGGGCCTGCTGTGGGTGGCGCTCGGCTCGCAGTTCCTCGGCCTGCTCGTCTGGTACCGGGGCATGGCGGCCATCGGCATCCCCCGGGCGAGCCAGTTGCAGTTGGCTCAGCCCCTGCTCACACTGGTGTGGTCGGCGCTGCTGCTGGGCGAGCATTTCACCGCGGCCGCACCCCTGACCGCCGTCGCCGTGCTCGTGTGCATCGCCGTCACCCAACGGTCGTGATCTTGAGGAGGGCCTGCAGATGCATGCATCCAAGGGTGACCGTCTTGTCCAGCACGGCAGGGTGGTCGGCCAACACGACCAGGTCTCGGAAGTGGTCGAGGTCCTGGGCTCGGAGGGCAACCCGCCGTACCGCGTCCGGTTCGAGGACGGGCATGAGGCGATCATGTCCCCCGGACCCGACTGCCAGGTCAAGCACCGGGACGAGCGGGCGCTCGATCAGCGGGGCGGCCTCGCCGATCGCCCGTAGTGATCGGCGATCACACGTGACATCGCCCCGATCGGGTCGGCCGCCACGTCCTTGGCGGCGAAGAACACATGCCCGCGCACCTGCGGGTGGCGGGCGGCGAGGGTGAGGTGCCGGGACAGCTCGACCGGGTCCTGCCAGGCCGACGGCTGCCCGGCGACCCCGGCCTTGTACAGGGCCTCGCCGAGGTACAGGTGTGTGGCGGTGCCCTCCGCGACCGACGCCCACCAGTCGGCCAGCTTCGCGTAGTCGGCGGCGGCGAAGCCGATGTTCCAGTAGAGCTGCGGGACGATGTAGTCGATCCAGTGCTCGCGTACCCAGGTACGGGTGTCCGCGTACAGGTCGTCGTACGTCTGCACGCCCGCCCGGGTGTCCGAGCCCAGCGGGTCGGTGGCGGCGTTGCGCCACACCCCGAAGGGGCTGATCCCGAACCGGGTGCCGGGCCGGACCTCCTGGATGCCGGCGGCCATCTCCTTCACCAGCAGGTCGACGTTGTCCCGCCGCCACGCCGCGCGGCTGGAGAAGTCGACGCCGTACCGGTCGTAGGCGGCGTCGTCGTCGAAGGTCTGCCCGGCCACCGGGTAGGGGTAGAAGTAGTCGTCGAAGTGGACGGCGTCGACCGGGTACCGGGCGACCGCGTCGAGCATCGCCTGCTGGACGAAGGCGCGGACCTCCGGCAGGCCCGGGTCGTAGAACAGCTTCCCGCCGTAGCCCACCACCCAGTCGGGGTGCTCGCGGGCCGGGTGCGAGGCGGCGAGCCGGCCGGGGTCGGCGTGGTTCGCGACCCGGTAGGGGTTGAACCAGGCGTGCAGCTCCAGGCCCCGGGCGTGGGCCTCCTGCACGGCGGTGTCCAGCGGGTCCCAGCCGGGGTCGCGGCCCTGGGTGCCGGTGAGGTACTCGGCCCAGGGCTCGTAGGGGGACGGCCACAGGGCGTCGGCGGTGGGCCGCACCTGGAAGATCACGGTGTTGAGCCGGTCGCGGGCGGCCTTGTCGAGGTGCGCGATCAGCTCCTTGCGCTGCTCGGCGGCGGTGAGCCCGGGCCGCGAGGGCCAGTCCCGGTTGGACACCGTCGCGAGCCACACGCCCCGCATCTCGCTGCCGGCGCGTGGCCGGCGAGCCGGTGCCGCCGCCGCGCCCGGCGCCATGACCAGCGGCGACAGCGCCGCCAGAGTGAAGGCCCGCCGTGACAGCCGCTCCATCCGCACACCCCCGTACACTCCGGATCCGCTCCGTCACGGATCGTTTCGCGCCCCAGGATGCCCCCACCCGGCCGATCGATCATCGATACTTGGCGGTAACGTGCACGATCGGAGCAGGCGCCGAACCCGGAGGTCTGCCAGCGAGTGCGGGAACACCAGCGAAGGGGACGATGTGACGGGCTTCCCATCGGGAGACATTGCGCGGGTCGGAGTCGTGGGCTGCGGCCAGATGGGCGCGGGCATCGCCGAGGTGTGCGCCCGCTCCGGACTGGACGTGAGGGTCGCCGAGACCACCGGCGAGGCCCTGGAGATCGGCCGCACCCGGCTGCTCAACTCCCTGACCAAGGCCGCCGAGCGCGGCAAGATCACCGAGGAGGAGCGGGACGCCACGCAGGCGCGGCTGAGCTTCACCACCGACCTGGGCGAGTTCGCCGACCGGGACCTGGTGATCGAGGCCGTCGTCGAGAACGAGCAGGTGAAGACCGAGATCTTCCAGGTGCTCGACCAGGTGGTGACCCGCGCGGACGCGATCCTCGCCTCCAACACCTCCTCGATCCCGCTGGTGAAGCTGGCGGTCGCCACCTCCCGCCCGGACCACGTGGTCGGCATCCATTTCTTCAACCCGGCCCCGGTGCAGAAGCTGGTCGAGCTGATCCCGGCGCTCACCACCTCCGAGGGCACCCTCAGCCGCGCCCAGGTCTTCGCCGAGAAGGTGCTCGGCAAGCACGCGATCCGCGCTCAGGACCGCTCCGGTTTCGTGGTCAACGCGCTGCTGGTGCCGTACCTGCTCTCCGCGATCCGGATGTTCGAGTCGGGCATCGCCAGCCGTGAGGACATCGACAACGGCATGGAGATGGGCTGCGCCCACCCGATGGGCCCGCTGAAGCTGTCCGACCTGATCGGCCTGGACACCATCGTCTCCATCGCCAACTCGATGTACGCCGAGTACAAGGAGCCGCTGTACGCCGCTCCCCCGCTGCTGCAGCGGATGGTCGAGGCGGGCCGGCTGGGGCGGAAGACCGGGTCGGGCTTCTACACCTATGGCTGATCGCCGCATGTGAGACAGATGGGCCCGGCACCTGGACCAGGTGCCGGGCCCATCTGTTTCACACGCGGTGTGCGCGCCGGGCACGCATATGCCCCTCGCACACACTACCCAGCCGCCCACCAGGCGAGTTCACTCTTTATGCCCATGCAAGGAAAGCGGGACCCACACGTTCGACTACACAAAGGAGTGGACACGTGACCGCCGATCGGGAGCTTCCCGTGGTCCATGGAGAACTCGCAGAGTTACGGCGCCGCCTCGACGTGGCCTACGCCCGTGTCGAGGGAGGGCTGGCGCTGCTCAGTCACCGCACCGAGGAGACCACCAAGGAACTGGACGAGTTGAACACCCGCTTGACCTCGCTGGAACAGGCGCGCTGGCCACTGCCCTCGCTCGCCGCACTCACCTCGCTGGCCGCACTGCTCGTGACGGTCTGGCAGGCGTTGGCCCGCTAACCGTCCGCCAGCCTGAGGTGGTGCAGCAGGAGTAACGCGGCCGCCATGTTGGCGGCCGGAACCTCCCCACGGGCGATCAGGTCGGGGACGACTTTGAGGGGGACCCATTCACGGCGGTCCGACTCGAAGTCGTCCACGGGGTGCCCGACATACTCGCCCTGGTCGGACCAGTAGACGTGGTGCCGGGCGTCGGTCAGACCGTTGGACGGCTCCACGGTCATGAGGTGGTGCAGCGGTCCCGGCCGCCAGCCTGTCTCTTCCTCCAGCTCCCGCGCCGCCGCGCTCACGACGTCCTCGCCGTCCTCGACGACGCCCGCGGCCAGTTCCCAGCCCCAGCTGTCGGTGATGAAACGGTGCCGCCACAGCAGGAGAACCTCGTTGGCCTCGTTGACCACCGTGGCCACGGCCACCGGCCGGAGCCGAATCAGGAAGTGGTCGAGGTGCCTGCCGTCCGGCAGCTCCACATCCGCCAGATTGACGCTGAACCAGCGGTTCGCATACACAGTTTGTTCGCTCTGTTTCGTCCACTGCACGGTTCTGCCACCTTCCGCCGCGTAAGTGGCAATATCGCAGCAGAGACTTGTCCAGGCCTACACCACGGCCGACGGAGTCCTAAAGCGGTACGCGCAGTGCCCCGTCGATGAGTTCGGCGGCCTCGGCGGCGTCGGCCGAGTCGCAGCGCGCCAGATGGTCGCGTACCGCGCGCAGTCTGTCGCGCAGCCGCTGGGACTCCATCCCACGGGCCTGCTCGGCCATCTGCACGGCGGTCGCCGACGCCTTGTCGGCGTTGCCCTGGCGCAGCTCGATGGTGCTGAGCATGGCGAGCCGGTGCACGCGCCCGCGGTCGTGGGCGGGGTTGTCGACCGCCGCCGCGGCATGCTCCCGGGCGGCGGCCAGCTCGCCGAGGCTCAGCAGCGCCTCGGCCACCTGCACATTGACCAGTCCCGGCTGGACATAGCCCGTCTCATCGGGCTCGTACCCGCGCCGGATGCGTTCAGCCGCGGTCTCCGCGCGCCGGATGCACGACAGGGCGCTGCCGGAGTCGCCGAGGTGGGCATAGGCCTTGGCCTGCATCGCGTACAGGTCCGAGGCCAGCGCCGGGGTGATGTGCTTGCCGGCGGCCCGCAGCGCGGCCTCGGCGAAGGCGACGGCCTGCCGGAACTCCCGCATGAACAGCGACTGGTTGACCAGCAGGGCTATCACATAGGCGCCAAGGCCCCGGTCGCCGCTGGCCTTTGCCAGCCGCAGCGCCTGGTGGAAGTAGCGCTGGGCGAGTCCGTGGGCGTCGGAGTCGTACGCGCAGATACCGGCGATGGCCACCAACCCGCCGGTGGCCCGGTGCAGTTGACGTCCGGTCGCGTCGGTGTAGCTGCCGCGCAGCAGGGGGGCCGCCTCTGCGTTGAGGAAGCCGACGATCCGGGTGCGGGTCGCGATGCCGCCGGCCTTGCGGTACATCTGCTCGTAGTGCGTACGGGCCGCGCGCAGCGTGTCGATGTCCGCCGCGGTGACCCGGTGCAGGCCGCCCCGGGACACATCGACGTCCTCGGGCGGGTTCTCCCACTCCCACACCGGCATGACGGCCGGGGTGCCGGTGACGGCGGGGGCGCCGAGCACATGCGGCCGCTCCTGTTCGTCGGACCGCCACAGCGCGGTGGCGCGTTCGACGAAGCCGTTGAGCGACCCGGCGTGCGGTGTGCTCGGCTCACCCGGCACTCCGAGGCCGATGTCGTCCAGGGTGACCGGCCGGTGCAGGCGCGCGGCCAGCACCTCGCAGATCAGGTCGGGCACCTGGCCGCGCGGGCGCTGGCCCTTCAGCCAGCGCGCCACGGCGGTGTGTTCGTACCGCAGAGCGAGGCCCCGTTTCCGGCCCGCCTGGTTGACGTGGGCGGCGAGACCGGCGTGTGAGATCCCCGCCTCGTCCAGGATCGCGTCGAGCAGAGTGTTCGGCTGCATGGGATGCCCCCCGGGTGGCCTGGTGCGGTCAGCGTAGTGACTCCGCCTTCACACGGGGTGTGAACGAAGTACTCGCATCCGCGCTGTACACGCGTTGTCGCTCAGCGTGTTCCGCCGGTTGACTGGGGATCCGGCCAAGCCGCCGGCTCCCCCTCGAAAAGCGGTGGCTTGGCCGGGTCGGGCGACCACGGGCTAGCGGCGCGTGGTCGGCTGGGGGTCCGTGGGGGCCTGCCGGGCCGCTCCCCGCGCCCCTGGGCAGGAGAGCTTGCCCCTCGTGCGATCGTTCCGCAGGACCAGGACCGCTATGTCGTCCCTCGGACCGTTGGACGTGTGGTGCAGGAGGGCGGCGAAGAGCGTGCGCAGGACCGTCTGGGGCGAGACCGGCTGATCGCGTACGGCCTCACGCAGGGCCGTCGGCAGGGAGAAGAACCGGCCCTTGGCGTCCCGTGCGTCCTCCACACCGTCGGTGAAGAGGACCAGGCAGTCACCGGGGAGCAGGTGGCCACAGGGGTGGGCCTCCAGGTCCTTCGGCAGCGGGAAGGGGCCCAGCGGCGGAAGCGGATCCAGCCCGCTCAACGGCTCGACCCGCACACCGTCGATCCGATACGGCCATGGATGGCCGCAGTTGAGGGCCCGCAGCCCGCCCTCCCCGTCGATCTCCAGGAGCACCAGGGTGACGAACTCCTCGGCGATCGGGTGGTCGGGGTCCGGACCGCCGTGCGCGGGGTGTTCGGCGCGGGCCCGTTCGCGTAGGTGCCGGCCGAGCGCACGCTCCAGCCGGCGCAGGACGCCGCCGAGTTCGGGCTCGTCATGGGCCGCCTCGCGGAAGCTGCCGAGGACGGCGGCGACGGTACCGAGGGCGGCCAGACCGTGCCCTCGTACGTCCCCCATCACCACCCGCACCCCGTGCTCGGTGGCGATCGCCTCGTACAGATCGCCGCCGACACACGCGCCCCGCTCCGCGGAGAGCTGGGCGGCTGCGAGGACCAGCCCGTCGAGACGTGGCGGCAGCGGACGCAGGACGACGCTCTGCGCCGCCCGTGCCACCCGGCGGGCCTGCCGCAGCTCACGCAGCAGGGCGCGGCGGACGTGGAGTATCAGCCCGGCACCCACGGCGAAGAACACGGCGCTGGTGACGACACGCGCGCCGACCCCGTCCTGCTGGGCGCTCGGACAGCCCCACTTGTAGCCGACCGCCACGGCTCCCCAGAGCATGGTCAGTACGACTCCACGCGCGGTGGGCGCCCGTGCCTTGATGCGGTTCATGCCTCTGGTCCCCCAAGTGGGCCCTGACAGAGCAGACGGACCGACCCCGAAAGGCCGGTCCGATTCTGTCCACGGCAGGGCTCCGGGCGGACCGGATCACCTCCGATGACCACCCGAACGAGTGAGGACACCCAGGCCAACCTGCATTTATGCAGCTGGCGGTGGGGAATCCGCCCCTGCGGCGCTCAGCCCCTCAGCACCGCACCCGTACGCTCGCCCGCGAGGGCGACCGCGGCGTCCCGGGCAGCCGAGGCCTCGTCCACGGTCAGCGTCCGGTCACCCGCGCGGAACCGCAGCGCGTACGCCAGCGACTTCTTGCCGTCCCCGAGCTGCTCGGCGTTCTCGTAGACGTCGAACAGCCGGATGGACTCCAGCAGTTCACCCGCGCCCGCGCGCAGCGCCGCCTCGACCTCGGCGGCCGGGACGGGCAGGTCGACCACGAGGGCGACGTCCTGCGTGGCGACCGGGAACGTGGAGATCCGCGGCGCCTGCGGAACGGCGTCGCCCACCGCTTCCAGGGCGTCCAGGTTCAGCTCCATCGCGCAGGTGCGCTCGGGCAGGCCCAGGGCCTTCAGGACACGCGGGTGCAGTTCTCCCGCGTGGCCCACGACCGTCTCCGCGCCGTCGGCGACGACCACCAGGGCGGCGCAGCGGCCGGGGTGCCAGGGACCGTACTGCCCCTTGCGCACGACCAGCTCGGCGCCGGCCTCGCGCGCGACGACACGCGCCGCCTCGACCGCGTCGGCCCATGTGGCCGGACGGCCCTTGTCCCACCAGCCGGCCTGCTCGCGGGCGCCGGTGAGGACGACGGCCACGTGCCGCGGCTGCTCGGGCAGCGCGGCGTTCAGCGCGGCGATCTCCTCGTCGGTGGGACGCCGGTCGACGGGCAGGTGCGTGGCGGCCGGCCGCTCCTCGCGGGGGTGGAACACCAGCCCCGTCTCGAACAGGGCCAGGTCGTGGCTGCCCCGCCCGTCGTTGCGCCGCAGCGCACCGAGCAGACCCGGCAGCAGCGTCGTGCGCAGCGCGGGCTCCTCCTCGCTGAGCGGGTTGACCAGCTTGACGACGCGGCGGGCCGGGTCGTCGGACTCCAGGCCGAGCTGGTCGAAGACCTGCTCGCTGACGAAGGGGTAGTTCGGCGCCTCGACGTAGCCCGCTCCGGCCAGCGCGCGGCCGACCCGGCGGTGCAGCCGCTGGCGGTGGGTCAGGCCGCGGCCCGAGGGGAGCTTGGGCAGCGTGGAGGGCAGGTTCTCGTAGCCCTCCAGGCGAATGACCTCTTCGGCCAGGTCGTTCGGGTCGGCCAGGTCGGGGCGCCAGGACGGGACGGTGACGATCAGCTCGTCCTGCCCGTACACGTCGCAGCCGACCTCCTGGAGGCGGCGGACGACCGTCTCACGGCCGTAGTCGACACCCGCCACCCGGTCCGGGTGGTTGGCCGGGAGGGTGATGGTGTGCGGGGCCGAGGGCGCGATGACCTCGGTGACACCGGCCTCGGCCGTGCCGCCCGCGAGCAGCACCAGCAGGTCCACGGTGCGCTGCGCGGCGGCCGCGGCGGCCGCGGGGTCGACGCCGCGCTCGAAGCGGCGGGACGCCTCGGACAGCAGCTTGTGCCGGCGGGCCGTGCGGGCGATGGAGACGGCGTCGAAGTGGGCCGCCTCGATCACCACGTCGGTCGTGCCGTTGACGCCGTCCTCGCTGACCTCGTGGTCGGCGATCTCCGTGTTGGCGCCGCCCATCACGCCGGCGAGGCCGATCGGGCCGCGCTCGTCGGTGATGACCAGGTCCTCGGCGTGCAGCTTGCGCTCCACGCCGTCGAGGGTGACGAGCTTCTCGCCCTCCTGGGCGCGGCGCACACCGATGGTGCCCTGGACCAGCGTGCGGTCGTAGGCGTGCAGCGGCTGGCCCAGCTCCATCATCACGTAGTTGGTGACGTCGACGGCGAGCGAGATCGGGCGCATGCCGACCTTCTGCAGCCGGCGCTGCAGCCAGATCGGGGAGCGGGCCTCGGGGCGCAGGCCGGTGACCGTGCGGGCGGTGAAGCGGTCGCAGCCGAACGGCTCGGAGACCTGCACCGGGTAGCCGAAGGCGTTCGGGGCGGGTACGTCGATCAGCGCCGGGTCGCGCAGCGGCAGGCCGTAGGCGATGGCGGTCTCGCGGGCGACGCCGCGGATGGACAGGCAGTCGCCGCGGTTGGCGGTGACGGCGATGTCCAGGACCTCGTCGACCAGCTCCAGCAGCTCGATGGCGTCCTTGCCGACCTCGGTCTCCGGCGGCAGCACGATGATGCCGTGCGTGCCGTCGTCACCCATGCCCAGCTCGTCGGTGGAGCAGATCATGCCGTGGGACGTCTTGCCGTAGGTCTTGCGGGCGGCGATGGAGAAGCCGCCGGGGAGCGTGGCGCCGGGCAGGACCACGACGACCTTGTCGCCGATGGCGAAGTTGCGGGCGCCGCAGACGATCTCCTGAGGCTCACCGGTGCCGTTGGCCTGGCCGACGTCGACGGTGCAGAAGCGGATCGGCTTCTTGAAGCCCTCCAGCTCCTCGATGGTCAGCACCTGGCCGACGACCAGCGGACCCTTGAGGTCGGCGCCGAGCTGTTCGACGGTCTCGACCTCCAGGCCGGCGGAGACGAGCTTCTCCTGGACGTCGCGGCCGGTTTCCGTCGCCGGCAGGTCGACGTACTCCCGCAGCCAAGAAAGCGGGATCCGCATCAGATCTCCATCCCGAACGGCCGGGTGAACCGGACGTCACCCTCGACCATGTCTCGCATGTCCTCGACGTTGTGGCGGAACATCAGCATCCGCTCGATGCCGAACCCGAAGGCGAAGCCGCTGTACTTCTCCGGGTCGACGCCGCAGGCGGTGAGCACCCGCGGGTTGACCATGCCGCAGCCGCCCAGCTCGATCCAGCCCTCGCTGGAGCAGGTGCGGCAGGGCCGGTCGGGGTTGCCGACGGACTCGCCCTTGCAGACGTAGCAGAGCATGTCCATCTCGGCGCTCGGCTCGGTGAAGGGGAAGAAGTTCGGCCGCAGCCGGGTCTTCATGCCCTCGCCGAACAGGGACTGGACCATGTGGTCCAGGGTGCCCTTGAGGTCGGCCATGGTCAGGCCCTCGTCCACGGCGAGCAGCTCGACCTGGTGGAAGACGGGCGTGTGCGTCGCGTCCAGCTCGTCGGTGCGGTACACGCGGCCGGGGCAGATCACGTAGACCGGCAGCTCGCGCTCCAGCAGCGAGCGGATCTGGACCGGCGAGGTGTGGGTGCGCAGCACGACACCGGACTCGGTGCCGACGGAGCCCGCGGCGGAGCCGCTATCGGACGCAGTCTGCACGAAGAACGTGTCGGCCTCGCCGCGGGCCGGGTGGTCCGGGCCGATGTTGAGGGCGTCGAAGTTGAACCACTCGGCCTCGACCTGCGGGCCCTCGGCGACCTCGTAGCCCATGGCCACGAAGATGTCCTCGATGCGCTCCGAGAGGGTGGTGAGCGGGTGCCGGGCGCCGGCCGGGACGCGGTCGTACGGCAGCGTGACGTCGACGTCCTCCTCCACCAGCACGCGGGCGTCGCGCTCGGCCTCCAGCTCGGCCTGGCGGGCGGCGAGGGCCTTGTTCACGGCGCCGCGGGCCATGCCGACGCGTTTGCCGGCCTCGGCCTTGGCGTGCGGGGGCAGGGCGCCGATCTCGCGGTTGGCCAGGGCCAGCGGGGAGGCCGGGCCGGTGTGGGCGACCTTGGCCTCGTGGAGCGCGTCGAGGGAGCTCGCTTCGGCGAAGGCGGCGAGCGCCTCGTCCCGCATGCGCTCGATCTCTTCCGGTTTCAACGCCTCGACCTCGACTGGGTCGTACGACTTATTGGGTGCCGACATCTCTTCCCGTGCTTCCGATTGGCTGGCGGATGGTCCCCGAGACCGTTGTGGGCCGTGTGAAGGACACAAAGGTGCCAAAGGCCGAGTCTAACGGGGCGGAGGTAGGCGAATGCGCCCGTGGGCCACTAGGCGAGATACGCCGGGGCCGCCACGGGCAACGTAAATCGGAACTCGGCGCCGCCGACGGAGGCGCGGCCGACCGTGATGGTGCCGCCGTGGGCCTCGACGATGCCCTTGACGATGTACAGCCCGAGGCCGGTGCCGCCGCGCTTGCTGCCCCGCCAGAAGCGGGTGAAGACGCGGTTCATGGACTCCTCCGGGATGCCGGGCCCCTCGTCGCTCACCGTGACCGATGTGCCGGTTTCCTCGCCCTCGCGCGGGGATGCGCAGGGCGTGACGTCAATGGTGACGGTTCCCTCGCCGTGCCGCACGGCATTTTCGATGAGGTTGCTGAGCACCTGGTCGATCTTGTCGGGGTCGGCCCACAGGGTGGGCAGCGGCTGCTCGATGCGGAGCAGGAAGCGGCCGGCGGGCTGGCCGGCGGCGACGTAGGCCTGGATGTGCCGGGAGACGGCGGCCCCGATGTCGACGGGCTGCCGGCGCACCTCCAGGCGCCCGCTGTCGATCCGGGAGATGTCGAGCAGCTCGGCGATGAGCCGGGTGACCCGGTCGGCGTCGGCGTCGACGGTCTCCAGCATCAGCCGCTTCTGGTCGTCGGTGAAGCGTTCCCACTTGGCGAGGAGCGTGGCGGTGAAGCCCTTGACGGAGGTCAGGGGCGAGCGCAGTTCATGGGCGACGGTCGCGATCAGCTCGGCGTGGCTGCGCTCGGTGCGGCGGCGGGCCTCGGTGTCCCGCAGCGAGACGACGACCTGCCGGACCGGTCCGAGCGGCTCGTCGCGCACGTACCGCGCGGAGACCAGCACCTCCCTTCCGCCGGGCAGCAGCAGATTGCGCTCCGGCTGCCGCACCCGGATCGCGAGCCCGCGGTAGGGGTCGGTGAGCTGCCACCAGCGGCGGCCCTCCAGATCCTCCAGCGGCAGCGCGTTCTCCAGGGGCCGGCCGAGGGCGTCGGCGGCGCGCTGGGCGGTGATGCGGGCGGCGGCCGCGTTGAAGCAGACGACACGGCCGTGCTCGTCGGCGACGACGAGGCCGTCGGGGAGCTGGTCGGGGTCGAAGCCCGCCTGATCGCCGTGCCGGGGCAGGGGCGCGCGCCGCGCGTCCCGTCCCCCCGGCGCGGTGCTCGTGCCGGCCACACTCATCCCCGTACCCCACCTCTCAGACGGCGCAGGGCCCCGCACTGGTCACCCTACTAGCTCTCGGTGACGGAGCGGCACCCTCCGGAGGCGCGCTGTGCACGGGCCGACGCGTAGAGACATACGGCGGCGGCCGTGGCGAGGTTCAGGCTCTCGGCCTTTCCGTGGATGGGGACGCGGACGACGGCGTCGGCGAGCGCCCGGGTCTCCGCCGGCAGTCCCCAGGCCTCGTTGCCGAACACCCAGGCGGTGGGCCCGCCCATGGTCCCCTTGTCGAGTTCGTCGTCGAGGTCGTCGGTCCCGGCGCCGTCGGCGGCGAGGATCCGCACGCCGGCGCCCTTCAGCCCCTCGACGGCCCGCTCGACGGGCACGCCCACGGCGACGGGCAGATGGAAGTGGGAGCCCACCGAGGCGCGTACGGCCTTGGGGTTGTACAGGTCGACGGAGGCGTCGGTGAGGACCACGGCCTCGGCACCGGCGGCGTCGGCGCAGCGCAGCACGGTCCCGGCGTTGCCGGGGTCGCGCACATGGGCGAGCACGGCGACCAGTTTCGGCCGGGCGGCGAGGATCTCCTCGAACGGCGTGTCCAGGAACCGGCACACCCCGACCAGGCCCTGCGGGGTGACGGTGGTGGAGATCTCGGCGATGACCTCTTCGGAGGCGAGGTGCACGCGGGCGCCGGCGGTCCGTGCCGCCCCGATGATGTCGGCGTAGCGCTCCGCGGCTTCGACGGTGGCGAACAGCTCGACGAGGGTGGAGGTGCCTTCTGCCCGGTGCCCGGCCGCTTCCCTGACGGCCTGCGGCCCCTCCGCGAGAAACAGCCGGTCCTTGCCCCTGAAGTTCCGCTTGGCGAGCCGCCGCGCGGCGGCGACACGGGCGGACCGGGGGGAGATCAGCTCGGGGGTGGGCATCCTGTCCTTCACCTTCAAGAAAGTCTTCGTCGTGCAGCGCCGTCGCGCTGGAACGCCCCGTGAGGGGCGCGGGGAACCGCACGATCAGCCCCCACCGAGCCGCGACGGAACGGAATGGCCGGCCCGCCCCCAACAGCAGGACCCGCAAGCCGTGAAGCCTGCGGGTCCTCCAGTGAACGTCGGCCTAGAGCCGGCGCGGCGTCACGCAGCCTTGGGCGCGTTGACGTCCGACGGCAGTGCCTTCTGCGCGACCTCGACGAGCGCGGCGAACGCGTTCGCGTCGTTCACGGCCAGCTCGGCCAGGATCTTGCGGTCGACCTCGACGTTCGCGGCCTTCAGACCCTGGATGAAGCGGTTGTAGGTGATGCCGTTGGCGCGGGCAGCGGCGTTGATGCGCTGGATCCACAGCTGACGGAAGTCGCCCTTGCGCTTCTTGCGGTCGTTGTAGTTGTAGACCAGCGAGTGGGTGACCTGCTCCTTGGCCTTGCGGTACAGGCGCGAGCGCTGACCGCGGTAGCCGGAGGCCTGCTCGAGGATCGCCCGGCGCTTCTTGTGGGCGTTGACTGCCCGCTTGACGCGTGCCACTTGTTAACTCCTTGTAGCGGGGTCGTGGGGGTACTCACACGACCCGGAATCGATTCGGTCCCGGTCCAGACGCACGGCGCTCAGGGCGCCGCGCCGTCACTTGCCGAGAAGCTTCTTGATCTTCGCGGCGTCGCCCGGGGCCATCTCGGCGTTGCCGGTGAGGCGACGCGTGACGCGGGACGACTTGTGCTCGAGCAGGTGGCGCTTGCCGGCACGCTCGCGGAGCACCTTGCCGGAGCCGGTGATCTTGAAGCGCTTGCTGGCACCGCTGTGCGACTTGTTCTTCGGCATAGCGCCGTTATCTCCTCGTCGGTGGCGCTCCGGTGCCCGGTCGTGAAACCGGGCACGATGGAGCGTCGCTCTCTTGTATCGGTTACATCCTCGGGGACGTACGTCCCCCGGGATCACGCCTCGGCGGAAGCCTCGGCAGGGGCCTCGTCAAGGACCTCGTCGTGGGCCTCGGCGTTCACAGCGTCCGGGTCCGCGGCGTTCTGCGACTTACCGGGGTTCGCCTTCGCTTCGGCCTTGCGGGCCTCCTGCGCCTGGCGGGCCTCGGCCATCGCCTCGGTCTTCTTCTTGTGCGGACCGAGGACCATGATCATGTTGCGGCCGTCCTGCTTCGGGTTCGACTCGACGAAACCGAGGTCCTGGACGTCCTCCGCGAGACGCTGCAGCAGCCGGTAGCCCAGCTCGGGCCGGGACTGCTCGCGACCACGGAACATGATCGTGATCTTGACCTTGTCGCCCTGCTTGAGGAACCGGACGACGTGACCCTTCTTGGTGTCATAGTCGTGCGGGTCGATCTTCGGCCGGAGCTTCATCTCCTTGATGACCGTGTGCGCCTGGTTCTTGCGCGCCTCACGGGCCTTCATGGCCGACTCGTACTTGAACTTCCCGTAGTCCATGAGCTTGCACACGGGCGGACGGGCGTTCGCCGCGACCTCGACCAGGTCCAGGTCGTACTCCTGCGCAAGCTCCAGTGCCTTAGCGAGGGGGACGATGCCCACCTGCTCGCCACTGGGACCGACAAGTCGCACCTCGGGAACGCGAATCCGGTCGTTGATGCGGGGCTCGGCGCTGATGGATCCTCCTCGGTAGCACCACGCGACGGTCTGGCGGACAGCCGCGTAACGTCTTTGTTCCTAAGACCTAACCGCGCCGACGCACAAAAAATGCCCCGGCCGATCACAGGCGGGGGCTCCAACGGCTACCGGAGCACCGCCGCGGTGACCGCGGGGCGCAGTTCGGGCGGCTCCATCGTCCGTACGGAACGATGGTGGCCGCCTGACCGGGTGACCCGCCGTCCCGGAGGACGGTCAGGTGGGAGTTCGGAGCCTCCACTTGTGGGCTGGGCGCCCTGTTGTTCGCAGGGGATGTCCAGCCGGTCGTCACACAAGGTTAGCAGGACCGCCGGGGAAGGGCTAATCGAGGACCTCGTCGGCGGACCGCCTATGGTGTGGGGCATGAGTGAGACCCCTCCTGAGAACCCCGACTTCGACGCGATGACCCGGGACATCGCCGAGGTCCCCGCCGTCGAGGTGATCGTGACGGTCGCCGTCAACCTGATGAGCGCCGCCGCCGTGAAGCTCGGGCTGAGCGAGGAGGGCGAGAAGTACAAGGACCTGGACGAGGCCCGCAAGCTGATCACCGCGCTCGCCGGTCTGCTGGACGCCGGCGCGACCGAGATCAGCTCCTTCCACGCGGCCCCGCTGCGCGACGGCCTGAAGTCGCTCCAGCTGGCGTTCCGCGAGGCGTCGATCGTCCCGGACGACCCGGGCCAGGGACCGGGCGAGAAGTACACCGGCCCGGTCTACGGCTGACCTACTCCTTGATGTACAGGGGCTCGCCCGGAGGCGTTGTCCCGGCCGGCAGCAGTGCCAGGTCGAGGCCGCGCACCAGGCGGGCCCTCAGTGTTCCGTCGGCGGCGAGACGCTCGGCGACCGCACGGGCGGCCGGGGCGGGCGCCACGGCCGGGTCGAGGACGAGGGCGAGGGTGCCGTCGGCCTGTCCGGGCCCGAGGTGGGCGCGCAGCACGGCGGGCTCCGCCGCCACGACCGCCCGCACCGCCGCCACGACGGCCGGGTCGGCGAGCGGGTCGGTGCTGGTGCGGCCCTCGGCGAGGGCGAGCAGCGCCGGGCCGGTCAGCTCGAACGGCACCGGTCCGGCGAGGTCCAGCACCACCGTGTCGGCCTTCTCGTGGGCGGCGGCCTGGAGCGCCTGGTGCAGGGGTACGGCGACCGGACGGGCCTCGGGATCCCAGCGGGCGAGGGCGTCGGTGGAGGTGAACGCGGGCAGGGCGGTGCGGTGACCGGACTTCAGGGTGGGTACGGCCATGTCGCTGGTCTTCTCGCGGCGCAGCCCGTTCTCGTCCTCCTCGACCTCGCCGAGCACGGCGACGACGGGGACGAGCAGGCGGGCGCCCTTGAGCGCCTGGAGCACGGGGGCCAGGGCGCCGCGGTCCTCGGCCCAGGCGGCGAGCGCGGCACTCAGTGCGGGGTCGGCGGAGCCGTCGTCGTCGGAGAAGCCGGGGTCGGGAATGTTCTTGTTCGCCACGGTCACCGACCCTATAGGCACCTCCCCGGACCGCCGCACGGGAGCCTTCACCGAAGTCTCAGCGTTCCCTGATCCCCGTCTCGTGCGCGTCCCACGCGGCGCACGTCCGCGGTCCGAGCATCGCGGCCATGGAGTCCTCAAGAGCCCGCCGCGGCCGTCGTGCGCGTCCGCCCCGGCGCCGTCCGCTGCTGTACGCCGGGCCGGCCGTGGTCGCGGCGGGCGGGGTCACGGCCGGCGGCACCGCGTATGTGAAGGCGCGGGCGTGCCCGGGGGCGGCGGCCGTATCGTCGGCGGCGCCCCCGGTCGCCTCCCCGGCCGGGGCGGGAAGGGAGGCAACCGTGACGGAGCCGGCGGTGGACCGGGACGCGCTGCTGAGCAAGGCGATGGCGGGGGTGAGCGTGCCCTCGGGCGCGCGGGTGTCGGCCGCGGTGCTGGCGGTGGACTCCGGTGAGAGCGCCGCGTACGGCGACGCGGCCTTCGACACGGCGAGCATCGTCAAGGTCGACATCCTGGCCGCGCTGCTGCTCCAGGCGCAGGACGCGGGACGGCGGCTGACGGCGGCCGAGCAGGCGTGCGCCACGAAGATGATCGAGAACAGCGACAACGCGTCCGCGACGACGCTGTGGCACGCCATCGGGCGGGCGGCCGGCCTGGACGCGGCCAACCGGCGCCTGGGGCTGACGGCGACCCAGGGCGGCGAGGGTGAGCTGTGGGGTCTGACACAGACCACGGCGGCGGACCAACTCCGCCTGCTGCGGCAGGTGTTCACGGCGGACTCCCGGCTGAGCGCGGCCTCCCGGACATCTCTGCAGGCGCTGATGAAGTCGGTCGAGGCGGACCAGCAGTGGGGGGTGTCGGCCGCCGCGGAGGGCGGCTCGTGGGCGCTGAAGAACGGTTGGCTGGCGCGCAGCACGACCGGGCTGTGGGACGTGAACAGCATCGGACGGGTGACGGTGGACGGCACCGACCACCTGGTCGCGGTGCTGTCGGAGGGCACGCGGAGCCAGGCCCGGGGCATCGCGCTGGTGGAGGAGGCGGCACAGGCGGCGGTGTCGGCGTTCACCGGCAAGTGATCGGTAGGAACCGGCAGCGATCGAGATGTGTGCGTCGGGTGATCTGGAGCGCAGTGCCTCTCGTACGCCCGACTCGCCGATCTCTCACAGCCGGTGGCCTCGTGGCCGCCGCCGTCCCCCTGCCGGTGTCCGCTCCGGCAGGCCCTCGCCGCACAGCTGCCGGAGCCGGTGCGGAAGACGCCGCACCCTCAGACCGTTTTCCTGCGGCCCCGCCACAGCACCACGCCCGCCACCAGCAGGACCCCGCCGGCACTGCCGGCCAGCGGGCCCGCCCAGTCGGAGGCCGAGGAGGTGGCCTCGGGGGCGTCCGGGCCGGCGCCGAAGTACTTCTCGCCGTACGACGCCACCTGCAGGCCCTGCGGTCTCAGACGTCCGGCCGCCTTCAGCGCCGCCGCCGGGTCGATCATGCCGAAGCCGCGGGAGTCGTCCCGGCCGCCGACCGGCGCGTCCCGGGCGGTGTCCTCCAGGAGCGACTTGACCTGGGCCGGGCTCAGGTCCGGGTGGGCGGCCTTGATCAGCGCCGCCGCGCCGGAGACGAAGGCGGAGGCGGCCGAGGTGCCCCAGCCCTCGTAGTACTTGTGGTCGGGGTCGGCGATGACCACGTTGACGCCGGGCGCACTGACGGCCGAGTACCAGCGGCGGGTCGAGAAGGAGGCGCGGGTGCCGTACTTGTCCACGGCGGTCGCGGCGATGACGCCGGGGTAGGCCGCCGGGTAGGAGATGTGATCGCCCTTGTCGCCGCCGTTGCCCGCGGAGGCGACGACCACCACGCCCTTCTTCAGGGCGTACTGCACGGCCTCGTCCTCGCTGGGCTCGGGATGCGCGGAGTTCGAGTCGTCGCCGAGGGAGAGGTTGATGACGTCGGCACCGTGGTCGGCGGCCCAGCGGATGCCGTCGGCGAGGGCGTTGCCGCGGCTGGTGCGGGCCTTGGCGCGGGCGGGGTCGCCGTCCTCCAGGATCACCCGCACGGGCAGGATCTTCGCCTCGGGAGCGACGCCCATGACGCCGGCGGTGCCGCCCGGGCCGTGGCCGTGCCCGGCGATGATGCCGGCCATGGCCGTGCCGTGCCGGGCCCATGTGCGGTCGCCGGGCCCGGCGCCGAAGCCGATCATGTCCTTGGCGGGCAGGACGTTGCCGCCGAGGTCGGGGTGGTCGGCCTCTACGCCGGTGTCCAGGACGGCGACGGTGACGCCGCGGCCCTTGGTGGTGTGCCAGGCCTCGTCCAGGTGCAGCGCCGACAGAGCCCACTGCTGGACGCGGATGCCGTCGGCGTGGGCCGCGGTGGACGGCAGCAGGGCGAGGGAGCCGCCGAGCAGCAGGCTCACCGCCGCTCCGGCCCGGTGAGCGCGGGCGCGGCCGCATATCGATCGCCTCATGAGGGTTTCTCCGTGGCCGTGCCGATGCTCTGGCGCAGGCGCCGCTCGATGCGGTCGGCCAGGCCCTGGGCCTCGTTGCCGAGACCGGCCTGGGCCGGTGCGGTGGTGGCACCGTCGCTGACGGCGTCGGCGGCGGCCTGGGGCGCGTCGACGCCGCGGCCGTCGGCCCAGCCGGAGACGGCGTAGGCGACGACGGGGGCGTCGGTGAGGACGGAGATGGTCCAGGAGGCGCGCTGCTTGTCCCCGAAGCCGGCCGCGGGGGTGCCCTCGGCCGCGTACGGACGGGGCATCAGATCGGTCCGCCGGTCCAGGCGCTCGGTGCGGAAACGGTGGGCGAGCGCGGACATGGCGGCGGGGTCGGCCCTGGTGAACAGCAGGCCGACCGTGGTGACGTAGCTCTGGGTGGCGTCGGTGTAGGTGGCGCGCAGCAGCCGCTGGCAGCCGACGGGGGCGAGGACCTTCTGCAGCAGCGGGTCGAAGGCGTGCGCGCAGCCGCTGTCCGGGGCCACGGCGATCCTGCTCCAGGTGCGGTCGGCGCCGCCGGGGCCGGCACCGGTGCCCTGGACGGTGGGCGGGAAGAGCTGGTCCACGGGGGCGTTGTGCCAGAGCGTCCCGGCGCTGGCGAAGTGGTCGCCCGGGGCGTCGTCCCCGTCGTCGGTGAGCCAGATCCCGGTCACGGCACCGCCGATGAGGCCGAGGCCGAGCACGAGACAGGCGGCGGCCACGGCGGTGCGGCGCCCCACCAGGTGCGGGGCCGGCTCGCCGAAGGCCTCGGGCTCCGCGAACGACACGACGGGCCGCGCGGCCGCGGCGGCACTCCAGGACAGCGCCGGGTCCGGCACGGCCGAGACCGTGGAGGCCGCCGGGCCGGCCGGACGGGCGGGCGCGAGGGGACTCCACTCCGCCTGCGCGCGCCCGGCGGACACGGCGGCGGTACGGCGCTCACCCCCGCGCGCGGCAGGCACGGGCGCGCCGCCGGAGCTCCCGGACTCCGCGGACCCGGTGACCTGCCGGAGCCGGGCCGTCGTCTCCGCGGAGGTCTCCGCCGGACGTCCCGGCCGCCGGGGCGCCGGGTCCGTGCGGGGGACGGAGCCGTCCCTACGCGGCTCACGCCCCGTGCTGGGCGGAGCATCGGGGAACCGGGCCGAGGCGGGCGGCGGGGGCGGAACGGCGGGCTCGGCGCCCTCGGGCCCCCTGGGATACCGGCCGCGCACGCCGGCACCCCTTTCGGCACCCTCCCCCGCCGCGGGGCCCTCGCCCAGGGCCCGTCCGGAGCCACCGGCGGACGGCCGTCCGGTACCGCCGGCGGTCGTCCGGCCGTCCCGCCCGTCAGCACCGGCGGAGGACGAGCCGGTGCCGGTGCCCGCAGCCGAACCGTGGCGCACGAACCCCGAGGCGGACTCCCGGCCGGCACGCGCGAAGTCGTCGGTGAAGGACACACCCTCACCCGCCGACCGCCCGGCGGAACCCGAACCCTGGCGCGCGAACCCCGCGGCAGACTCCCGGCCGTCGCCGGCGGGACCACCCGCACCGGGCAGACCCTCACGCGCGAAGCCACCGGTGCCGGTCAGGCCGTTGCGGGCGAGGTCACCCGTGGACGACCGGCGCTCGTGGGCGAAGCCTCCGGCGACGGGCGAGCCGCCGCGTGCCGGGCCGTTGCCCGCGGCCGGGGGGCCGTCGGCGGGTGCGGTGCCCCCGGCGGGCGGCAGGTCGGTACGGGCCGGGGCTCCGGCGGGCGGGCGGGGTGTGCGGGGGGTGAAGACCGACGGCTCGTCGTCGGGGTCCTCGGACGAAACGGCGGGAGCCGGCTGGGGCGCCTGGGCGGGTGCCGGTGGGCGCTGGGGTGTGCGTGGTGCGGGCGGCTCGGTGCCCGCGCCGGCCGGGCGGGCGGGCGGGGCCGAGGGGCGCGGCGGGACGGCCGGGCGGGGTGGGGCCGAGGGGCGCGGGGGGATGGGTGCGTGGCGCGCTTCCGTGCTCATGCACCCCCCGTTTCCTCGTGCCCGGGCCGTCCTCACGTACGCGGGCCGCTGCGCTGCTCGGCCGCACCCGGTGCGGAAGCTCCGTTCCGGGCACGCATACCCGTACGGCCGGACCGGCATCCCGGTTCAGGTGAAAGCGGCCGAGCGCCTTCCGCCGTACGTGCGCGTCACTCTACGGCTTGTCCGGGGCCAAGACCGAACCTGTCCGGGGCCCCGGGGCATCTGCCCGGAACGTCCCCCTACCCTGCGGTAATCCTGTCTGGCACGCTTCCGTCATGACTGCGCGCGCCGCCGACCGGGCCCGTTACGACCGGGCCACCGCCCATCTCGACGCCCCTCTCGCGATCGTGGACCTGGACGCCTTCGACGCCAACGCGGCCGATCTCGTCCGCCGGGCCGCCGGCAAGCCGGTCCGGGTCGCCAGCAAGTCCGTGCGCTGCCGTGCCCTGCTGGAGCGCGTCCTGGCGAAGGACGGCTTCCAGGGCATCATGTCGTTCACCCTGGCCGAGTCCCTGTGGCTGGCCCGCTCCGGGTTCGACGACGTCCTGCTGGCCTATCCGTCCGCCGACCGCGGCGGGTTCGCGGAGCTGGCCGCCGATCCCAAGCTCGCCGGTGCGGTGACCGTGATGGTGGACGACCCGGCGCAGCTCGACCTGATCGACGCCGCCCGCGACGGCGGACGTGAACCGGTGCGCGTGTGCCTGGAGTTGGACACCTCGCTGCGGCTGCTGGGCGGCCGGGTCCGGGTCGGGGCGCGGCGCTCCCCGCTGCGCTCCCCCGCCCAGCTCGCCGAGCTGGCCCGCTCGGTGGCCCGGCGGCCGGGCTTCCGGCTGGTCGGGATCATGGCGTACGAGGGGCATGTCGCGGGCGTCGGGGACGCGGTGGCCGGACGGCCGTTGCGGTCCCGGGCGATCCGGCTGATGCAGGCGGCGGCCCGCCGGGAGCTGGCGGAGCGGCGCGCCGCGGTCGTGCGCGCGGTGCGGGCCGTCGTCCCCGGCCTGGAGTTCGTCAACGGCGGCGGGACGGGCAGTGTGCAGCACACCGCCGCCGAGGACGCCGTGACGGAGATCGCCGCCGGTTCGGGGCTGTACGTGCCGCGGCTCTTCGACAACTACACCTCGTTCACCGGCCGTCCGGCGGCCCTGTTCGCCCAGCCCGTCGTACGGCGCCCCGGGGTCGGCGTGGTCACCGTGCTGGGCGGCGGGTATCCGGCCTCCGGTGCGGCCGGCCCCGACCGGCTGCCGGTGCCGTACCTGCCGGAGGGGCTGGCGTACGACCCCCAGGAGGGGCCCGGCGAGGTGCAGACCCCGCTGCTCGGCTCGCCCGCCGACGACCTCCTCATCGGCGACAAGGTGTGGTTCCGGCACGCGAAGGCGGGCGAGCTGTGCGAGCGGTTCGACGCCCTGCACCTGATCGAGGGGGGCACGGTCACCGCGACCGTGCCCACCTACCGGGGTGAGGGACACACGTTCCTCTGACGGGTCGCGCCCTACACGGGCGTGACGTACGCGCCCGCGATGCCGCCGTCCACCAGGAAGTCGGTGGCGTTCACGAAGGAGGAGTCGTCGCTGGCCAGGAAGGCGACGGCGGCGGCGATCTCCTCGGCCTCGGCGAACCGCCCGAGGGGGATGTGCACGAGCCGGCGGGCGGCCCGCTCCGGGTCCTTGGCGAACAGTTCCTGCAGGAGCGGGGTGTTCACCGGTCCCGGGCAGAGGGCGTTGACCCGGATGCCCTCCCGGGCGAACTGCACGCCCAGCTCGCGGGACATGGCGAGTACGCCGCCCTTGGACGCGGTGTACGAGATCTGCGACGTCGCCGCGCCCATCCGCGCCACGAAGGACGCGGTGTTGATGATGGACCCCCTGCCCTGCCGGCGCATGTAGGGGATGGCGGCCTTGCAGCACAGGTAGACGGAGGTGAGGTTGACCTCCTGGACCCGCTTCCAGGCCTCCAGACCGGTCTCCAGGATGGAGTCGTCGTCGGGCGGGGAGATACCGGCGTTGTTGAAGGCGACGTCGACGCTGCCGTAGGTGTCGTACGCCGTCTTGAACAGCGCCTCGACCTGCTCGGGGTCGGTGACGTCGACCTTCACGAAGAGTCCGCCGACCTCGTCGGCGACGGCCTTGCCGCGGGCCTCGTCCACGTCCGCGCAGACCACGTGGGCGCCCTCGGAGGCGAGCCGGCGGGCGGTGGCGAGGCCGATGCCGCTGCCGGCTCCGGTGACGACGGCGGTACGGCCGACCAGGCGGCGGCAAACAGATTCTGCGGTCACTGTGCGGGGCCCTCCGTGCTGGGGGAGACGTTGCTGATGAAGACGTTCTTGGTCTCGGTGAAGGCGGTCAGGGCGTCGGGGCCCAGTTCACGGCCGAGGCCGGACTGCTTGTAGCCGCCGAACGGGGTCCAGTAGCGGACGCTGGAGTGGGAGTTGACGGACAGGTTGCCCGCGCGGACGGCCTGGGAGACGCGCAGGGCGCGGCCGAGGTCCCGGGTCCACAGGGAGCCGGAGAGGCCGTAGGGGGTGTCGTTGGCGAGGCGGATCGCGTCCTCCTCGTCGGTGAAGGGCAGCAGGACGGCGACGGGGCCGAAGATCTCCTCGCGCGCTGCCGGGCTGTCGTGCCGCTCGCCGGTGAGCACCGTCGGCGGGAACCAGAAGCCGGGGCCGTCGGGGGCGCTGCCGCGCAGGGCCGGGGCGTCCTCGGGAACGTACGCCCGTACGCGGTCCAGCTGCTGCCGCGAGATCAGCGGGCCCATCTGCGTCTTCTCGTCGGCGGGGTCGCCCACGACGACGGCGGCCAGCGCGTCGGCGAGGAACTCGCGGGCCTCCTCGAACACCGACGCGTGGACGAGGACGCGGGTGCGGGCACAGCAGTCCTGGCCGGAGTTGTCCAGGAAGGAGAAGGGGTCGAGGGCGGCCCTGAGGTCGGCGTCGGCGAAGACGATGTTGGGGCTCTTGCCGCCGAGTTCGAGGGTGACCGGCTTGACCAGCCGGGCGCAGCGCTCCATGACCTCGCGGCCGGTGCGGGTGGAGCCGGTGAACACGATCTTGGCGACGTCCGGGTGGTCGACCAGGGCGCGTCCGGCGGTGTGGCCGTACCCGGGCAGCACCTGGAAGACGTGCTCGGGCAGGCCCGCCTGAAGGGCCAGTTCGGCGAGGCGGAGCGCGGTGAGCGGGGTGGTCTCGGCGGGTTTGAGGACGACGGCGTTGCCGGCCGCGAGCGCCGGGAAGGAGCCCCAGGCGGCGATCGGCAGGGGGAAGTTCCAGGGGGCGATCACACCGACGACGCCGAGGGGTTCCTGGAAGGTGACGTTCCAGCCGCCGGGCACCGGGATCTGCCGGCCGAGGAGGCGCTCCGCACCGCCGGCCGCGTACAGCAGCAGGTCACGGGCGTTGCCGGCCTCCCAGCGGGCGTTGCCGACGGTGTGACCGGCCTCGCGGACCTCCAGCTGGGCGAGTTCCTCGACGTGGGCGTCGACGGTGTCGGCGAAGCGGCGCAGCAGCCGGGCCCGGTCGGCGGGGGCGAGTGCGGCCCAGCCGGTCTGGGCGCGCGAGGCCCGTACGACGGCGGCGGCCACGTCCTCCTCGCTCGCGGCGGGGACGGTGGCGACGACCTCTTCCGTGGCGGGGTTGAGGACGGTCAGCTCGTGCGGGTCGGACACGTGATCACCTTTCACAGGCGTTGTCACAGGCGTTGTCACAGGCGTTCGAAGGAGCGGCGCAGTTCCCAGTCGGTGACCGCGGCGTCGAAGGCCTCCAGTTCGACGCGCGCCATGTTGCGGTAGTGGGCCACGACCTCGTCGCCGAAGGCGGCCTTGGCGATCGGGCTGTTCTCCCACAGCTCGGCGGCCTCGCGCAGGGTGGTCGGGACGTGCTCGAAGCCGGCGGTGTAGGCGTTGCCGGGACAGGGGTCGGGGAGTTCGAGTTTGTGCTCGATGCCGTACAGGCCGGCCGCGACGAGGCCGGCGACGGCGAGGTACGGGTTCACGTCCCCGCCGGGGAGGCGGTTCTCGAAGCGCAGGGAGCGGCCGTGGCCGACCACACGCAGGGCGCAGGTGCGGTTGTCGTGGCCCCAGGCGACTGCGGTGGGGGCGAAGGAGCCGGGCTGGAACCGCTTGTAGGAGTTGATGTTCGGGGCGTACAGGAGGGAGAAGTCGCGGAGGGCGGCGAGCTGTCCGGCGAGGAAGTGCCGCATGACGTCGGACATGCCGCCTTCGCCGTCTCCCGCCATGGCGTTGTTCCCGTCGGCGTCGGCGAGCGAGAGGTGGATGTGGCAGGAGTTGCCCTCGCGCTCGTTGTACTTGGCCATGAAGGTGATCGAGACGCCTTCCTGGGCGGCGATCTCCTTGGCGCCCGTCTTGTACAGCGCGTGCTGGTCGCAGGTGACGAGGGCCTCGTCGTAGCGGAAGGCGATCTCGTGCTGGCCGGGGTTGCACTCGCCCTTGGCGGACTCGACGGTGAGGCCGGCGCCGGCCATGTCGTTGCGCAGCCGGCGCAGCAGGGGTTCGATGCGGCCGGTGCCGAGGATGGAGTAGTCGATGTTGTACTGGTTGGCGGGGGTCAGGCCCCGGTAGCCCGCGTCCCAGGCCGCCTCATAGCTGTCCTTGAAGACGATGAACTCGAGTTCCGTGCCGGTCTGGGCGGTGTAGCCGAGCTCGGCGAGCCGCTCCAGCTGGCGGCGCAGGATCTGGCGGGGCGCGGCGACGACCGGGGAGTCGTCGTTCCAGGCGAGGTCCGCGACGAGCAGGGCGGTGCCGGGGTGCCAGGGGATGCGGCGCAGGGTGGCGAGGTCGGGGTGCATGGCGAAGTCGCCGTAGCCGCGTTCCCAGGAGGACATCGCGTAGCCGTCGACGGTGTTCATCTCGGTGTCGACGGCGAGGAGGTAGTTGCAGCCCTCGGTGCCGTGGTGCAGGACCTCGTCGAGGAAGAAGCGGGCGGCGAACCGCTTGCCCTGGAGACGCCCTTGCATATCGGGGAAGGCCAGGACGACAGTGTCGATCTCACCACTCGCGACGAGGGCGTGCAGTTCCTCGACGCTGAGCGGGGGTGTGCGGTCTGCCACGGGAGAGCCTCCTTCGGCGCCTTCGCGCTTTTTCGGCCGGGCCGGGAGCCATAAGGTATTGCTCAGAACCATTGCTTGGGAAGGGGGTAAGGCCGGATGTCCTGGGAGAGTGACACTCAGGGGGTGGGTGACCGGCTCGCTCCGGTGCTGCGGCCGGTGCGGGCGGGCAACGGCTTCGAGGAGGCGCTGGAGCAGATCCTCCAGGTCGTGCGGCTCGGCCTGGTGCCGGGCGGGCAACGACTGCCGGCCGAGCGGGAGCTGGCGGAGCGGCTCGGCATCAGCCGGGTGACGCTGCGCGAGGTGCTGAAGGTGCTCCACGACCAGGGGCTGGTGGAGGCACGGCGCGGGCGCTACGGCGGGACGTTCGTGCTGCCGCGCACGGACGCCGGCGGCGAGGACGAGCTGCGGCGCCGGATCGCCGAGGTCGACATCGAGGACATGCTGCGGTTCCGCGAGGTCCTGGAGGTGGGCGCGGCCGGGCTGTGCGCGGCGCACGGACTGACACAGGAGCAGGCGGACCGGCTGCGCGTGGCGCTGGACCGCACGCACGAGGCGCCGCTGGCGGACTACCGGCGCGCGGACACCCTGCTGCACCTGACGCTGGCCGAGCTGTGCGGGTCCCCCTCCCTGACCGCCCAGTACGCGGCGGTCCGGGCCACGGTCAACGACCTGCTCGACTGCATCCCGCTGCTGGTGCGCAACCTGGAGCACTCGCAGCGCCAGCACACCGCGCTGGTGGAGGCGGTGCTGGACGGGGACGCGGACGGCGCGCGGGAGATGATGCGCGAGCACTGCGCGGGCACGGCGGCGCTGCTGCGGGGCTTCCTGACATGACCCTCACTCTGCAAAGGTATGAGCGTGCACCTTTGGATGACTGGGAGGGCGGCGTGACCGGACGGCCGTTGATCGGTGTGAGCACGTATCTGGAGACCGGTGCCCGCTGGGGCGTGTGGGAACTGGAGGCGGCCCTGCTGCCCGCCGCCTACCCACGGCTGGTGCAGCGGGCCGGCGGGCTGGCCGCCCTGCTGCCGCCGGACGCGCCCGGGCAG
Organism: Streptomyces durhamensis; assembly: GCF_000725475.1. Taxonomy (NCBI): domain Bacteria; kingdom Bacillati; phylum Actinomycetota; class Actinomycetes; order Kitasatosporales; family Streptomycetaceae; genus Streptomyces; species Streptomyces durhamensis. Next base: position 150,369 of record NZ_JNXR01000005.1, read on the forward strand.
GCGGCGGCGACGGTGGCCCGGCTCGACGGGCTGGTCATCGCGGGCGGCCCGGACGTGGACCCGGCCCGGTACGGCGCCGAGCGCGACCCCCGCAGCGGCCCGCCCGCGCCGGCCCGCGACGCCTGGGAACTCGCCCTGATCGAAGCCGCCCTGGCCGCGGGGACACCGCTGCTGGGCGTCTGCCGGGGCATGCAGCTGCTGAACGTGGCGCTCGGCGGGACGCTGGTGCAGCACCTGGAGGGGCACACGGAGGCGGTCGGCGTGTTCGGCGGCCACCCGGTGAAGCCGGTGCCGGGCAGTCTGTACGCCGGGATCGTCCCGGAGGAGACGACGGTGCCCACGTACCACCACCAGGCCGTGGACCGGCTCGGCACGGGACTGGTGCCGTCGGCGTACGCGGCGGACGGCACGGTGGAGGCGGTCGAGCTGCCGGCGGACCGCGGCTGGGTGCTGGGCGTGCAGTGGCACCCCGAGATGGGCGAGGACCCGCGCGTGATGCGGGCGCTGGTCACCGCCGCGGGCTGAGCGGGACAGCGCCGGCAGGGACGCGGCCGTCCGGGGGCACAGGTGCCCGAGGGGCGGCCGCTGCCCCTCGCCACTTCGGGACACTCCTTCGGGAGGTGGTCACAGCCGCTTTCCGAGCCACTCCAGGGCTGCCTCGCCCTGGGCGCGCTGGAAGGGGCGCAGCGTGGGCAGGCCCGGTGGCGGCGGGTTCAGGGAACTGCGCAGGAAGTAACCCGTGAGGGCGGCCAGCGCGGCGCTCACGGCGTCCGGGTCGGCGTCCCGGCCCAGCGGGTGCGCGGTGAAGACCTCCTCGGGATCGGGGCCGCCCTGTGCCCGCACGCACGGCAGCATGACGAGCAGGTCGAACCAGGGCGCGGCGCGCAGGGCGTGCGGCCAGTCCACGAAGACGACGCCACCGTCGCCCGTGAGCAGCACGTTGTCCGCGCGCAGGTCGCCGTGGGCCAGGGTGTCCCCCGAGGCGCCCTCGGTCCAGCGGGCTTCCAGCGCGGCGAGGTCGGGCAGCCGGGCGGCGGTCCGGGCACCGAGCCGGTCGCGCACGTCACCGGCCACGCCGTCCAGGAGCCTGCGAAAGCCGCTGAAGTCCTCGGCCAGGTCGTCCGCGACGGACGGAACGTCGAGGGGGCACGGCGTGCCGGTACGGCCGAGCACGGTCACGGCGTCGAGCACCCGGCGCAGCTCGTCCGGTCGCCAGGGCACCTGCGGCTGCCGCCCCGCCACCTCCTCGAAGACCAGCGCCACCCACGTGCCGTCGTCGTACGTCCCGAGCAGCCGGGGCGCGGGTACGGCGGCCGGGAGCGCGGCGGCGTTGCGTGCCTCCCGGCGGTGCAGGCGGGGGCTGTGCGCATTGGCCTCGGCGCTCACCGCCTTGACGAAGCCGGTACCGCCCGCCGCCGTGCGCACCCGCGCCGCCACGCCGGGGGAGAAACCGCCGCGCTGTGTCCGCGCCCGTACGACCGGCGCTCCGAGCATCTCGCCGACGGCGTGCCGGACGGCGGCGGGGAGGTCTTCCCAGGGGGCGCGGACGCCGGTGGCGGGCGGGGCGGTGAGAGCCATGCCGGCCATGGTGCCGGGCCGGTGAGCGGCGTGGCCAGCGGTTTTGCGGGGGCGCCGTAGGGGTCGCGGGACGCTCCCGGGTGCGGCGAGGTACGCGGCGAAGCCGCACTAACCCCGCGTCAGCGACAGCAGCTCCCGTGCGGGTCCCGTCGGCCGATGCCCCGTCGGCCAGACCGCGCGCAGCTCACGCCGCAGCGAGACGTCCTCCACCGGAATGCTGACCAGGCGCCGCGTCGACAGCTCCTCCCCCACCACCAGCTCGCTGAGGACGGAGGGGCCCGCGCCGCTGACCGCCGACGCCTTGACCGCCGTGGTGGAGGACAGCTCGATCAGGGGACGGGCGAGGCCGCCGAGCGCCGCGTCCAGGACCTGGCGGGTACCGGAGCCGCGCTCACGCAGGATCAGCGGCGTGACCGCCAGCTCATGGGCCGTCAGGGGACGCCTGCGGCGGGCCCACGGATGGCCGGGGGCGGTGACGACGATCAGCCGGTCATGGGCGATGACGGCGGAGTCCAGGCCCGTCGGTACCGTCAGCCCCTCCACGAACCCGAGGTCAGCCTCCCCGGACAGCAGCAGCTCGGCGACCTTCGCCGAGTTGCCGGCGAGGAGGGACACCGCCGTGTCGGGGCGTTCGGCGTGCAGCGCGAGGAGCCAGCCGGGCAGCAGGTACTCGGCGATGGTCATGCTCGCAGCGACCCTCAGGCGTGAGTCCCGCCGGTCCCGCAGCGCCCGCGCCCCCGCGTCGAAGGCCGCCGCCGCCTCCACGACCCGGCCGGCCCAGTCCGTCACCAGGGCCCCGGCGTCCGTGAGCCGGGAGCCGCGCGGCGAGCGGTCGACCAGGGCCACGCCCAGCTGCCGTTCCATGGAGCGGATCCGGCTGCTGGCGGCGGGCTGGGTGATGCCGACCTCGCGCGCCGCCGCACCGAGGCTGCCCAGCCGCGCCACCGCCAGCAGCAGTTCGAGTGCGGCCAGGTCCGGCACCCGGTGGGCCAGTGATTCCGCGCGCTCCCGCCGCCCCTGCTCCTCGCTCATAAGACCAGCTTATGCCCCCATAGGAAGGAACCTCCTGGTCAGGGACGGGCCGGGGCGCGACCTTGGAGGTGTGGTCACCGTAGCCGAGCCCCTCCCCGTCCCCTCCGTCCCCCGCGCCCGGCTCCGCCGCCTCGGGCCCAACTGGTACGCCTCCGTCATGGGCACCGCCGTCCTCGGCTCGGCCGGCCTCACGCTGCCCGCGCACGCGGAAGCGCTGCGCGATCTCTTCGAGGGCGCCTGGGCGCTGTCCCTGATCATGCTCGTCGCCCTGCTGGCGGCCCGGGCCCTGCACTGGACCCACCACCGCGACCAGGCCCGCGCCGACCTCCTCGACCCGGCCACGGCCCCCTTCTACGGCTGCCTGTCCATGGCCCTGCTGTCGGTCGGCGGCGGCGCCCTGACGGCCGGGCAGGACCTGATCGGCGCCGGCACGGCGGTGGCCCTGGACACGGTGCTGTTCACCGCCGGTACGGCGGTCGGGCTCGCGGCCGCCGTGGCCGTGCCCTACCTGATGGCCGTACGGCATCGCGTCGAACCCGCGCAGGCGACGCCGGTGTGGCTGCTGCCGCTGGTCGCGCCGATGGTGTCGGCCGCGCTCGGCCCGCTGCTCGTGCCGCATCTGCCGGCCGGACAGCCCCGCGAGACCCTGCTGCTGGCCTGTCTCTCGCTGTTCGGGCTGAGCCTGTCCGCGACGCTGCTGATGCTGCCCCTGGTCTTCGCCCGGCTGGTCACCTGCGGCCCGCTGCCGCTCGCGCTCACCCCGACCGTGTTCCTGGTCCTCGGTCCGCTCGGACAGTCCGCCACCGCGGTCGGCAGGATCGCGGACGCCGCTCCCGGGGTCGTACCGGCCCCGTACGACCGCGGCCTCGGCGTCTTCGCCGTGCTGTACGGGGTGCCGGTGACGGGGTTCGCGCTGCTGTGGCTGGCGCTGGCGAGCGTGCACGTGGTGCGGGCCCGGCGGCAGGGCATGGGGTTCGCGATGACCTGGTGGGCGTTCACCTTCCCGGTGGGCACGTGTGTCACCGCCGCCGCGGTGCTCGCCCGGCACACCGGGCTCGTCGTCTACGACGGGCTGGCCGTCGGGCTGTACGCGCTGCTCGCCGTCGCCTGGTCGGCGGCGGCCGTCGGCACCGTGCGCGGCCTGCTCAGCGGCGAGCTGCTGCCAGCGCCTCGGCCAGCACCCGGGGTGCTTCGGCCAGCGACGGGCCGTACCAGGTCAGGTGCCGCCCGCTGACCAGGGCGCAGGGCAGCCCGGGGAAGGACTCCGGGCCGTCGTCGGCGGTGAAGCGGTAGGGCTCGTCGGGCAGCACCACCAAGTCCGGGGCCGCCGCGCGCAGTTCCTCCAGCGGCACGCGGGGGTAGCGCTCGGGGTGGCCGGCGTAGCGGTGGTCGACGCCGAGCCGGGCCAGGACGTCGCCCGCGAAGGTGTCCCGGCCCAGGACCATCCAGGGCCGGCGCCAGATCGGTACGACCGCCCTCGTACGCCCCTGCGGCCGCGGCGGCGCCGTCCAGGCGGCCTCCGCCCGTTCCAGCCAGCCCGGACGCCGTGGCGCACCGCACGCGGCGAGCACCCGGTCCAGCTCCGCGAAGGCCTGCGGCACGCTCCGCACCTCGGTGACCAGCACGCGAAGGCCCGCGGCGCGCAGGGCGTCCAGGTCCGGCGCGCGGTTCTCCTCCTCGTTGGCGATCACCAGGTCGGGGGCGAGGGCGAGGATGCGGTCGAGCTTCGGGTTCTTCGTGCCGCCGATCCGGGTGACGTCCAGGCCGGCCGGGTGGGTGCACCAGTCCGTGACGCCGACGAGGGCTCCGGGGAGCGTGACGGCCACCGCCTCGGTGAGAGACGGCACCAGGGAGACGACCCGCGCCCCGGCGGGGGGACGTGCGCAACCGGCCATGACGAGATCCTCGGGCGACCGGCTAGCGTGAGCGGTCCTGTACGGCCTCGATGTGTTCGGCGACCGCCACCACGATGACCCGCGTGTCCGGCACCGTCGCCCGCCAGCGGTGCCGTACCCCGCCGGTCAGATACAGGGTGTCGCCGCGACCGAGGCGATACGCGCGCCCCTCCGCCTCGATCTCCACCGCACCGTCGGCGACGTACATCAGCTCGTCGTTGCGGTGCTGGAACTCGCGGCCGGCGTCGTGGTCGCCGATGAACTCGGAGGCGTGCAGCTGGTGGTGGCCGCGCACCAGGGAACGGGTGCGGGGCTCGAAGTCGTCCGGGTCGGCCGGGTCGGCGCGCACGACGTCCACGCTGGCCGCCGGGTCGGCGGCGGCAAGGAGTTCGACGGCCGTGGTGCGCAGGGCGTCGGCCAGCTTCTCCAGCGAGGTGCGGCTGGGACGGGCCCGGTCGTTCTCGACCTGGCTCAGGAACGGCACCGACAGACCGCTGCGCTCGGCCACGACGGCGAGGGTCAGCTCCAGGGCCCGGCGGCGCCGCCGGACGGCCGCGCCCACCCGCACGGGCTGTTCTTTGTGGTCGCCCATCGCTCCGGCTCCCTCCCTCGCTCGTCGTGCCGCTGTCCGGGTGCCCGGGTCGGGACGGACCCGTCTGATGACTTCTCTGCACCCTACGCATGTTCGGCAAACCGTTTCACGCCCCTGTCACATCCCCGGCACACCGCGGAGCCCCCACCCTCACGGTTCGCGCCAGCGCGACAGGGGCTCGGGATCTCCTGGGGCCGAGTACCCAGCGGGGGTGAATATGCCGACCAGCTGGGCCGCACGCCTCCGCACAGGCCAACGGTCATCACCCTCAGTGATTGGCCGGATTCTTGCCGTACCCCGTGATGCCGCGAGGGGCGGGCCCGCCGAACGCCCTGCGGCGTACGGCGGCGCCCGCCCCTCGGGTGGCGGTCCGGGAGGGTCAGGTCACCCGGCCGCCCGGCTCCGGGCGTCCTTCCTGGCGACCGGGGCCCACTGGTCGAGCAGCCCGGGGTGCCGGCGGAGCCAGCCGCGGACGGCCTCCTGCTCCTCGCCCTTGCCGGCCTTCTGGATCTGCGACTCCAGGCCGGTGAGCTGCTTCTCGGTCATGGAGAAGTCCTTCAGCCAGCGCCCGACCTGCGGGTTGTCGGCGGCGAAGCCCTTACGGGCCAGGGTGTGCACGCCGTCGCCCTTGCCCCAGGCGCCCCGGGGGTCCTTGAGCTTCTTCAGGTCGTAGTCGCTGTAGGCCCAGTGCGGGGACCAGAGGGTGACGACGACCGGCTGCTTCTTGGTGTAGGCCCGCCTCAGCTCGGAGAGCATGGCCGACGTGGAGCCGTCGATCACGTCGTAGCGGCCCTGAAGGCCGTACTCCTTGAGGACCTTGCTCTTGAGCAGGCCCATCATGCCCGCGCTGGGCTCGATGCCGACGATCTTCCCGCCGAACTCGGAGGCGTGGTCCTTGAGGTCCGCCAGAGAGTTCACGTCCTTGACATACGACGGGACGGTCAGCTCCAGGGAGGTGGGGCCGTACCACTTGCCGAGGTCGTCGAGCTGCGTGCCGTACTTCTTCCAGTACTCGGCGTGGGTGGTGGGCAGCCAGGAGTCGGTCTGGAAGTCGAGCTGGCCGGTGGCGAGGCCGGTGTAGAGCGGGCCCGCCGTGTACTGGGTGGTGGTGACCTCGAAGCCGCGCTCCTCCAGGATCTCCTTCCAGAGGAAGGTGGAGGCGATGCCCTCGTCCCAGGGGATGTAGCCGATCCTGATCTCCTTGCCCTTGCCGATGTCCGGGCCGGAGGCCCCGGAGGTGCCGGCGGAGCGGCCGAAGACGCCCATGCCGCCCGCGACCAGGGCGAGCACGACCACGCCGACGCCCGCGACGGCCGGGCGCGGGCGGTACGACCACACGCGCGTGCGGGCCTTCGCGGCGGCCCTGCGGCCCTGCGGGGAGAGCTGGGTGCCGAGCGCGCCGGTGATCCGGTCCAGGTAGATGGCGAGGACGACGATGCCGACGCCCGCCTCGAAGCCGTGGCCGATGTCGACCTGGCCGATGGCCTCGTTGACGGCACCGCCGAGGCCACCGGTGCCGACCATGCCGGCGATGACGACCATGGACAGGCCCAGCATGATCACCTGGTTGACGCCCGCCATGACGGTCGGCAGGGCGAGCGGCAGCTGGACGCGCCAGAGGATGCGGCGCGGGGTGGTGCCGAACGCCTCGGCGGCCTCGACGAGTTCGGCGTCGACCTGCCGGATGCCCAGCTCGGTCATGCGGACGCCGGGGGCGAGCGCGAAGATCAGGGTGGCGACGACCCCGGGGGCGGTGCCGAGGCCGAAGAAGAGCATGGCCGGGATCAGCAGCACCATCGACGGCATGGTCTGCAGCAGGTCCAGGACGGGTCGCACGGTCGCGCTGACCGTCCTGGAGCGGGCCGCCCAGATGCCCAGCGGGACGGAGATCACCAGCGCGAGCACGGTGGCCACCAGGACGAGGGAGAGCGTGGACATGGCCTCGTCCCACAGGGCGAGCGAGTCGACCAGCGCGAACCCGGCGAAGGCGAGGACACCGGCGGTGAGGCCGCGCAGCCACCAGGCGAGGACGGCGAGGATGCCGGCCGTCAGCAGCGGCTGGGGCGCGCCGAGCACGGCGTCGATGCCGTCGTACATGCTCTCCATGACCGCCTTGACGGCGTCGAAGAGCCAGGAGAGGTGGTCGAGCAGCCACTTGACGCCGGAGTCGACCCAGTCGCCGAGGTGGATCCTAGGCACGGCTGATCACCGTCCCCTCCGGGTTGTCGCAGGGGGCGGGAGCGGCCGTCTCGTCGCCGAGGAAGCCGACCAGCCGCTGCCTGGCGACGACACCGACGACCCGGTTCGCCGCGTCCACGACCGAGACACGGTGGGACAGCCGGGCGCTGATCGCGCACAGCTGCGCGAACGGGGTCTCGCGGGTCGCGGTCTCGCAGCCGCACAGCGGGGCGGCGGCCGTCACCGAGGTGTCCATGAGGGCGCCCGCCGTCAGCACGCGCGAGCGGTCGATGTCCTGGACGAAGGAGGCGACGTAGTCGTTCGCGGGGCGCAGCAGGATCTCCTCGGCGGTGCCGGTCTGCACGATGCGGCCGTCGCGCATGACGGCGACGCGGTCGCCGAGGCGCATGGCCTCGTTGAGGTCGTGGGTGATGAAGACGATGGTCTTCTTCAGGGTCTTCTGCAGCTCCAGCAGCTGGTCCTGCATGTCGCGGCGGATCAGCGGGTCCAAGGCGCTGAAGGACTCGTCCATCAGCAGCAGGTCGGCGTCGGTGGCGAGGGCGCGGGCGAGGCCGACGCGCTGCTGCATGCCGCCGGACAGCTCGTCGGGCCAGGACTTCTCCCAGCCGGCCAGGCCGCACAGGGCGAGCGCCTCGTCGGCGCGGCGTTCGCGCTCGGCGCGGGGCACGCCCTGCACTTCCAGGCCGTAGGCCGCGTTGTCGCGGACGCTGCGGTGCGGGAACAGCGCGAAGTGCTGGAACACCATGCTGATCTTCTTCGAGCGCAGCTCGCGCAGTTCGCGGGCGGTGAGCGCGGTCAGGTCCTGGCCGTCGAAGCGGACGCTGCCCGCGGTCGGTTCCAGCAGGCCGTTGAGCATGCGCAGCAGGGTGGACTTGCCGGAGCCCGACAGGCCCATGACCACGAAGATCTCACCGGCCTCCACGCGGAACGAGGCGTCGATCACGGCGGCGGTGGTTCCGTCGGCGCGCAGTTCCTCTCTCTCGGCGCCCTGCCGCAGGCGTTCCACCGCGTCGTCCGGTCGTCTGCCGAACACCTTGAACAGGTGCTCGACCTCAAGCCTCGATTGCACGCGTACCTCTCGTCTCGGGGGCAGGGACGCAGCTGGCCGCGCCTCCCCGAGATCAACATGGTCAAACTTTTAAGTGGCTTACCTCACATCGTCGGGACGGTCCGTGGCGTACGGCATGATGCGAGCGTGACCGGACGACTCATGCTCCTCGACACCGCATCGCTGTACTTCCGCGCCTACTTCGGCGTCCCGGACTCCGTGAAGGCCCCGGACGGCACGCCCGTGAACGCCGTGCGCGGACTGCTGGACTTCATCGACCGGCTGGTCAAGGACCACCGGCCGGAGCAGCTGGTGGCCTGCATGGACGCCGACTGGCGGCCGCAGTGGCGGGTGGACCTCATCCCCACCTACAAGGCGCACCGGGTCGCCGAGGAGCACGAGGGCGCTCCGGACGAGGAGGAGGTGCCGGACACCCTCTCCCCGCAGGTGCCGGTCATCGAGGACGTGCTGGACGCGCTCGGCATCGCCCGGGTCGGCGTCGCGCGGTACGAGGCGGACGACGTGATCGGCACGTTCACGGCGCAGGCCGCGGGCCCGGTGGACATCGTCACGGGCGACCGCGATCTGTACCAGCTGGTGGACGACGCGCGCGGGATCCGGGTGCTGTACCCGCTGAAGGGCGTCGGCACGCTGCAGCTGACCGACGAGGCGGTGCTGCGCGAGAAGTATGGGGTCGACGGGCGCGGGTACGCGGATCTCGCGCTGCTGCGCGGCGACCCGAGCGACGGCCTGCCGGGCGTGGCCGGGATCGGCGAGAAGACAGCCGCCAAGCTGCTCGCCGAGTTCGGCGACCTGGCCGGGATCTTGGCGGCGGTCGACGACCCCGGGGCGAAGCTCACGCCGTCGCAGCGCAAGCGGCTCACCGAGGCCCGGCCCTATCTCGCGGTCGCGCCGAAGGTGGTGCGGGTGGCCGACGACGTGCCGCTGCCGGATGTCGAGACCGCCCTGCCGCACGCCCCGCGGGATGCGGCGGCGCTGGAGCGGCTGGCCAGGCGGTGGGGGCTCGGCGGCTCGCTGCAGCGGCTGCTGACCACGCTCGCCGGGTGACCCGGCCCGGAATATTCCGGCAAAGGGCTCCCATCCCGCGCTCACGAAAGAGGTGTTGACCCCGAGAGAGATGCTAACTTAGGTAAACCTAACCAATCCGCAGGAGGTCGTGATGGCAGAGCGTCCGGGACGAAAGCCGCGCAAGGCCCGTACCGCCCATGTGATCCGCACCGAGCGCCTGACCCCGCACATGCAGCGGGTCGTGCTCGGCGGCGAGGGCTTGGCCGACTTCGCGGCGGACACCTGCACCGACCACTACGTCAAGCTGCTCTTCGGCCCTGAGGGGGTCACCTACCCGGAGCCCTTCGACCTGGAGCGGATCCGTGCCGAGTTCCCGCGGGAGCAGTGGCCGGTGACCCGGACCTACACCGTGCGCGCCTGGGATCCCGAACACCGGGAACTGACCCTGGACTTCGTCGTCCACGGCGACGAGGGGCTGGCCGGTCCGTGGGCCACCCGGGTACGGCCGGGCGAGCCCGTGCGCTTCATGGGCCCCGGCGGCGCCTACGCCCCCGACCCGGCCGCCGACTGGCATCTGCTCGCCGGCGACGAGAGCGCGCTGCCCGCGATCGCCCGGTCCCTGGAGGCACTGCCCGCCGGTGCCCGCGCGCACGCCTTCGTGGAGGTGTCCGGCCCCGAGGAGGAGCAGAAGATCGACTCCGAGGTGGAGGTCGTCTGGCTGCACCGCGGGGACCGGCCGGTCGGCGAGGCACTGCTGCAGGCCGTACGCGCGCTGGAGTTCCCAAAGGGGCGGGTGCACGCGTTCGTGCACGGCGAGGCGGGCTTCGTGAAGGAGCTGCGCCGGCTGCTGCGGGTCGAGCTGGAGATCCCCCGCGTGGACCTGTCGATCTCCGGGTACTGGCGCCTGGGCCACAACGAGGACGGCTGGCAGGCCTCCAAGCGCGACTGGAACGCCCGCATCGAGGCCGAGCAGGAGAGCGGCGCGGCGGCGGCCTGAGCCCCGGGCTCAGGTCTCGTTGATCCTGCCGAACGGGATGTGCACGCTCGGCGTGGTCCGTGCCGTGCTCTGCAGGTGCGTGACCTGGTCGTCGAAGAAGATGTGCGGATCCAGCACCCGCATGACCGCGCCCTTGTCGATACCGCCGAGGAAGAAGGCGCCGTTCACCGCCACGCCCCACTTCTTGAGGCTGTTCACGGCGCGTTCGTGGGCGGGGGCGTTGCGCGCGGTCACGATGGAGACGTGGACCCGGAGCGCGTAGCCCGGATCGCTCCTGCGCCGCTCCTCCTCCCGGCGCTGTATCCGGTTCACCCCGGCGAGGAAGTCACGCAGCGGCCCGGGGTCGTGCGGGGTCGCCGCGTTACGGGCCTCGTGCGCGCGGAACTCCTCCAGTCCGCCGGACTGGTACACCTGCTCGGCGGCGTCACTGGCGAGCACCCCGTCGAAGTCGAACGCGATCCGCAGCTCCCGGTCGGCTAGGTCGTCCGGGCACGGCGCTCCGAGAACATGTCCCGCGGGCAGTCCGGCGGCGACGGCCTCCCGCACGTCGTCGCCGTTCGCCGACAGGAACAGCGACATGTTCAGCGCGGGCATGAACGTGTACGGCGACCGGCCCTGCATGAAGACGGCCCGGCTGATCGGCAGCCCGTGCGTCTGGATCGACCGCATGACCCTGAGCCCCGTGTCGGGGTCGTTGCGGGACAGGATGATGACCTCGACCAGCGGGTCCCCCGGCTCGCCGAGGTCGTTGAGCGACAGCAGCCGCCGGATGAAGGCGAAGGCGACACCCGGCCGCAGCGTGGTCTCCCGGTTCTCCTCCTGATAGGCCCGGTAGGCCTCCTCGCCCTGCTCGCGGAAGACGGCGTCCGACTCGCGCAGATCGAACAGGGCACTGGAGGCGACACCGACGACGAGTCGGCCGGCGAGATCGTAGGCGGGCATGGACCACATCTTCACACCGACCGGTCCCGGCCCGGTGCTCAGTCGCCGCGTATGCGGGCGTGCAGGTGCATGTCGTGCCAGCCGTCGGGGTGGAGCAGGGCGCTGCGCTTGGTGCCCTCCAGGGCGAAGCCGGCCTTCACGGCGACGCGGCAGGAGGCCTCGTTGGCGACCGCGTGCAGGAGTTCGAGGCGGTGGAAGCCGATCTCGTCCAGGGCCCAGCGGCTGAGCGCGGTCGCCGCGCGGGCCGCGACGCCGCGCCCCCGGGCCTGTGCCGCCGTCCAGTACGCGATCTCGGCGCATCCGTCACCGAGCAGGAGCTGGCGCAGCGCCATCCGGCCCAGCAGTTCGTCCGTCGCCTCGTGGACGACGGCCCACTGGGCGCCCTGTTCCGCCGCCCAGTACGTCTGCCACCGCTCGATCCAGCCGGCGACCTCCGCCACGGAGTCCGCGGACCTCAGGTGCCACTGCTGCATGACCGGATCCTGCATGGCCGCGTACACGGCGGGCGCGTCCTCGGCCCGCCACGGGCGCAGCAGCAGACCGTCACCGGTCGGCAGGGCCGGCTGGGGGCACCGGGCGAGGGTTCCGGAGGCCAGCACCGGACTGGTGAGAAAGGGCATGACCGACATCCTGCCGACCGCCGGGCCGTCGGCGCACCCCATTTCCGCCTCGTACCCTTGACCCCGATGAGACGCCGTACCCCGCCCCCGCCCGCCCCGCTCCCCCAGATCGACGGTGTCGACCCCGTGCGGGTGCGGCTGCCGCATGCCGGGACGTGGGCCACGGCGCGGGAGTACCTGGTCGCGCGGCTGACGGGGGCCGGGCCCGGGATGGTCGAGTCGATGTTCGCCGCGGGGCGGGTCGTCGGCGCCGACGGGCGGGCGGTGCCGCCGGACGCGCCGTACCGGCCGGGGATGTTCGTGTGGTTCCACCGCGAACTGGCCCCCGAGGTGCCGGTGCCGTTCCCGGTGGAGGTGGTGTACCGGGACGACCACATCGTCGTCGCCGACAAGCCGCACTTCCTCGCGACGACCCCGCGCGGCACGCATGTGGCCGAGACCGCGCTGGCCCGGCTGCGCCACGAGCTGGGCCTGCCGACGCTGACCGCCGCGCACCGGCTGGACCGGCTGACGGCGGGCCTGGTGCTGTTCATCGTGCGTCCCGAGGAGCGCGGCGCGTACCAGACGCTGTTCCGGGACCGGCGGGTACGCAAGGAGTACGAGGCGGTCGCCGCGTACGACGCCTCACTGGTCCTGCCCCGGACCGTGCGCAGCCGGATCGTGAAGGAGAGCGGGGTGCAGGCGGCGCGGGAGGTCGAGGGCGAGCCGAATGCCGAGACCCTGGTGGAGCCGGCCGGGCGCCGAGGCGGTCTCGCCCGGTACCGGCTCTTCCCGGCGACCGGGCAGACCCATCAGCTGCGGGTGCATCTGAACGCGCTCGGTGTGCCCGTCCTCGGCGATCCGCTGTACCCGGAGGTGACCGGCCCGGTGCCGGCCGGTGACTTCCGGCGCCCCCTGCAACTGCTCGCCCGCAGGCTGGAGTTCACGGACCCGGTCACCGGAGCGGAGCACACGTTCGTCAGCGGGCGTGTGCTCCGCGCCTGGTCGTCCTACGCCGACTGGGCCGACGGGAACTGAGCACCCCGAAGAGGCGCGAGGAGGTGCGCGACCGGCCGCCCCGCAGCCGCGGGCGGCCGACGGCACAGCGCGGCGCTCAGCGCGGAGCGCTTCCTCACTCGCCCCGCCACCAGTGCAGCAGCCGCCGCCAGATGCCCCGGGGACGCGCTGCCGGTCGCGGAGCCGCGGGGTAGGGCGCGACGGGGTGCGGCGCGGCGGCCGGGGTCTCCTGGCCGGGACGCGCCGGGGCGGCCTGCCGGGCCGGGTACGGCGACGGGACGGCCAGGGGCCGGGGCGGGCCGTCGACGTCCTGCTGCGGCTTCGGCTCGAAACGCACGGGCAGGGACACCAGGTGCCGGGAGGCGATGGACGAACGCCAGCGCAACTCCTCTTCCGGGCAGCCGAGTTGCACATCGGGCAGCCGCATCAGCAGCGCGTCGACGCCGACGTCGGCGATGGCACGGCCGATGTCCTGGCCGGGGCACTCGTGCGGGCCGCCGCCGAAGGCGAGGTGGGAGCGGTTGCCCTGCATGCTCGCGGACAGGTCCGGGCGGATGCGCGGGTCGAGGTTGCCCGGCGCGGGTGCGAACAGCAGGCCGTCGCCCTTGCGGATGCGCTGCCCGCCCAGCTCGGTGTCCTGCTTGGCGTAGTAGCCGAGGACGGTGCTGAACGGCGGCTCGTCCCACAGCGACTGCTCGATGGCCTCCGGCACGGTCATCTGGCCGCCGCTGAGCTGGGCGCGGAAGCCCGGCTCGGTGAGGACCATGCGCAGCGCGTTGGCGAGGAGGTTCGCGGTGGCCTCGTAGGCCGCGAAGAGGACGAGCCGCAGGTGTTCGCGGACCTCGTCGTCGCTGAGTCCGGCCGGGTGGGTGACCAGGTGAGAGGTGAAGTCGTCCTCGGGCCGGGCACGGCGCCGGGTGGTGAGCCGGCTCAGCGCGTCCATGACGTAGGCGTGGCTCTGGATGGCGGTCTCGGTGCCCTTCAGGGCGTCCCGCGCGGCCTGCACCATGCGGTCGTCGTACTCCTCGGGCATGCCGAGGATCTCGCACATGACGGCCATCGGCAGATGCTCGGCGAACTGGGAGACCAGGTCGGCCCGGCCGCGTTCACAGAAGCTGTTGACCAGGCCCTGGGTGTAGCGGCCGATGTGGCGGCGCATGCTGCGGTGGTCGATGGTGGACATGGCCGCGGTGACCGCCGCGCGCAGCCGCTGGTGCTCGTTGCCCTCGGCGTGCGAGCAGATCGGCTGCCAGGCGATGTGCGGCATGAGCGGGTGGTCGGGCTTGACCATGCCCTCGGTCAGCGGGCTCCAGATCCGGCTGTCGCGGGTGTAGAGGGAGGGGCTGCGCACCAGGTGCAGGTTCTCGGCGTGTCCGAGGACCACCCACATGGGCACGTCGTCGTGGAGCAGGACGGGGGCCACGGAGCCGTGCTGCTCCCGCAGCCGCTCGTAGAGGTCGCCCAGGTCCTGCGCGTCGGGGCCGTAGAGCCGGTGCAGCCCGCCGGGGCCGAGGCCGTGCGCGGGGCAGCCCGGCGGCGGGACGCGGGTGGGGTCTGTGTCGGGCAGGGACGTGAATTCAGACGTCACGGTGTCGCTCCGGAACGGAAAAAGGGTGTGGGGGTGGGTCGGCTGAGGGTCAGGTGAGGGCGCCGGTCAGGGCGATCGAGTGCAGGAAGCGCATCAACGTCATCAGGACGTCCTTGCTGGAGGCCCGGCGGCGTACGTCGCACTCCATGATCGGGATCTCCGGGGTGAGGTCGAGCGCGGTGCGCAGTTCCTCGACCGGGTAACGGGGTGCGTCCGGGAAGGAGTTGACGGCGACGACGAAGGGCACACCGCGTTCCTCCAGCCGGCCCATGACGTCAAAGCTGACCTCAAGGCGCCGGGTGTCGACGAGGACGACCGCGCCGAGGGCGCCTTCGAACAGGCCGTTCCACAGAAACCAGAAGCGCTCCTGGCCGGGGGTGCCGAAGAGGTAGAGCACCAGCTTGTCGGTGACGCTGATGCGGCCGAAGTCCATGGCCACGGTGGTGGCGGTCTTGGTTTCGGAGCCGTAGTTGTCGTCCACGCCGATGCCGGCCTGGGTCATGGTCTCTTCGGTGGTCAGCGGTCTGATGTCGCTGACGGAGCCGACCATGGTCGTCTTGCCGACACCGAAGCCGCCCACGATCACGATCTTCACCGCGGCCTGGGCCGTGTGCGGCAGGTGATCCTCGGTGCGCGGGCCGGGGATGGTGTCAGAGCCGTTGAAGTCCATGCATCACCGCTTCGAGGAGTGAACGGTCGGGTACCGCCCGACGGACGATCGGGGCGCGCACCTGCACCAGTTCGGCCGTGATCAGCTCGGTGATCAGGACGGTCATCGCGCTGAACGGCAGGTTCAGATAGGCCGACAGCTCGGCCACGGACAGGGGGTTGGCGCAGAGGCGCAGGACGGCGGCCTGCTCGGGTGAGGCGGCCGGCTGGGGCGCGTCGCGCGCCACGATCAGGGTCACGAGGTCGAGTTCGGCGCGTGCGCCGTCCTCGGATCCGGCGACGGTGTAGAGCCGTTCGGGGTTCTTGGGCTCGGCCTCACCGTCCGCCGGCTGGGGCGCGGGCGGCTGGGGAGGCGGCGGGGGCTTCGGCTCGCGCCGTTTACGTTGCGGAGGAGTCATACGGTCTGCCCGTTCCGCCGGGGCGGACTGGTGAGATGGGCGCCGATCCGGACGACGAGGTCGCGCATCATGCCGCTCATCCGGCCCGGCTCGCAGGTGACGTCGGCGAGTACGGCGAGGTAGGCGTTGTCGCCGGCGTTCATGAGGTAGAAGTAGCCGCCGTCGATCTCGAAGACGACCACCTTCATGTCACCGGCGCCGGGGAGTTCCTTGATGATGGCGCCGGCCAGGCTCTGCACTCCCGCGCAGGCGGCGGCCACCCGGTCGGCGGCGTCGGGGTCGCCGCCGTAGCGGGCGATGCGCAGTCCGTCGGCGGAGAGGACCACGATCATCTCGATGCCCGGTACGCCGTCGTTCAGCTGCTTGAGCATCCAGTCGATGTTGCCTCGCTGCTGGATCACTTGAGGTCCCCCTCGTCGTCGGCCCCGGTGGCGGTGTCCGAATCGTTGAGCAGATGCACGTACTTTTCCGGGTGCAGCGTGAAGTCGGTCAGTTCGGCGGCGGTGGCGTCCTCCGGCATGCCCTTGCGCAGGCCGGCCCAGAACTCCTCGATCCCCAGGCCGGGCGGCCGCTCCCGGAGCTTCCTGATCTCGGGGTCCATCTCGGGCTCGGGCTTCGGTTCGGACCTGGTCTGCGACCAGATGGTGGGCCTGCCCTCGCGCTCGGCCCGCTCGACCTCCGCCGCCTCGGCGTAGCGCTGGCTCAGCGGGGTCTTCATCCGGCTGCGGCGCTGCGGCAGTCCGCCCGCCGTCCACTCGGTGACCTCGGGTACGTCGTCCTCCATGGTGATCCCGGCGGGGATCTTGGGGCTGGTGGGACGGCGCCTCTTCGGCGGGCGCTTGGGGCCTTCGACGGCGCCGAGCGCGGGCACCGGCGCGCCCGTCGCGCCGATGCCGTGGGCGGCACCGACACCGGGCTCGGTGGTGGTCATGACGCGCGGCACGATGAGGATCGCGCGGACGCCGCCGTAGGCGGAGGCGCGCAGCGAGACCTCCATGTCGAAGAACTTGCACAGGCGGCCGACGACGGCCAGGCCGAGGCGCGGGTTCTCGCCGAGGTTGTGGGCGTCGTCGCCGTTCTTGGCGTCCTCGATCATCTGCTCGATGCGGGCGCGGGACTCCTCGCTGAGGCTGACGCCCGCGTCCTCGATCTCGATGGCGATGCCGGCCTGCACCTCGGCGGCGGTGACGTGCACCTTGGTCGAGGGCGGCGAGTAGCGGGTGGCGTTGTCGAGGAGTTCGGCGGCGGCGTGGATGACCGGCTCGACGGCGGTGCCCTTGATGTTGATGTTGACGATGGAGTTCAGCTCGATACGGCGGTACTCCAGGATGCGCGACATGGCGCCGCGCAGGGTGCTGTAGAGGGAGACCGGCAGCGGCCACTGGCGGCCGGGGCGGCCGCCGCCGAGGACGGCGATGGTGTCGGCGAGGCGGCCGATCAGCGAGGTGCCGTGGTCGATGCGCAGCAGGTCGTCGAAGACCTCGGGGTTACGGCCGTGGTCCTCCTCCATCTCCCGCAGTTCGTTGGACTGCTGGTGGACGATGGCCTGGACGCGGCGGGCGATGCTCACATAGGAGCGCTCGGTCGCGTCGCGCATGTTGATCTCGTGGTCGGCACCGCGCAGCGCGACGCGGAACATCTCGCGGTACATCTCGGGCAGGCCGCGCAGTTCGGGGTCGGCGTCGTAGGCGTGGACCAGCACGTCCCGCAGGGGTTCGCCCGCGCGCAGCCGCTGCAGGCCGTACGGGATGACGTCGCCGGCGAAGCGCGCGATCAGCTGGTCGTGGGCGGCGAGCCGGTGCTCCAGATACGCGGTGTGACGGGCGTACCCGGCCTGTTCCTCGCGGAGTCTGCGGCCGCGGCGGGCGGCCTCCGCACCCGTGGCGAGGACCAGCAGCAGGGCCACTGCCCCGAGCGCGCCGACGGCGAGCCGGGCAGACGCCGGCGCCAGGGCGACGGCCGCCCCGGTTGCGGCGGCCATCACTATGGCCGGGGCCAACAGGACGCGCACATAGGGACGTTCACGGCCACCGGGAGGCTTCTGAACACTCACCATGGATGCCTTCTGGGACGAATCGGCTGGGTGTCGGGGGAGCTTTTGGGGGGAAGGTTCATGGAACTGATGGGATCTGTCGCACGTTTGGGAACAAGCGCACGAATTGCCTCAACTCGGTGCGCCGCGGGCGAGCTTAGTCCGACCGGATCATCGCCGTGTCATATTCGGCAAGCACCTGAAATCGCCCGCGCCACAGGAGTACGCTCAGATTCATTTATACGCTGAGCTGCTATTCGAACACGTTCGGTTACGGTGTCCGCGCATGCGAAAGTGACTCACCGTGATAAGTGAAAGGGGGGCCGAAACGGCCCCCCTCACTGACACCGGACAGGTGCCGGTCAGCCCACCGACGAGTAGGCGACCACACCCCGCAGCAACTGATCGACGGCCTTGCGCGCGGCCTTGGCCACGGTCGACCCCTCGACGGGAGCCGCTGCCGAGATCTGGCCCAGCACGTCGATGACCTGCTTGCACCACCGCACGAAGTCCCCCGCTGGCATCTCCGCCTCGCGCAGCACCTCGTCGAGCGCCTTGTCCGAGGCCCACATGTACGCGGCCCAGGCGAAGCCGAGGTCCGGCTCGCGCTGTCCGACACCCTCGGTCTGGTTGATCCGGAAGTCCTCCTCCAGAGCGTCGAGCCGGCCCCAGATCCGCACCATCTCCCCGAGCGCCGCCTTCGCCTTGCCGGAGGGCAGCTTGGGCGCCATCGCGTCGTCGCCGACCCGCGCCTCGTACACCAGCGCCGAGACGCAGGCGGCCAGTTCGGCCGGGCTGAGGCCCTCCCAGACCCGCTCGCGCAGGCATTCGCTGGCCAGCAGGTCGAGTTCGCCATACAGCCGGGCGAGCCGCTTGCCGTGCTCGGTGACCTCGTCGCCGCGCAGGTAGTCCAGCTCGGTCAGCAGGGCCACGATCCGGTCGAAGGTCCGCGCGATCGTGTTCGTACGGCCCTCGATCCGGCGCTCCAGCTGCGAGGTGTCCCGCAGCAGCCGGTGGTACCGCTCGGCCCAACGGGCGTGGTCCTCACGGTCGTTGCAGCCGTGGCAGGGATGGGCGCGGATCGCGGTCCGCAGCCGGGCGATCTCGCGGTCGTCGGCCGCCTGCGAACGCTTCTTGCGGGCCCGCTCCGGCGGGATGTGTCCCGCCTTGGTGCGCAGCGCGGAGGCCAGGTCGCGACGGGACTGCGGCGAGCGCGGGTTGAAGGACTTCGGGATCCGCATCCGGTCCAGCGGCTCGACCGGCACCGGGAAGTCCATCGACGCCAGCCGCTTGACCTGCCGTTCGGCGGTCAGCACCAGCGGGCGCGGGCCGTCGTGGTGGTCGAAGCCGCGATGGCCGTTGGAACGGCCCGCGGGCAGGCCGGGATCCAGCACCAGGGCCAGCCCGGCGTACTTGCCGGTGGGCACGTGGATGACGTCGCCGGGCTTGAGCCGCTCCAGGGCGCCGGCGGCCTCGGCGCGCCGCTGGTCCGCGCCCTGCCGGGCCAGCTCGGTCTCCCGGTCCTTCAGTTCGCGGCGCAGTCGCGCGTACTCCTCGAAGTCCCCGAGGTGGCAGGTCATGGAGGCCTGGTAGCCGGCCAGACCCTCCTCGTTGCGCTGCACCTGCCGGGAGATCCCGACGACCGACTTGTCGGCCTGGAACTGCGCGAAGGAGGTCTCCAGCAGCTCGCGCGAGCGATGCCGGCCGAACTGCTCGACCAGGTTGACCGCCATGTTGTACGACGGCTTGAAGCTGGAGCGCAGCGGGTACGTACGCGTGCCCGCGAGCCCGGCGAGGTGCTCGGGGCTCATCCCCCGCTGCCACAGCACGACCGCGTGGCCCTCGATGTCGATGCCCCGCCGGCCCGCCCGGCCCGTCAGCTGGGTGTACTCGCCCGGCGTGATGTCGGCGTGCTGCTCGCCGTTCCACTTGACGAGCTTCTCCAGCACCACCGACCGGGCGGGCATGTTGATGCCCAGGGCCAGGGTCTCGGTCGCGAACACCGCCTTGACCAGGCCGCGCACGAAGAGCTCCTCGACGACCTCCTTGAAGGTCGGCAGCATGCCCGCGTGGTGGGCGGCGATGCCCCGCTCCAGGCCCTCCAGCCATTCGTAGTAGCCGAGGACGTGCAGGTCCTCCTGGGCGATGTGGGCAGTGCGCTCCTCGACCAGGGCGCGGACCCGTTCCCTCGCCTCCTCGTCGTTGAGCCGCAGGCCCGCGTACAGGCACTGCTGGACGGCGGCCTCGCAGGCGGCGCGGCTGAAGATGAAGGTGATCGCCGGGAGCAGTCCCTCGGAGTCCAGGCGCTCGATGACCTCGGGCCGGCCCGGCGTCCACACGCGCGAGCGCTGTCTGCGCTCGCGTTCCCGGTCGGCCTCGCGCATCGCCCTGCCGCGCCGGCGGTCCTGGTACGAGGGCCTCGACGCCTCCATGCGGGCCAGCCGGACGAGGTCGGGGTTGACGGCCTTCTTGTGGCCCTCGCCCTCCTCGAACAGGTCGTACATCCGGCGCCCGGCGAGGACGTGCTGGAAGAGCGGCACGGGCCGGTGCTCGGAGACGATCACCTCGGTGTCGCCACGGACGGTGTCCAGCCAGTCGCCGAACTCCTCGGCGTTGGAGACCGTCGCCGACAGCGACACCAGGGTCACCGACTCGGGCAGGTGGATGATCACCTCTTCCCAGACGGCGCCGCGGAAGCGGTCGGAGAGGTAGTGCACCTCGTCCATGACCACGTAGCCCAGGCCGAGGAGGGTCTGGGAGCCGGCGTAGAGCATGTTCCGCAGGACCTCGGTGGTCATCACGACCACCGGGGCGTCGGAGTTCACACTGTTGTCGCCGGTCAGCAGGCCGACCTTCGCCGTGCCGTAGCGGCGGCACAGATCGGCGTACTTCTGGTTCGACAGCGCCTTGATGGGGGTCGTGTAGAAGCACTTCTTGCCCTGTTTCAGGGCGAGGTGGACGGCGAACTCGCCCACGATCGTCTTGCCCGAGCCGGTGGGGGCGGCCACCAGTACACCCTTGCCCGCCTCGAGTGCCTGGCAGGCCTCGATCTGGAAGGGGTCGAGGCCGAAGTCGTACATCTCGCGGAAGGACGCGAGCGCGGTGGCCTGCTCGGCTGCCCGACTGCGGGCCGCCGCGTACCGCTCGGCCGGTGAGAGGTCCTCTGTCATCGTGCTTTCGAGCGTACCGGGCCCCACTGACAACAGGACGATCATTATCCGGAACGTGCGCTGATCGACAGCGCCGGACCCGCGCGGGGGCGGTGAAGGCGGGCCGGTGAAGACGGATGCCCCCGCCCGGTGGGGGCGGGGGCATCGTGCGCGGGCTCGGTGCGGGCTCGGGCTCAGGTGACGTCGTCGTAGCCGTTGACCCGGTCCGTGCTCGGCTGCTCGGGCAGTGCCCGGGCGGCCGGTACGGGCTCGATCTCGCCGATGTCCTCGGGCGTGAGGTCCAGCTCGGAGGCCTCGTCGTCGGACAGGCCGCCTGCATCGCGGCGGGCCCGGCGCCGGTCGTTGAGCAGCGAGAAGGCCACGGCGATGAAGAACAGTGCCCAGATCGGCGCCGCCAGCGCCAGCATCGTTCCCGGGTCGGGGCTGGGCGTGGCCACGGCCGCGAAGGCGGCGATGCCGACGACCATGCCGCGCCACCAGCCGAGCATGCGCCGGCCGGACAGGATGCCGGTGAGGTTGAGCATCACCAGCAGCAACGGCATCTCGAAGGCGAGGCCGAACACGACGACCATGCGCGTGACCAGGTCGAGCAGGTCGTCCAGCGGGAGCAGGTTCTCCGCGCCACCCGGCGTGAGGTCGACCAGGAACTTCGCCGTCACGGGCAGCACGTGGTAGGCGAGGTAGCCGCCGACCAGGAAGAGCGGGAAGCCGAAACCGACGAACGCGTAGGCGTACTTCTTCTCGTGGCGGTGCAGGCCCGGCGCGACGAACGCCCACAGCTGGTAGAGCCACACCGGCGCCGCCAGCACCACGCCGGCCGTTAGCGCGGTCTTCAGAGCCAGGGTGAACGGCGCCAGCAGGCCGCTGACCGTGATGTGTGCGCAGTGGGCGTTCTTGGTCTTGGCCAGTTGCCCGAAGGACTGCCCGCAACCGACCGACTCGAGCACCGGCCGGGTGATGAAGTCGATGATGTCCTTGTAGAAGAAGGCGGACACCACCGCGACAACGACGATCGCCAGGACGCCCTTCGCGAGCCGGTTGCGCAGCTCACGCAAGTGATCCGCGAGCGGCATCCGCCCCTCGGGATCCTTCTCCTTATTGCGGGCAGACTTGAGCAACCCACATCCTCATCTCGTGCAACGGACCGGATGTCCCGGTCCTCGCGTCAGCGCTGGGTCGTGTCCGTCGGCTCGTTGACCGGCCGGGAGCTGGTCACGTCGCCGGGCGCGGCCTGGATGGTGCGCTGAGCCGGGGTCTGCTCCTCGGCGGGCTGGGCGGAGGTGGTGGACTGCTTGCTGCCGTCGTCCTTCATCGCCTTGGCCTCGCTCTTCAGGATGCGCGCGGACTTGCCCAGTGAACGCGCCATGTCCGGAAGCTTCTTGGAGCCGAAAACAAGGACGATCACCAGAACCAGGAGCACCAGGTGCCACGGCTCAAGTGCGTTGCGGAACATAAAGTCTTCACCTTCTCACTGAGGCGGGGCGGCGGGGCGTGTACGACCTGTCGGACAAGTGTCTGACCATCGTGCTGGCAGCGATCGTAACGCCCGGGGGTGAACGCAGGACAATCCCCGCGCGTACTCCCGCCGCCTCTGCGGACCGCGCCTCGTACTCCGGGCCGCGACCAGCAGCGTACCTGGCTGGACCGGCAAGGTGACAGGGCGAAGTGACCCAAAGCGCATGAGGTAAGGCAATCACAACGCGTCCACGGCCCGGCCCGCACGGACGGCCGCCCGCTCCAGGTCTTCCGCCGCCCTGGTGATACGGCGCCCGGAGTCCGCCACCTGCTGCCCGAGGCGCCGCGCCTCCAGGAAGACCCGGACGGCCAGCACCCCCAGCACCACGAGACCCAGGAAACCCAGCACTACCGCGCACATCGGCCAGAACATGACGTCGAGACTAGACGGTGGAGTACAGCCTCAGCGTCCGGACCCCGCCGCCGGTGAGCAGCTCGACGATGCGCTCCCCGGCGGGCTTGCGGACGGCGGCCCCGCACTCGGGGCAGGTGAAGGAGTAGAACGTCGTGCGGCTGCTGGCTCCGATGGCGAGGCGCAGCGCGCTCGCGGCGAGCTCGAAACGGCCCCGGCAGTCGGGGCAGCCCGCCGTGAACATCACGGGGGCCACTCTCTTCATCCCGGCGAAGGCGGCCGCCACCGTCATCTCACCCACACCGGACACCGGAGAGTCGCTCACAGGCCTCGCTCCTTCTCGTGGTCGTTCACCGGCCGGCGCCGCACGTTCTCGTCCGCGGCACCGTCGAGGCCGGCCGGGCCCCGTGGCGCAGCCGCCCCTCCAGGCCGGCCCACGCCCCGTGGGGGCGCCGCCTCAGGGGCACTGCCCCGCTTGCCCGGCGCCTGCCGACGGCTGCGTGTCATACGCCGCCAGGGCCTTTGCGGCCGCCCTGCGGGCGCTGTCGGCCAGCTCCGGCGGGGAGACGATCCGGCCGTCCCGGCCGAGCCGCAGCGCCAGCCGGCGCAGGGAGGCCGGATCGGGCGTACGCAGAGTGATACGCAGCCCGCCGTCGGGAAGCTCATCGGCGCTGTCGTGCGGGTAGTACTCGGCGACCCAGCGGCCGCCGGGGCCGACCTCCACGACGACCTCCGGGTCCTCGGCGGCCGGCTGCACCAGGGCCTCGGACAGGTCCCGCAACTCGATCTCGGGCGGCGCGGAGGGCTCGTCCAGGATCCTGATCTCCGCGACCCGGTCGAGCCGGAAGGTGCGCCGGGCCTCGGAGCGGCGGCACCAGGCCTCCACATAGGTGTGGCCGACGCTCACCAGACGGATCGGGTCGATCTCGCGCTCGGTGACCTCGTCCCGGGCCGGAGAGTAGTAGCGGATCCACAGCCGGCGCCGCTCGGAGATCGCCCGGTCCACGTCGGCGAACACCCCGCCCTCGGACTCGAAGGTCACCGACAGCCGGGAGCTGGCGCCGGCGGTCTCACCGGCGGCGGTCTCCACCTTGGCGGTGGCCCGCAGCAGCGCCTGGCGGTCGCCCTCGCGCAGCCCGGGCAGCGTGGCGACCGCGCGGGCGGCCACCAGCAGGGCCGTGGCCTCGTCGGCGGCGAGCCGCAGCGGCTCGGCCGCCTCCTCGCCGAGCGCGGCCGGGTTGTGCCACCAGATCCGCTCGCCGTCGGTGTCGATGTCCAGCAGATCGCCGCCGCGGAAGCTGGTGCCGCACATCGGCAGCAGATCGAGGTCGGCGACCAGCTCGTCCTCGGTGATGCCGAAGGCACGCGCGACGTCCGCGATCCGCGCACCCGGCCGCTCCCGGAGATAGGTCACCAGGGAGAGCATCCGCCGGGTCTGGTCGATGGCGTTCACCTGCCTGACCGGTTTGCCTGCCACAGTCCGCTCCCCCTCAGCCCTTCGCCACGGCACGCAGCCGGTCCACCACGTCCGCGCGCAGCTCGGCCGGCTCCAGGACCACCACGTCCGGTCCGAACTCCACCAGCCAGGCGTCCAGGCCGTGCCCGTACGGAATCTCCAACTCGTCCCAGCCGTCGCCGAGTTCCCGGACCCCGGTGGCCTTCGCCCGAAGCGGGTAACCGGCGCCGGAACGCAGCCGGATCAGGGCCGTACCCTCGGCGATCTCACCGGCCCAGCTCGCGACGGTCTCGCGCACCGTGACGACGTCGGGCACGGGAGCGGTGAAGCCCGTACCGCGCGCACGCACCCGGCCGGTGATCCGCGACAGCCGGAAGACGCGCTCGGCACCGCGGTCCCGGTCGAAACCGGCCAGGTACCAGTGCCCGCGCCAGCACTCCAGCGCCCACGGCTCCACGTGCCGGGGCTCGGGGTGGACGGCGGAGGCCTTGCGGTAGTCGAAGACGACCGGCCGGCGGTCCCGGCAGGCCAGCATCAGCGGCTCGAAGGCGGCCTCGTGCACCGGGATACGGGGCTCCAGGGCGCCGTGCGCCTCGTACGGGTCGACGTCCTCGGGGAGCCCCGCGGCACGCAGCTTCTGCAGGGCACCGCTGGCGGCACCGGCGAGGCGGGCCTGCTGCCACACCTTCGCGGCCAGCCCGAGCGCCGCCGCCTCCTCCGCGTCCAGGGTGATGGGCGGCAGACGGTTGCTGGCGCGGCGGGCGAGATAGCCGACCTCACCGTCCAGGTTCTCCACCGTCGCGATGACCAGGCCGAGCTCGCGCAGGTCGTCCTTGTCCCGCTCGAACATCCGGTTGAAGGAGTCGTCGCTTCCCGCTTCGAGGTAGGCCTCGATGGACTCGCGCAGCTCACGCTTGCTGAGCGGCCGCCGTGTGCCGAGCAGACACAGTGCGAGGTTCATCAGCCGCTCAGCCTTGGCAATGGCCATCGACGCCCTACGCCTTTCCTCCGGTGCTTCCGACCGATGACCGTACCGCTCCGCAGGGCGGTGGCAAAGCCGAGGGCCCATGCCCGTGCAGGCATGGGCCCCAGGTGATCGGATCCGGTCGCACCCGACCGGTCGACCGGACGGGAGGCGGCGTGGATCAGGCCGGCATCAGACGCCGAGCAGGTCCACCACGAAGATCAGCGTCTCGCCCGGCTTGATCGCCGGGGTCGGGCTCTGGTTGCCGTAGGCGAGGTGGGCGGGGATCGTCAGCTGGCGGCGGCCACCGACCTTCATGCCCTGCACACCCCGGTCCCAGCCCGCGATGACACGGCCCGCACCCAGCGGGAAACGGAACGGGGCGCCCCGGTTCCAGCTGGCGTCGAACTCCTCGCCGGTGCTGAAGGCGACACCCACGTAGTGCACGGTGACGGTCTGACCCGCCTGGGCCACCGGGCCGTCACCCTCCCAGATGTCCTTGATCTCCAGGTCCGCCGGGGGCTCGCCACCAGGGAAGTCGATCTCGGGCTTCTCGATGCTCACGTCAAAAGCTCCTGCTTGTGTACGACACGAAACGCGAACAGTCTTTCATCTCCGCACCCCCGCCGCCCGCCACGGACACCCCCGCTACATCGCCGCGAGAATGTCCACCGTGAACACCAGCGTCGAACCCTTCTTGATGACACCACCAGTGGGCGGGGTGTCGCCGTAACCCAGCTCCGGCGGCACCACCACCAGCACCCGGCTGCCCACCTTCTTGCCGGTCAGCCCCTGCGCCAGACCCTTGACCGCCTGCTGCATCTGCTCCAGCGAGAACTGGCTCAGCCGCCCCGAGCCGTACGTCCGCTGGAAGGTCTTCCCGCCCTCCCACACCAGCCCCTGGAACTGGCACAGCACCGCCTGGTCCGCCTTCAGCTCCGGACCGTCGCCCTCCAGCACATACGTCGACACCAGCTTCTTCGGCGGATCCGTCTTCGGGACGGTCACCTTGGGCACACCGCCGTCGGTGTTGGTGCCCACCTTGGGCAGCGCGGCGTCGGTCTGCGGGACCGGCTTGCCCGTGGCCGAGCTCTTGGAGTTGAACGACTCGATCACGTCGATCACGAACACCAGCGTGTCCGTGCCCTTGATACCCGCCTGCGCGTTGCCCTGCTTGCCGTACCCCCAGGTGGGCGGCACCGCGATCTGGACACGGCTGCCGACCTTCTTGCCCGCCAGCGCATACCGCCAGCCGTCGATCACGGTGCCCTGGGCGAGCTGCAGCACCAGCGGACGCTTCTTGTCGTAGGAGTTGTCGAAGACCTTGGCCGTGGCCCAGATCTGCCCCAGATAGTCCGCCCGGACGAAGTCGTTCTCCGCGATCGTCCGGCCGCTGCCCGCGATCACCGTCTTCACCGCCAGGTTCTTCGACGGCTCACCCGGCCCCTTGGCCACCGTCGGCTTCTCACCGAACTTCGTGCCCGCCGTGATCGCCGGCAACGGCCCCTCCACGATCTTCGGCGGAGGCGGCGTGGACACCGACGGCGACGGCGAGGCACTCGCCTTGCTGGAGTCGGACTTCCCGTCACCGCACCCGGCGACAGTGACCAGTCCTGCGGGTACGGCAGCGAGGAGGAGGGAGCGTCGGCGCACGGAAGAGCCTCGTAATCGGTCGATCCTGTGATGGCGTGCGCGCAACTCTACGGTGTGAGAAGGGCGCCGTACGGGAAACGTACGACGCCCGTGTGGCGTTCCGGCATTCACACCCGAAACGCTTGACTCACCCGCTTTCCGTTACATTCCGGCGATCAGCTTCTCCACCCGGTCGTCCACCGAGCGGAACGGGTCCTTGCACAACACGGTGCGCTGTGCCTGGTCGTTGAGCTTCAGGTGCACCCAGTCGACCGTGAAGTCCCGGCGCTGTTCCTGGGCCCGCCGGATGAAGTCACCGCGCAACCGCGCGCGAGTGGTCTGCGGCGGAACCGACTTGCCCTCGAAGATCTTCAAGTCGTTGCAGATCCGGGTCGCCTGACCCTTCTTCTCCAGCAGGTAGTACAGACCACGGCGGCGGTGGATGTCGTGGTAGGCGAGGTCTATCTGGGCGACCCGCGGATGCGACATGGTCATGTTGTGCTTCGCCCGGTACCGCTCGATGAGCTTGTACTTCATGACCCAGTCGATCTCGGTGGCGATCCGGTCGAGCTCCTCGCTCTCGATCGCGTCCAGCGTGCGGCCCCACAGCTCCAGCACCTGCGCGACCGTCCCCGTGCGGATCCCGCGGCGGTCGCAGAAGTCCACGGCCTTGTCGAAGTACTCGCGCTGCACCTCCAGCGCCGAGGCCTCCCGCCCACTGGCCAGACGCACCTTGCGGCGGCCCGTGATGTCATGGCTGACCTCGCGGATCGCCCGGATCGGGTTCTCCAGGGTCAGGTCCCGCATCACGGTGCCCGCCTCGATCATGCGCAGCACCAGGTCCGTGGCACCGACCTTCAGCAGCATCGTCGTCTCGGACATGTTCGAGTCCCCGACGATGACATGCAGCCGGCGGTAGCGCTCGGCGTCCGCGTGCGGCTCGTCACGGGTGTTGATGATGGGCCTCGAACGGGTCGTCGCCGAGGACACACCCTCCCAGATGTGCTCCGCGCGCTGACTGACGCAGTACACCGCACCGCGCGGCGTCTGCAGCACCTTCCCCGCCCCGCACAGCAGCTGCCGTGTCACCAGGAACGGGATGAGGATGTCCGCAAGCCGGGAGAACTCCCCGTGCCGCGCCACCAGATAGTTCTCGTGGCAGCCGTAGGAGTTGCCCGCCGAGTCGGTGTTGTTCTTGAACAGGTAGACGTCGCCCGCGATTCCCTCCTCGTGCAGGCGTCGTTCGGCGTCCACCAGGAGTCCTTCGAGAATGCGCTCGCCGGCCTTGTCGTGGGTGACCAGTTCGGTCACGTTGTCACATTCGGGTGTCGCGTATTCCGGATGTGAGCCCACGTCGAGATAGAGCCGGGCGCCGTTTCGCAGAAAGACATTGCTGCTGCGGCCCCATGACACGACACGGCGGAAGAGGTACCGCGCCACCTCGTCAGGAGACAGGCGCCGCTGTCCCCTGAACGTGCACGTGACGCCGTACTCGTTCTCCAGCCCGAAAATGCGGCGGTCCATGACTGAACATTACGCCCGATCCCCTGAGCTGAAACGGGGTTCGACAGCACGATTTGGATCATTTTCCGATGAAGACGCAACGACCCCGCCCCGCGCGGGAGCTGCGAGGACCCGCCCCGTGCCGAGCAGCACCAGCAGCGACACGGCCCCCGCCGCACCCGGAACCACGAAACCCCACACCGTGCCACCGGCCTGGACCACCGGCCCCGCCACCCCCGTGCCCACCGACGCACCCACCGTGAACGTCGTCACAAGCCAGGAGAAAGCCTCGGTGACCGTCCCGCTCGGCGCGTGCCGGTCCACGATGATGAACGCACACGCGATACACGGCGCCAGGAACACCCCCGACACCCCCGCCAGCAGCACCATGGCCACCGGACCCGGGGTCAGCGTCAACGGCAGATAACACACCGCCAGAAGCGCCACCAGCACCCGCAGTCGCCGCTCGGGCGCCCCCGCCCACTGACGAGCCCCGTACACCGTGCCGCCGACCAGCGCCCCCAGCCCGAGCCCCGCCAGCATCCAGCCGTAGACCGCGTCACCTCCATGACCGTCCGCGTACGACACCGACGCCACGGTGATCGAACCCAGCGCGACACCGACGAACAGGAACGCACCGAGCAGCACCAGCAGCCCCGGCGAGCGCAGCGCACCCAGCCAGTGCGCCTCACGCGGAGCCGACCGCCACGCGCGCGAAGGCGGCGAGGACACCACCGACAGCGCGCCCAGCACCCCCAGGAGATTCAGCACCAGCAGGGCGGCACGCTCGTCCCACAGTGCCGCGCACAGCGTCACCAGCAGCGGCCCCACCATGTACATGATCTCCTGCGCGATCGCGTCCATGGCGTACGCGGTGTGCACCTGCTCCTCCCGGCGCAGCACCGACGGCCACAACGCGCGCAGGCCGCCCTCCAAGGGCGGCGTGAACAGACCGGCCGCCGCCACCGCCCCGTACGCGAGCGGCAGCGGATCGGTGCCACAGAACGCGAAGAGCGTCATCGACAGCGCCGCCAGCACGGCCGCCGGCAACTGGACGCGCGGCTGGCCGTACAGGTCGACCAGCCGGCCCAGCACCGGCTGGCCCACGGCGTTCGCCACGCCGTAGACCGCGGCGAGAGCGCCCGCGAGGCTGTAGGTGCCGCCCTCGGCCCGGACGAACACCACCAGGGCGATCGCGGCGGTCGCGTTGGGCAGCCGGCCCACCAGCGTGCCGGTGAGCAGCCTCAGCGCGTGCCTCGCCCGGAGTATCTCCAGGTATCCCGTGGCCATGTGTGCTGCCCTCCAGCGGCTCACCCCGGGGCACTGGCACGCCCCGACGTTGTACGTATAACTTGCTCTCTCATACGTACCATGAGCGCTGTTCCCCGTCCAGACGAACAGGAGCAGGCCCACGGTGGCACGCAGCAGCACGCGCCCGACCAGCCGGGACGTCGCCCAGGCGGCCGGGGTCTCCCAGGCCGCCGTCTCACTCGTACTCGGCGACAAATGGCGCGGCCGCGTCTCCGAAACCACCGCCGAACGCGTCCGCGAAGCCGCACGCGACCTCGGCTACCGCCCCAACCTCGCCGCCCGCAACCTCCGCCTCGGCCACACCCGCACCGTCCTGCTGGTCGTCCCCGCACTGACGACGGAGTTCTTCGCCGGCGTCTACACCGGCGCCGCACGGGTCGCCGCCGAACACGGCTTCGGCGTCGTCCTCTACCCCTCCCCCGAGGGCATCGGCCCCGCCCGCGACCCCTTCGCCTCCGCGCAAGCCGCCCTGGACGGCGTCATCGCCTCCTCCATGGCCGCCGACGCCCTCACCGCGATCCGCGGCGACCAGCTGCCCCTCGTCATGCTCGACAGCGACCCCGCGGGCAGCCTCGGCGCCGCCACCGTCAACCTCGACATCACCGACGGCGTCCGCCAGATCACCGAACACCTCCTCGGCCTCGGCCACCGCCGTATCCTCCACCTCGCCGCCGACGTCCCCTCATGGACCTTCGAGATCCGCGCGAGCGAACTGGCGGCACGCATGGCGGCCGTACCCGGCACCGAGATCCGCACCACCCGCTCCCCCATCTCCATCGATGGAGCCCTGGCCGCCACCGAGGCCGCGCTCACCACACCCGGACCCCGGCCCACCGCCGTCGTCTGCGACGACGACAAACTCGCCGCCGGCGCCTACAAGGCCCTGCGCCGCCTCGGCCTGCGCATCCCCGACGACATCTCCGTCACCGGCTTCGACGACCTCGGCCTCGCCACCGCCATCGACCCGGAGCTCACCACCGTCCGGCTCGACGCCGAACGCTTCGGGGAACGCGGCATGCGCGCCCTCCTGGCCGTCCTGGAGGACCGCCGACCCGAAGCGGGGGACATCCCCGTCGAGCTCGTCGTACGGGCCTCCACAGCCCCGCCGAGCGCCGGCCAGGCCTGAGCGCCACGCCGCCGCCGCACAGCATGGTGCCCCGGCCGAAGACCCGGCCGGGGCACACACGAGCGGACGAAACCTCGGACTACTCCTCCTCGGAGTTCTCCTCCTCGGAGCTCTCCGCCTCCGTCGCCGCACCGTCCGCCTCCAGCAGACGCGCCAGCTGACGGCCGACGATCCGCTTGAACTTGCGCTTCTGCGGACGCGTCCGATCCAGCACCGCCACCTCCAGACGCTCCGCGGGAATCTCCCGCTCGCTGCCGTTGGTGTCACGCGACAGGGACTGGACGGCCAGCTTGAGCGCCTCCGCCAGACTCATGCCGTCACGGTGACGCTGGTCCAGGTAACCGCTGATCTGCTCCGCGTTACCGCCCACCGCGACCGAACCGTGCTCGTCCACGATCGACCCGTCGTGCGGCAACCGGTAGATCTGGTCGCCCTCCGGGGTCTCCCCCACCTCGGCCACGACCAGCTCCACCTCGTACGGCTTCTCGGCCGCCGAGGAGAAGATCGTGCCGAGCGTCTGGGCGTAGACGTTGGCCAGCCCACGCGCGGTCACATCATCACGGTCGTAGGTGTAACCACGCAGGTCGGCGTAGCGGACACCACCGATCCGCAGGTTCTCGTACTCGTTGTACTTGCCGGCGGCCGCGAAGCCGATCCGGTCGTAGATCTCGCTGAACTTGTGCAGCGCCCGGGACGGGTTCTCACCGACGAACACGATGCCGTCGGCGTACTGCATGACCACCAGGCTGCGGCCACGGGCGATGCCCTTCCGGGCGTACTCCGCCCGGTCGGCCATGGCCTGCTGGGGTGAGACATAGAACGGCGTCGACACCGGTTATCCGTCCCTTTCTGTCATGGTCACTGGATCACCTCGATAAAAACCGGGGCCCGCACTCAGAGCAGGGCGGCCTTGGGGCCGTCGGGCTCCTCCAGGCGCCTCTGCAGCACCGCGCGGGCGAGCTCGGAGGACTCGTCCTCCGTCAGCCGGCGGAAACCGTCCTCGGTGATCACGGTGATGATCGGGTAGATCCGGCGGGCGACATCGGGACCACCGGTCGCCGAGTCGTCGTCAGCCGCGTCATACAGGGCCTGCACCACCAGCGTGGTCGCCTGCTCCTCGGTCAGGTCTGCGCGGAACAACTTCTTCATCGCACCACGCGCGAAGATCGAGCCGGAACCCGTCGCCGCGAAGTTGTGCTCCTCGCTGCGGCCACCCGTCACGTCGTACGAGAAGATGCGGCCCCTCTCCCGGTCCACGTCGAACCCGGCGAAGAGCGGCACCACGGCCAGCCCCTGCATGGCCATGCCCAGATTGGACCGGATCATCGTCGACAGCCGGTTCGCCTTGCCCTCCAGCGACAGCTGGGCGCCCTCGACCTTCTCGAAATGCTCCAGCTCCAGCTGGAAGAGCTTGACCATCTCCACGGCCAGGCCGGCGGTGCCGGCGATACCGACGGCGGAGTACTCGTCCGCCGGGAACACCTTCTCGATGTCCCGCTGGGCGATCACATTGCCCATGGTCGCCCGCCGGTCACCGGCGAGCACCACGCCCCCGGGGAAGGTGACCGCCACGATGGTCGTGCCGTGCGGCGCCTCCAGCACACCCTGCGTGGGCGGCAGCTGCCGCTTGCCGGGCAGCAGCTCGGGCTGGTGCTCGGAGAGGAAGTCCATGAAGGAGGAGGACCCTGGCGTCAGGAAGGCAGCTGGTAGACGCCCGGTGCCACGAGAGTTGGCTTCCACAAGTTTCCTTCCAGATAGGCAACGGCCCGACGGCCAACCTCGGGTCGTCCCTCAAGTTGCCGATGGCCGAGTTGCAGTTGAAGCACAGTACGCCTCGGACCCTACCCGTCTTGTGGCAGTGATCCACATGCACGGGCGGAGCATCAAGACAGATCGCACAGAGGCCGTGCTGAGAGACGACCATCGCGTCGCGCTCGGCTTCGGTGAGGCCCGTCGGACGCGGTCGCGTTCCCATGCCACTCGCTGTGCGGCTTGACCTCTCCGCACATCCTGCAGAGCTTGTGCCCAGCCGGGACGTCCACCTGCTCCCGGACCGACTTCCCCATGGCCTCCCGGCAGCGCCGGTAGTGCGCGGCACTGTACTCCGCCACGCACTCCCGGCAGTGCGCCTGGAGGCCATCCCTGCGGTTCTTGTCCCGCGCGAAGGCCACGAGAGGCAGCTCCCGCCCGCATTTCGTGCATTGCTTCGCGTTCGGTTCCTCAGCCACCTAATTCCCCCGCAACCTTCACTTCGAAGGTAATGTGACCGATTCGCCTTTACTCTCCACCTTTTTGCACGAAGGACCGCACGAAGTCTTCGGCGTTTTCCTCGAGTACGTCATCGATTTCATCGAGGACGGAGTCCACGTCATCGCTCAGCTTCTCGTGACGCTCCTTGAGGTCTTCCGAAGCCTGCGCGTCCTGCGTCTGCTCCTCGACCTGGTCGGTGGAGTGCGTCGCCTTCTGCTGACCGCCGCCGGTGTCCTTGGTTGCCATAACCCTCACCCCGCTCAGTTCGCCTGCCGATCGGTGATGATCAGACCCTACAAGCCGGGTCCGACATCGGCCCCGCAGTTTCCACAACGTGCGGGGGCCATCTCGATGATTCCCGGGCGGGGGGATTTCCACCCTGTCCGCCCGGGGCGGTACGAGTACCCGCTGGTCTCGCCGTTGATCGCGCTCAGCCGCCCGACAGGACCCTGACCAGGTCTTCCGCCGTGCGGCAGCGGTCCAGCAGTTCCTTGACGTGATTTCGCGTTCCGCGTAGTGGTTCCAGGGTTGGGACGCGCTGGAGGGAGTCCCGGCCGGGCAGGTCGAAGATGACCGAGTCCCAGCTCGCCGCGGCCACGTCGTCGGCGTACTGCTCCAGGCAGCGGCCGCGGAAGTAGGCGCGGGTGTCCTCCGGGGGCTTCGTACGGGCCTGGTCGACCTCGGACTCGTCCAGGAGGCGCTTCATGCGGCCGCGGGCCGCCAGGCGGTTGTAGAGGCCCTTCTCGGCACGCACGTCGGCATACTGGAGGTCCACGAGGTGGAGACGGGCGGCGTCCCAGTCCAGGCCGTCCCGGCGGCGGTAGCCCTCCATCAGTTCGCGCTTGGCGACCCAGTCCAGTTCGCCGGCGAGGCTCATGGGGTCGTTCTCGAGCCTGGTGAGGGTGTCCTCCCAGCGGCTCAGGACGTCCTTGGTCTGTTCGTCGGCGTCGGCGCCGTAGCGTTCCTCGACGTACTTGCGGGACAGCTCGTAGTACTCCATCTGGAGCTGGACGGCGGTGAGGGTGCGGCCGCTGCGGAGGGTGACCAGGCGCTTCAGGCCGGGGTCGTGGGAGACCTGGTGGAGGGTGCGTACCGGCTGGTCCACGGCCAGGTCGACCGCGATGAAGCCGTCCTCGATCATGGACAGGACCAGGGCGGTCGTGCCCAGCTTGAGGTAGGTCGAGATCTCGGCGAGGTTGGCGTCGCCGATGATCACGTGCAGGCGGCGGTACTTCTCGGCGTCGGCGTGCGGTTCGTCCCGGGTGTTGATGATGGGCCGCTTCAGGGTCGTCTCCAGGCCGACCTCGACCTCGAAGTAGTCGGCGCGCTGGCTGAGCTGGAAGCCGTGCTCGTGGCCGTCCTGGCCGATGCCGACGCGGCCGGCTCCGGCGAAGACCTGGCGGGAGACGAAGAAGGGGGTGAGGTGGCGCACGATGTCCGAGAAGGGGGTTTCCCGCTTCATCAGGTAGTTCTCGTGCGTGCCGTAGCTGGCGCCCTTGTTGTCGGTGTTGTTCTTGTAGAGGTGGATGGGCTGGGCGCCGGGGAGCTGGGCCGCTCGTTCGGCCGCTTCGGCCATGATGCGTTCGCCGGCCTTGTCCCAGAGGACGGCGTCGCGGGGGTTGGTGACCTCGGGGGCGCTGTATTCGGGGTGGGCGTGGTCGACGTAGAGCCGTGCGCCGTTGGTGAGGATGACGTTGGCGAGGCCGATGTCCTCGTCGGTGAGCTGGCTGGCGTCGGCGGCCTCCCGGGCGAGGTCGAAGCCTCGCGCGTCTCGCAGCGGGTTCTCCTCCTCGAAGTCCCAGCGGGCCCGGCGGGCCCGGTGCATCGCCGCCGCGTAGGCGTTGACGATCTGGGATGAGGTGAGCATGGCATTGGCGTTGGGGTGGCCGGGGACGGAGATCCCGTACTCCGTCTCGATGCCCATTACTCGCCGTACGGTCATGCGGCCCTCCTTGCCCGGCGGCACCCTCGGTCGAGGGCGCCGCTCACGTACCGCTGGCGCTCCGGTGCGTGTGCGGTGCCCGTCCCCGCACTGCGCGACTCGGCGGTAGGAACGAGCCTAGAACGCCTTTGCGCTGGTGGGGAGATCATTTGCGTCATTGCCTGCTCCGGTCGTGGCCAGAAAAACAGTCGGCTGCGGGTACCCGGCGAGGGCACCCGCAGCCGCCCTGCTTTTACAGGTACTGACCGGTGTTCGCCACCGTGTCGATGGAGCGTCCGGTGTCCGCGCCCTGCTTTCCGGTGATGAGGGTGCGGATGTAGACGATCCGTTCGCCCTTCTTTCCGGAGATGCGGGCCCAGTCGTCGGGGTTGGTGGTGTTGGGCAGGTCCTCGTTCTCCTTGAACTCGTCCACGCAGGCCTGGAGGAGGTGGGAGACGCGAAGGCCTTTCTGGCTCTTTTCGAGGAAGTCCTTGATCGCCATCTTTTTGGCGCGTCCGACGATGTTTTCGATCATGGCGCCGGAGTTGAAGTCCTTGAAGTAGAGGACTTCCTTGTCGCCGTTGGCGTAGGTGACTTCCAGGAAGCGGTTCTCCTCGGATTCGGCGTACATCTGCTCGACCGCCGTCTGGATCATGCTCTGGACGGTGGTGGCCTTGTCGCCGCCGTGCTCGCCGAGGTCGTCGGTGTGCAGCGGGAGGCGCTCGGTGAGGTACTTGCCGAAGATGTCCTTGGCGGCTTCGGCGTCGGGGCGCTCGATCTTGATCTTCACGTCGAGGCGGCCGGGGCGCAGGATGGCGGGGTCGATCATGTCCTCGCGGTTGGAGGCGCCGATGACGACCACGTTCTGCAGGCCTTCCACGCCGTCGATCTCGGCGAGGAGCTGGGGGACGATGGTGTTCTCCACGTCCGAGCTGACGCCGGAGCCCCGGGTGCGGAAGAGGGATTCCATCTCGTCGAAGAAGACGATGACGGGGGTGCCCTCGCTGGCCTTCTCCCGGGCTCGCTGGAAGACGAGGCGGATCTGCCGCTCGGTCTCGCCGACGTACTTGTTGAGCAGCTCGGGGCCCTTGATGTTGAGGAAGAAGCTCTTGCCGGCGGCCTGGCCGGTGACCTCGGCGACCTTTTTGGCCAGTGAGTTCGCGACGGCCTTGGCGATGAGCGTCTTTCCGCAGCCGGGGGGGCCGTAGAGCAGGACGCCCTTGGGCGGGCGCAGCTCGTGCTCCTTGAAGAGGTCGGGGTAGAGGTACGGGAGCTCGACCGCGTCACGGATGGCTTCGATCTGGTTGCCGAGGCCGCCGATCTGCTCGTAGCCGATGTCGGGGACTTCTTCGAGGACGAGTTCCTCGACCTCGCTCTTGGGGACGACCTCGTAGACGTAGCCGGAGCGGGGTTCGAGCAGGAGGGCGTCGCCGGGCCGGATGGTGACGTCCAGCAGCGGCTCGGCGAGCCGTACCACCCGTTCCTCGTCGGTGTGCCCCAGGACGAGGGCGCGTTCGCCGTCCTCGAGGATCTCCTTGAGGGTGACGATGTCGCCGACGCGCTCGTACTCCATGGCTTCGACCACGTTGAGCGCTTCGTTGAGCATGACTTCCTGGCCGCGCCGCAGGTCGTCGAGGTCGACGCTGGGGCTGACGTTCACGCGGAGCTTGCGGCCGCCGGTGAAGATGTCGGCCGTGCCGTCCTCGTTGGCCTGCAGGAAGACGCCGAAGCCGGCGGGCGGCTGGGCGAGCCGGTCGACCTCTTCCTTGAGGGCCACGATCTGGTCGCGGGCCTCGCGGAGGGTGTTGGCCAGCCTTTCGTTCTGGGCGGACACGCCGGCCAGGTTCGTCTGCAGCTCGACGATCCGCTCTTCGAGAATCCTCGTGTGCCGCGGAGAGTCGGCGAGCTTGCGTCGCAGGACGGCGATCTCCTGCTCAAGGTAGGCGATCTGCCCGGCCGGGTCGTCGGACCCTCGTCCCGGGCGGATGCCGCGGTTCATGTCGTCGTCGTGGGCTGCCACGGTCCTCACCTCCTCCAAGGGGAGCTGGACGCTTCCAGACCCTACCTGGGTGGGTGTCGATTGAAACCCCTAGATCACAAAGACTGTCAAGGTGTGTCGTCGGTCACCCGGTGCGCTCTCCCTCGCACGGAGGGGATACCCACTCAACGTGATGGGGAAGCAGCTTGTTCCGGGCATTGCGTGGTCAAAACCCTTCAGGACTGGCCGGAGTTGTCCGGTGGGGCGGGTTGGCCCGGCGTGCGGGCAGCACTCGGCGCGCTCGCGCGTTCATCACGCAGAGCGACGGTTCGGGCGGGCGGTGTCACGGCCGGCCCGGCCGGAAGTGGTGGGTGCCGGGGCGGGGACGCCGTTGTGCTGGTCGGGCGCTGGTACCCGAGTGGGGCGGGAGGGAAACCCGTGGGCGGTGGAGTCCGGGTGGAGCGCGGGTGGAGAGCGGCCGGAGGTAGGGTCGGGGGTGTTCAACAGCCGCTGGTGCGGACCCGGCTGGCCCGTGCGGCGCCGGTTCCGTCCGGCGATTCGACGGCAGGAGAGGTGACCGTGCAGCAGGAGGCCCCGGGTGGGGAGGCGCTGGAGGTCTGGATCGATCAGGACCTGTGTACCGGCGACGGGATCTGCGCCCAGTACGCCCCTGAGGTGTTCGAGCTGGACATCGACGGGCTGGCCTATGTGAAGGGCGCGGACGAGGAGCTGCTGCAGGCCGCCGGGGCGACGACGCCGGTGCCGCTGCCGCTGCTCGCGGATGTGGTGGATTCGGCCAGGGAGTGTCCCGGCGAGTGCATTCATGTGCGCCGGGTCGGGGACGGGGTCGAGGTGTACGGGCCCGACGCGGAGTGAGTCCGGGCCGGGCCCGCTGTCAGACGCTGTGGGCGTCGGCGGGGGTGGAGCGGATGAACGCGCTGCCGTTCCAGTGCCATTCGACCGGGGTTTTCAGGTCGGGGCAGCAGTTGGGGACGGCGTCGGAGGAGTAGCCGAGCAGGGTGGCGCCGATGGTTCGTGCCCGCAGGGAGAAGTCGGTGACGGTGAGCCGGTCCTTGGGGTCGACGAGGGTGGCGACGATGCGTGGTGTGCCGTTGTCGGTGGCCCGGGTGAGGACGTAGACGCCGTCGGGCGGGGTGCCCATGGCGGAGTCGCAGTGCACGACCGCGACGGTTTCCGGTCTGCCGTCGCCGTCGAGGTCTCCGGTGGTCTTCTTGGCGACCACGGCTTTCACGGGTCCGCACTGGAGCGGGAAGTCCACGCCGGTGGTGCCGGGCGGTGGGACGGCGGCGTGGGCGGATGTGGTGTGTGTGCCGGGGGCGGCCTGGGCGGCCGTGGCCGAGCCGGGCTGTACGACGGAGGAGAGGGCCACGACACCGGCGACGGCTGTGGCGGTGGCGACCCAGTGGATGGGCCGGGTGTGGGTGTGGGCGAGCTCCGGAACGGCGGATTGCTGCACTAGGAGTGTCTCCTGTGAGGAGGGCTGTGCCGGTGGGGGGTGGCCAGCATGGTGCCACACGTCACAGTGCGGGGGAACGGCGGGGTCCGGGATTTCCGCAGGCGGGGGGCTCACCGGCGCTGCCGGGTGTTCTGGTGCTGTGTCAACGTGCGGGCGCCGTGCCCGAGTTCCCGTGTGCGGGGAACTCGGGCACGGCGCCCGTGCGTTGTGCGTCGTGCTGTGTGGGGGTCGGTCAGCGGCCGGTGCCGCCGTCGGCGTTGGGTCCGGCGTAGTCCTCGCCGTAGGCGCCCTTGGCGGGGCGGCGGCGGCGCATGGGGGGCTCGACGCCGTCGGCGAGGCGACGGGCGGTGAGCAGGAAGCCGGTGTGGCCGATCATGCGGTGGTCGGGGCGGACGGCGAGGCCCTCGATGTGCCAGTTGCGGATCATCGTCTCCCAGGCGGTCGGCTCGTTGAAGCAGCCGATCTCGCGGATGGACTCGACGGTCCGGGCGAGCTGGGTGGTGGTGGCCACGTAGCAGCAGAGGATGCCGCCGGGGACGAGGGCCTTGGAGACGGCCTCCAGGCATTCCCAGGGGGCGAGCATGTCGAGGATGACGCGGTCGACGTCGGTGTCGGACAGGTTGTCCTGGAGGTCGCCGACGGTGAGCTGCCAGGCGGGGTGCGGGCCGCCGAAGTAGCGCTCGACGTTCTGCTGGGCGATCTCGGCGAAGTCCTCGCGGCGCTCGTAGGAGTGCAGCATGCCCTGGTCGCCGATGGCGCGCAGCAGGAAGCTGCTGAGCGAGCCGGAGCCGACGCCGGCCTCGACGACGCGTGCGCCGGGGAAGATGTCGGCGAAGGCGAGGATCTGCCCCGCGTCCTTGGGGTAGACGACGGCTGCCCCGCGGGGCATGGACAGGACGTAGTCGGGGAGCAGGGGGCGCAGCGCGAGGTAGGCGACGTTGCCGGTGGTGCGGACAACGCTGCCCTCGGGAGCGCCGATCAGTTCGTCGTGCGGGAAGGAACCCTTGTGGGTGTGGAAGTTCTTCCCGGCTTCGAGCGTGAACGTGTAGTGGCGACCCTTGGGGTCGGTCAGCTGTACCTGGTCCCCGACCTTGAAGGGCCCGCGCCTGCGGGCGGCACCGGTCGGTTCGGACATGTGACCAGACTACCGGTTCCCTGCGGGGGTCTCCGACCAGTGGAGCGGGGGCGGGGGCCTGCGGTGCGTGCGCAGGGCGCGGGCCGCGGGTGGCCGGTCGCGCCCGTGCGGCGGTGCCCGTACGGGGGCACCCCCCCCGCGCCCGACGCGGGGCGCGCTCCGGTCGGGGGTGCTAGGGGGTGGGCCTTGCCATCGCCTTGACGAAGGCCCGCTCCACGTCTGCCGCCGACAGGACGCCGTAGATCTCGCCGGTCTCCTCGACCACCAGGTACTCGGTGGCGGGGGTCGCGCGCAGGACGTCCAGGAGTTCTTCTCCGGCCAGCTCGGCGGAGACCCGCATGCCGTCGCTCAGTTCCTGGGCGAGGCCGCTGACGGGGACCCATGGGCGGCGGTGTTCGGGTACGCCGACGATGGCGGACTCGCGGACCAGGGAGAGGGGGTTGCCGTGGGCGTCGACGACGACCAGGGCGCGGGCTCCGGCGGCGTTGGCGCGGCGCAGGGCTTCGGAGAGAGGGGTGTCGGTCTCGACCGGCACGGCGCGCCGGGTGAGGGCGCGGGCGCGCAGCTCGGGGAGGTGTTCGCGCAGGCGGGCCATGCGCAGGCTGTTGCCGGCGCCGGTCCAGATGATCGCGGCGAGGATGGCCGCGAGCAGGGCGTCGGTGACGGTGTCCATGCCGCGTGCGTCCGTGCTGTCGCCGCCGAGGGCGCCGGACTGGTTGAGCAGGGGCAGGCCGATCAGGACGCTGACGGCGAGGGCGCGGCCGACCCAGGCGGCGGCGACGGTGCCGCTCATGGGTTTGCCGGTGATCTTCCAGACGACGGCGCGGAGCATGCGGCCGCCGTCGAGGGGCAGGCCGGGCAGGAGGTTGAAGATCGCCACGATGAGGTTGGAGATCATCAGGCCGGCGAGCAGGACGCCGGGGACGGTGCCGGGCTCGACGGGCTTCATGGCGAGGTAGAACAGCCCGGCGAGGACGAGGGAGAGCAGGGGGCCGACGAAGGCCAGGACGAACTCGCGGCCTGGGGTCTCGGCCTCCTTCTCGATCTCGGAGACGCCTCCGAAGAACTGCAGCTGGATGCGGCGGACCGGGAGTTTGAAGCGGATCGCGGCGACCGTGTGGGCCAGTTCGTGGACCAGGACGGAGGCGTAGAAGGCGACGGCGAAGAAGAGGGAGACCAGGTAGCGGGCGGCGCCCAGCTCGGGCAGCACACGGTCGAGCTGGCCGCCGAAGACCCAGGTGATCAGGGCGGCGACGAGGAACCAGCTCGGCGCGACGTACACGGGCACGCCGAACGGCCGTCCCATGAGGATGCCCCCACCGGGCTCCTTGGGCCGCGGCTGCGGCGGCTCGCCCTT
The DNA here is from genome assembly GCF_000725475.1 of Streptomyces durhamensis. Taxonomy (NCBI): domain Bacteria; kingdom Bacillati; phylum Actinomycetota; class Actinomycetes; order Kitasatosporales; family Streptomycetaceae; genus Streptomyces; species Streptomyces durhamensis. The sequence goes on from NZ_JNXR01000005.1 coordinate 191,131, forward strand.
GGCGATCCCGGAGTGAGCGAGCGACCTGTGCTCGGGCTCCGGGCCGCGCGGGGTGCCGGTACCGGGTGCCGGGGCGTCTTCGGGAGGGGTGGGGGGCGGGGCGGGCGTGCCGTGGGCCTCGGTGCTCGTGCCGTCGGCCTGGGGTTTTGTGCTGCTGGTGTCGCCGGTCGCGGTGCCGGACCCGTCGGCGCCGGGGGTGCCGCCGGTGGTGTCGCCCGTCGCGCTGCCGATGCCGGTGTCTTCCGGGCCGTCGCCGTCGGGGGTCCGCTCCGCGGGCGGGGCGTCGCTGGTGCCCGTGGCCTTCGTGACGCCTGTCGTCCCGTCGGCAGCCGTGTCGGCGGTGGTTTCGGGGGCGCTCGGGTCACCGGTGTTCTCGGCGTCGGGTGCGGCGGCTGAGCGCGCGGGGGGCTCTTCGGGCTCCGGGCCGACGTGGTGGGTGGGGCCGGTCGTCGGGGCCGTCGGACCCGCGGGGTGCTCGGCCGGCTCGTCTTTGCCGGACCGCGGCTGCCCGCTCCCGCCGCTCACGTCCACGGTGTCCCCTCGTTCGAAGCGTCTTCCGCACCTGCCGGACGGAAGGGTCTCTGGTCGATGGTATGCGGCCGTGGTGGCGCGTTTCGCCCCGGCACCCCTTGTGTTCGCCCCGCGGTCGCGTGGCCGGGGCGGGCGACGAGCGGGTGACTGTCAGTGGTGGGCCGTAAGGTCTGTGGACATGGACAGCAGCATCGAGGACGCGGGAGCCCTGCCGGGCCGCGCCGAGCAGACGGATCCGGGCGAGGCGCGGCCGACGACGCCCATGACGGCTCCGACGGCCCCCGCGCCGGTGCCGAGCCCGCCGACGGCCGCGGAGGCGCACGGGGAGCCTCTGTCTGCGGACGTTTCCCCCGCTCCCGAGGGCGCATCCGCTTCGGAGGCCTCCCCCGCTTCGGGGGTGTGCCCCGCTCCGGAGGTGGCTCCTGACCCAGGTGCCGTAGCCGGGCCGGAGGTCGCGGTGGGGGGCGGGGCTGAAGGCGGTGCCGGGCGGGTGGCCGTGGCGCCGACGTCGCTGTCGCCTTCCCGGGCCAGTGACTTCATGCAGTGTCCGCTGCTGTACCGGTTCCGGGTGATCGACCGGCTGCCGGAGAAGCCGAGCGCGGCGGCGACCCGGGGCACGCTGGTGCACGCGGTGCTGGAGCGGCTGTTCGACGCGCCGGCGGCGGAGCGGACGGCGCCGCGGGCCAAGTCGCTGATCCCTGGTCAGTGGGACCGGCTGCGGGAGAGCAGGCCGGAGGTCACGGAGCTGTTCGCCGACGATCCGGACGGGGAGCGGCTGGCCGGCTGGCTGGCCGAGGCCGGGCGGCTGGTCGAGCGCTGGTTCACGCTGGAGGATCCGACGCGGCTGGAGCCGGCCGAGCGGGAGCTGTTCGTGGAGGCCGAGCTGGAGTCGGGGCTGCGGCTGCGCGGGATCATCGACCGGGTGGACGTGGCGCCGACCGGTGAGGTCCGGATCGTCGACTACAAGACGGGGAAGGCGCCGAGGCCGGAGTACGCGGAGGGCGCGCTGTTCCAGATGAAGTTCTACGCCCTGGTGGTGTGGCGGCTGAAGGGGGTCGTGCCGCGGCGGCTGCAGCTGGTCTATCTGGGCAGCGGGGATGTGCTGACGTACGACCCGGACCTCGCCGATCTGGAGCGGGTGGAGCGCAAGCTGCGCGCGCTGTGGGACGCCATCCGGCAGGCCACGGAGAGCGGGGAGTGGCGGCCGCGGCCGACCAAGTTGTGCGGTTGGTGCGATCACCAGGCGCACTGTCCGGAGTTCGGCGGCACTCCCCCGCCGTATCCGCTGCCGGTGCGGGCGGCCGAGTCCGGGACGGTGTGAGGCACGGAGCGCGGGCAGGGCAGAATGGTCCGGGACTAGCGAAGGAGTGTCACGTGGCCATCCGTGTCCTACTGGTCGACGACCAGCCCCTGCTGCGTACGGGTTTCCGGATGATCCTGGAGGCCGAGCAGGATCTCGCGGTCGTCGGCGAGGCCGGTGACGGCTTGCAGGCCCTCGATCAGGTACGGGCCCTGCAGCCGGACGTCGTGCTGATGGACATCCGTATGCCGCGGATGGACGGCGTGGAGGCGACCCGGCAGATCACCGGGCCGGGCCGGGACGGTCCGGCGAAGGTGCTGGTGCTGACCACGTTCGATCTGGACGAGTACGTGGTGGAGGCGCTGCGGGCCGGGGCGAGCGGTTTTCTGCTGAAGGACGCGCCGGCCAACGAGCTGGTGCAGGCGATCCGGGTGGTGGCGGCCGGTGAGGCGATGCTGGCGCCGAGCATCACGCGCCGGCTGCTGGACAAGTACGCCGGTCATCTGCCGTCCGGTGAGGAGCCGGTGCCGAACACGCTGAGCACGCTGACCGACCGTGAGGTGGAGGTGCTGAAGCTGGTGGCGCGCGGCCTGTCGAACGCGGAGATCGCGGCGGATCTGTTCGTCAGCGAGACGACGGTGAAGACGCATGTGGGGCATGTGCTGACCAAGCTGGGTCTCAGGGACCGGGTGCAGGCGGCGGTGTACGCGTACGAGAGCGGGCTGGTGCGTCCCGGCGCGCAGTAGCCGGACGGTCCGTCGTGACGGCGAAGGGCGCCCCTCCCGCGTGGAGAGGGGCGCCCTTCGGTGCTTCGGTGGCGTCAACCGGGTTCAGCTCTTGCTGAGTTCCCAGAACCGGAACACGGTGGAGGCGTCGAGGCAGTACTCCAGGCCGTAGACGCCGTCGCGGACGACCGCGTACTGCTTGGCCTGCCAGACGGGCAGGACGGGCAGTTCGGCGGCGACGATGCCCTGCAGGCGTGCGAAGTCCTTGTCGGTGGCGGACCGGTCGCTCTGCGCGGCGGTGGCGGGGATGAGGGTGCCGGTGATGGCGCGGTTGCGGTAGTTGTTGTCCAGCACGTTGCCCTGGCCGAAGAACGGCGCGGTGAAGTTGTCGGCGTCGGGGTAGTCCGGCACCCAGCCCTTCACGTAGACGCCGTACTTGCCGGCCGCGATGTCCTTCTCGTACTGGTCGAAGGCGGTGGACTTCACGTCGGCGTCGAACAGGCCGCTGGCGTTGAGCTGTCCGGCGATGGCCTTGAGTTCCTCGTCGGTGGCGGGGCCGTAGCGCGACGGGGTGGACCACAGGGTGAGCTTGACCTTGCCGGTGATGCCGTCGGCGCGCAGCGCGGCGGCGGCCTTGGCCTGGGAGGGGCGGGCGCCGTAGGTGTCGAAGAACGCGGTGTTGTGGCCGACGATGCCCGCCGGGATGATCGAGTACAGCGGGGTGGCGGTGCCCTGGTAGACGTTCTTGATGAGGGCGTCGCGGTCGATGAGGTAGGCCATGGCCTTGCGGACGCCGAGTTTCCCGGCGACCGGGTCCTTCATGTTGAAGACCAGGTGCTGGACTTCGGCGCTGGTGCCCTCGATGACGTCGACGCCCTTGCTGCCGTCCTGCTGGTCGAGGCCGGCGATGTCGGAGGCGGACAGGCCTCGGTAGGCGAGGTCGATGTCGCCGTCGAGGAGGGACTTCTTCAGGGCGGTGCGGTCGCCGTGGAAGAACTTCAGGGTGACGCCGGAGTTCTTGATCTTGGCGGTGCCCTTGTAGTTGCCGTTGACGGAGAAGACCGCCTGGTCCTTGTCGAAGGAGTCCAGCTCGTAGGGGCCGGAGCCGACGGCCTTGTCGTCGGTGCGCAGGCCGTTCGCGTCGTACTGGCGGTGGTCGACGACCGAGCCCGCGCCGGAGGCGATCTTGCTGGGGAAGGTGGCGTCGGAGGACTTCAGGTGGAAGACGACCGTCTTGGCGTCCGGGGTGTCGATGCCGCCGAGCATCGGGAACATGATCGCGGGCCCTGCGGGGTCGTTGATCTTCAGCATGCGGTCGAAGGAGAACTTCACGTCCTTCGAGGTGAGGGAGTCACCGTTGCTGAACTTCAGGCCGTCCTTGAGTACGCACCGGTAGACCGTGGCGCGGGAGTCGGTGAAGGAGCACTCCTTCGCCAGCTCCGGCTGCGGTTCGGTCGCACCCTTGGGGAAGCTGAGCAGCGACTGGAAGACGTTGTCGAACAACAGCCAGGAGCCGGGGTCGTAGCCGGATGCCGGGTCCGTGGCGAGGACGTCGTCGGACATCCCCATCACCACGGAGGAGCCGGTCCCCCCGGAATCACCGCTCTCCGAGCCGCAGCCGGTCAACAGGCCGGAGGCCAGCCCCGCCACGATGGGCAGGACTGGCCACTGGTTGCGCATGTTCACTTGAAATGTGCCTTGTCGTCGGTTCGTCACCCCAGGGCCGCCGTCCTGGCCCCGGGTTGTCCGGGGCAGCCGTCCCTGGCCCCCGGATGAGAGAGCCGTCAGCCGCTCACACCGCGGCCGAGCTCCCACAGCTGGAGCGTAGAGGAGGAGTTGAGGGCGTAGGCGACACCGGTGATGTCGTCCCGCGCGGCGACGTACTGCTTGCCCTGCCACAGCGGCAGGACGGGCACGTCCTCGGCGACGGTGTCCTGGATCTGCGTCAGGCTCTTGGCCGCGTTGAGCCGGTTGGCCTCGCGGCGCGACGCGGGGATCAGGGTGCGCTGGATGGCGCTGTTGGAGTACGGGGAGCCGAGGAAGTTGTCCTTGTCGAGGAAGGGCGCGAGGAAGTTGTCGGCGTCGGGGAAGTCGGGGAACCAGCCCATGCCGTAGACGTCGTACTGGCCCTTCTGCTCCGCCGGGCGGAAGGTTTCCCAGGTGTGGCCCTGGATGGAGACGTCGAACAGGCCGCTGTTGTTGAGCTGCTGCTGCAGGACCTCGAACTCCTTCTTGGTGGCGGAGCCGTAGTGGTCGGTGGTGTAGTGCAGGGTCAGCTTGACCGGGGTGGTGATGCCGGCCTTGGTCAGCAGGTCCTTGCCCTTGACGACACTGGGGTTGCCGTACTTGTTGAAGAACGAGTTGGAGTGGCCGGTGACGGAGGCCGGGACCAGCGAGTACAGCGGCTCGGCCTGGGTGCCGTAGACCTTGGAGACGAGGGCCGCGCGGTCGATGATCTGGGCCATGGCCTGGCGTACGGCCTTGGACTTCACGGTCGGCGCGTCGGTGTTGAAGGCCAGGTAGCGGATTTCCAGGCCGGGCATGTCGACGAGGTCGACGTTGTCGTCGCTGCCGGCGTCCAGCTTCTGGATCTGGGCGGGCGACATGGTGCGGCTCATGACGTCGATGTCACCCTTGTCGATCGCGGCGCTCATGGCGTCGGCGTCGGCGAAGGAGCGCAGTTCCACCTTGTCGTTGTTCACCTTCACGGCCCCCTTGTAGGCGGGGTTCTTGGTGAAGGTGGCGGTGGTGATCGCGTTGCCGCTGGTGTCGGCGTGGAAGGTGTACGGACCCGAGCCGTCGACGTCGAAGCCGTCGCGCAGCTTGCCCTTCTGGTAGTCCTTCGGGTTCACGATGCCCGCGACCGGGGTGGACAGCTTGTACGGGAAGGTGGCGTCGGCGGTCTTGAGGTGGAAGACGACCTCGCGGTCGCCCTGCGTCTCGATGGTGTCGATGGTGTTCAGCAGGGAGGACACACCGCTGCTCGCCTTGATGCGCAGGGCACGCTCGATGGAGAACTTGACGTCCTGGGCGGTCACCGGGTCGCCGCCGGCGAACGTCAGGCCGTCGCGGAGCTTGCACGCGTAGCGTTCGCTGCCGCTGTCGGTGAAGGAGCAGCTCTCGGCGGCATCCGGGACGGGGTCGCCCTCGCCCTTGGGCTGTGCCATCAGCGTCTGCACGGTCTGGCGCAGGATGTTCCAGGTGCCGACGTCGTAGGCGTAGGCCGGGTCGAGGGGCGCCGGGGCGTCGCTGGTGGCGGTGAACCGGTCCGTGGTGCCGACGACGATGGCGTCGCCGCTCTTGCTCCCGCCGTCGGATCCGCCGCACGCGGCGAGAACCGGGGTGAGCAGGCCGGCCACCGCCGGCAGCACCAAAGTCTTGCGGTTCATGCGGGGGTTTCTCCAGAGCTGTTCGGGTCCGTGTATCCGACACGCATGGGTGGTGCGGCGGATCACGGGGGGTTGCGGCGATGTTCTCGCGATGAGATTAGTCCGCGCCCGCAGGAGCGCTCACGGCCCCGCGAGTTGACCCGCCATCACGCAGTGAAACCAGGTGCGGACACACCGAAAACCCGACAGCGGCAGGATTAGTGCAGCTTCCCACCAATCGGGACACAAAGCCCCGCCACTTCCGCCTGAAGCGGGTCGGCCAGCACACTTGGCCCGGATTGTCGAGACCCCTGGGGGTGGGGAAGGTCACACTCCCAACTGTGTGGTGAGTCAGTGGAATTCGGCCGGGCGGCCTGGCCGGAATTCCACTCGGGTGTACTTCCCCGGAAATTTGTCCACCCGGGCCAATGGACATGGCACGCAGTGTGAACGGCTAGCGCATTTCCGTCATCAGGCCGCGCAGAAATGTCAGGTCGACCTCTTCCAGAGAGGTCACCACGGTGCGTCCCTCGGCCGGCGTGATGGGGGTGACGGAGGGGACGGCGACGACGCGGCAGCCCGCGGCCTCGGCGGCGGCGACACCGGTCGCGGTGTCCTCGACCACCGCGCATCTGTCCGGCCGTGCGCCGAGCCCGGCGGCGGCGAGCAGGTAGGGGTCGGGGAAGGGCTTGGTGCGCGAGACCTCGTCGCCGGCGACGGACAGGGCGAAGTGGTGCGGGCCGAGCACGCTCAGCACACGGTCGATGATGCGCCGGTGGGAGGCCGAGACCAGGGCCGTGGGGATGGCGTGCTCGTGGAGTTCGGCCAGCAGCCGCGCGGCACCCGGCATCAGCGGCAGGGCACGGTCGATGCGGTCCTCGAAACCCTCGTTGAGCAGCACGGTCAGTTCGGCGAGGGAGATGTCGGCGCCGGTGGCCTCCAGGAGGAAGCCCGCGCTGCGGGTCATGGGGCCGCCGACGACGACGTGCCGCCAGGACTCGTCCAGCGGGTGGCCGAGGCCGGCGAAGATCTCGGCCTCGACGTCCCACCAGAAGCCCTCGGTGTCCACCAGGGTGCCGTCCATGTCGAGGAGCACGGCCTGCAGGGCTGAGCCTTCCGCCGTACGGGTTCCGAGCGCGGGGACCGTGCTGGTCATCCGGGCGCACCTCCTTGAGGGACGAGCAGGCCGGCTCCCGGACAGGGAACCGGCCTGTGGTGGATCGACCAGTTTACGACTGTCGTGCCGGAAAGCGCCTCGTTTATCACTCGCGCCCAGGGGTATCCCTTGAAACACCCCCGGCGCAGCCCAGAGGGCCTTTGGCATGCCGGGTTGGGGGCGCCCCGAAGGGGCGCGGGGAACTGCGCGAGCAGCCACGCGCCCACCCGAGGTCGCACACGGCCTGACGCGACCCCCCGGGTGGGCGACCCGGCCGGCCCCCCGGAGGGCTCAGCGGGCGTTGAAGTACTTCGCCTCCGGATGATGGATCACGATCGCGTCCGTGGACTGCTCGGGGTGCAGCTGGAACTCCTCGGACAGGTGGACGCCGATCCGCTCCGGCCGGAGCAGGTCCGCGATCTTGGCGCGGTCCTCCAGGTCGGGGCAGGCGCCGTAGCCGAGGGAGAAGCGGGCGCCCCGGTACTTCAGGGCGAACATGTCCTCGATGTCGGCCGGGTCCTCGCCGGCGAAGCCGAGCTCGGAGCGGACCCGGGCGTGCCAGTACTCGGCCAGCGCCTCGGCCAACTGGACCGACAGACCGTGCAGTTCGAGGTAGTCACGGTAGGAGTTGGCCTCGAAGAGCTTCGCGGTCTCCTCGCCGATGCGCGAGCCGACGGTGACGACCTGCAGGCCGACGACGTCGGTCTCCCCGGACTCCTGCGGGCGGAAGAAGTCGGCCAGGCACAGCCGGCGGCCGCGGCGCTGGCGCGGGAAGGTGAACCGGGTCCGCTCGTTGCCGTGCTCGTCCAGGATGATCAGGTCGTCGTCCTTGGACACGCAGGGGAAGTAGCCGTAGACGACGGCCGCTTCCAGCAGGTTCTCCGTCTGGAGCCGGTCCAGGAGGCCGCGCAGCCGGGGGCGGCCCTCGGTCTCCGCCAGTTCCTCGTACGAGGGACCCTCGCCGGTGCGGGCCTGCTTCAGCCCCCACTGGCCCTTGAACAGCGCACCCTCGTCGAGCCAGCTCGCGTACTCCTTGAGCTGGATGCCCTTGACGATCCGGGTGTCCCAGAACGGCGGGGCCGGCACCGGGTTGTCGGTGGCCACGTCGGAACGGACGTTCCCTTCCTCCGGGCGCTCCTCGACCTCGGTGGCGGCCGTCGCGCGGACCCGCCGCTGCCTGAGTTCGGGCAGCTTGGCGCCGGGCAGGCCGCGCTTGACGCCGATGAGGGCGTCCATCAGGCGCAGGCCCTCGAAGGCGTCGCGGGCGTAGCGGACCTCGCCCTCGTAGATCTCGTGCAGGTCCTGTTCCACGTAGGCACGGGTCAGGGCGGCGCCGCCGAGGATGACCGGAAAGCGGGCGGCCAGTCCGCGCTGGTTCAGCTCCTCCAGGTTCTCCTTCATGATCACCGTGGACTTCACCAGGAGGCCGGACATGCCGATGACGTCGGCCCGGTGTTCCTCGGCGGCCTCCAGGATCGCGGAGACGGGCTGCTTGATGCCCAGGTTGACGACGTTGTAGCCGTTGTTGGACAGGATGATGTCGACGAGGTTCTTGCCGATGTCGTGCACGTCGCCGCGGACGGTCGCGAGGACGATCGTGCCCTTGCCCTCGGCGTCCGACTTCTCCATGTGCGGTTCGAGGTGGGCGACGGCCGCCTTCATGACCTCGGCTGACTGCAGGACGAACGGCAGCTGCATCTGGCCGGAGCCGAACAGCTCGCCGACGACCTTCATGCCGTCCAGCAGGGTGTCGTTGACGATGTCCAGTGCCGGACGGCCCGCGAGGGCCTCGTCCAGGTCGGCTTCGAGGCCGTTGCGCTCGCCGTCGATGATGCGGCGCTTGAGGCGCTCCTCCAGCGGCAGCGCGGCCAGCTCCTCGGCCTTGCCGGCCTTCAGGGACTTGGCGGTGGCGCCCTCGAAGAGCTGCATGAGCTTCTGCAGGGGGTCGTAGCCCTCGGACCGGCGGTCGTAGATCAGGTCCAGGGCCGTGCGGACCTCCTCCTCGCTGAACCGGGCGATCGGCAGGATCTTGGACGCGTGCACGATCGCCGAGTCCAGGCCCGCCTTCACGCACTCGTCCAGGAAGACGGAGTTGAGCAGGATGCGGGCGGCCGGGTTGAGGCCGAAGGAGATGTTGGACAGGCCGAGGGTGGTCTGCACGGCGGGGTGGCGCCGCTTCAGCTCGCGGATCGCCTCGATGGTGGCGATGCCGTCCCCCCGGGACTCCTCCTGGCCGGTGCAGATGGTGAAGGTCAGGGTGTCGATGAGGATGTCGTCCTCACGGATGCCCCAGTTGCCGGTCAGGTCGGCGATCAGCCGTTCGGCGATCTCGACCTTCTTCTCGGGGGTGCGGGCCTGGCCCTCCTCGTCGATGGTCAGCGCGATCAGGGCGGCGCCGTGCTCCTGGGCCAGCTGGGTGACCTTGGCGAAGCGGGAGTCGGGGCCGTCGCCGTCCTCGTAGTTCACGGAGTTGATCACCGCGCGGCCGCCGAGCTTCTCCAGGCCCGCCCGGATGACGTCGACCTCGGTGGAGTCCAGCACGATCGGCAGGGTGGACGCGGTGGCGAAGCGGCCGGCGAGTTCCTCCATGTCGGCGACGCCGTCGCGGCCGACGTAGTCGACGCACAGGTCGAGCATGTGCGCGCCCTCGCGGATCTGCTCGCGTGCCATCTCCACGCAGTCGTCCCAGCGGGCCTGGAGCATGGCCTCGCGGAACTTCTTGGAGCCGTTGGCGTTGGTGCGCTCGCCGATGGCCAGGTAGGAGGTGTCCTGGCGGAACGGCACCGACTGGTAGAGGGAGGCGGCGCCGGGCTCGGGGCGCGGGTCGCGCGCGGGCGGGGTGAGGCCCTGGACGCGCTCGACGACCTGGCGCAGGTGCTCGGGGGTCGTACCGCAGCAGCCGCCGACGAGGCACAGGCCGTACTCGCGGACGAAGGTCTCCTGGGCGTCGGCCAGCTCGGACGCGGTCAGCGGGTAGTGGGCGCCGTCCTTGCCGAGCACGGGCAGGCCCGCGTTGGGCATGCAGGACAACGGGATACGGGCGTTGCGGGCGAGGTAGCGCAGGTGCTCGCTCATCTCGGCCGGGCCGGTGGCGCAGTTCAGGCCGATCATGTCGATGCCGAGCGGTTCCAGCGCGGTGAGCGCGGCACCGATCTCGGAGCCGAGGAGCATGGTGCCGGTGGTCTCGACGGTGACCGACACGATGACCGGCAGGTCCAGTCCGAGGGCGGCGAGGCCGCGGCGGGCGCCGAGGACGGCGGCCTTGGTCTGCAGCAGGTCCTGGGTGGTCTCCACGAGCAGGGCGTCGGCGCCGCCGGTGACCAGGCCCTCGGCGTTGCGCTGGTAGGCGTCGCGCAGGGTGGTGTACGGGGCGTGTCCGAGGGTGGGCAGCTTGGTGCCGGGGCCGATGGAGCCGAGCACCCAGCGGGGGCGGCCGTCCTTGGCGGTGAACTCGTCGGCGACCTCGCGGGCGACCCGGGCGCCGGCCTCGGACAGCTCGTGGACGCGGTCGGGGATGTCGTACTCCCCGAGGGCGGAGTGGTTGGCCCCGAAGGTGTTGGTCTCGACGCAGTCGACGCCCACGGCGAAGTACGCCTCGTGGACGGAGCGGACGATGTCGGGGCGGGTGAGGTTGAGGATCTCGTTGCAGCCTTCGAGCTGCTGGAAGTCATCGAGCGTGGGTTCCTGGGCCTGGAGCATGGTGCCCATGGCTCCGTCGGCGACCACCACGCGGGTGGCGAGCGCCTCTCGGAGCGCGGACGCACGGGTCCGGCTGTCGGCGGAAGGGGACGGCGGCAACGAGGCCATGAAGGGGCTCCCTAGGTGCGACGGCTGTCGGCTATGCGGCGTCCCGGGCAGGCGGGGATGCCGCACGGCGCCAGAGTAACCGGGAGTCGGCGCGGATGGGCAGCGGCGTCCACGGGCCGGACGCGGATGGCCGTGCCGCCACGGCCGGACCACGTGTGATGTAACAGGTGTCGACCGACCATTAGCGGGAGGTCGACATGGACCGGTAGTGTTCGACATTGCCGAACGGCGGGTAACGAGACGTACGGCGGTGTACGACAGGTGTCGGCACCGATGGACGGCACGACTGCGTTCGGCGGCAGTCATAGGGGACGGAGGCAGGACGGCGATGGCACGGAACATCCAGTCGCTCGAACGGGCGGCCGCGATGCTGCGGCTGCTCGCGGGCGGCGAGCGACGGCTCGGCCTGTCGGACATCGCCTCGTCACTGGGCCTCGCCAAGGGCACCGCCCACGGCATTCTGCGCACCCTCCAGCAGGAGGGGTTCGTGGAGCAGGACGACGCCTCCGGGCGCTACCAGCTGGGCGCGGAGCTGCTGCGCCTGGGCACCACCTACCTGGATGTGCACGAGCTGCGGGCGCGGGCCCTGGTGTGGACCGACGACCTGGCCCGGTCCAGTGGCGAGAGCGTGTACCTGGGAGTCCTGCACCAGCAGGGCGTGCTGATCGTGCACCACGTCTTCCGGCCGGACGACAGCCGGCAGGTGCTGGAGATCGGCGCCATGCAGCCGCTGCACTCGACCGCGCTCGGCAAGGTGCTCTCGGCCTACGACCCGGTGGCGCACAGCGAGGCGCTGGAGGCCGACCGCAAGCCCTTCACGGACCGCACGGTGTGCGACATGGACGACTTCGAGCACCTGCTCGACATCACGCGTGCGCGCGGCTACGCGGCCGACGTGGAGGAGACCTGGGAGGGCGTGGCGTCCGTCGCCGCCCCCATCCACGACCGGCGCCGCATGCCCGTGGGCGCGGTCGGCGTGACCGGCGCCGTGGAGCGGCTGTGCCGGGACGGTGAGCTGCATCCCGAGCTGATCGCGGCGGTGCGCGACTGCGCCCGCGCGGTGTCCAGGGACCTGGGCGCGGGACGGTTCTGAGCCGCTGCGCGGCTCTCTGGTGGACAGACCGGGACGCCGGGCGGCGTTCCGGTTGTCGCCATACCCTGAAATGGACATATGGAGCAAAATCCATACGTCTGCGCGCGAAGAGTGATAACCGGCAGCGATCAATAACGATCCTGTTTTCGATAACAGAACCCTTGACGCATGCGTAACGCCGAAGCAAGACTCCCGTCCATCGGTCGGCATTGTCGAACACCTACCGGCAATACGCGCTAGAGTGTGACAACGCCAAGGACCGGCAATCGCTCTCACCCCCGAGGGCGCCAGAACCACCGGAGGGACCCGGGGTTCGGCTATCCCTGGACGAAGGACAAAGGAGTCGCGGGTGTCCAGCTCCGACATCTTCATCGGCGAGACCATCGGTACCGCCATACTCATCCTGCTCGGCGGCGGCGTCTGCGCGGCCGTCACACTGAAGGCCTCGAAGGCCCGTAACGCCGGCTGGCTCGCCATCACCTTCGGGTGGGGCTTCGCCGTCCTGACGGCCGTGTACATCTCCGGACCGCTGTCCGGTGCGCACCTCAACCCGGCCGTCACCGTCGCCCTGGCCATCAAGGACGGCGACTGGAGCAACGTTCCGACCTACCTCGCCGGCCAGCTGCTCGGCGCGATGATCGGCGCGACCCTGGTGTGGGTCGCCTACTACGGACAGTTCCACGCCCACCTGACCGACAAGGAGATCGTCGGCGGTCCGGGTGCGCAGGCCACCACCGCCAAGGCGGTCGAGGCCCAGGAGAAGGGCGCCGGCCCGGTCCTCGGTGTCTTCTCCACCGGTCCGGAGATCCGCAACGTGGCGCAGAACCTCGCCACGGAGATCATCGGCACCGTCGTGCTGATCCTGGCGGTCCTCACCCAGGGCCTGAACGACAAGGGCAACGGCCTCGGCATCCTCGGCGGTCTGATCACCGCGCTCGTGGTGGTCTCGATCGGTCTGTCCCTCGGCGGCCCGACGGGCTACGCGATCAACCCGGCCCGTGACCTCGGCCCGCGCATCGTGCACGCCCTGCTGCCGCTGCCCAACAAGGGCGGCTCCGACTGGGCTTACGCCTGGATCCCGGTGGTCGGTCCGCTGATCGGCGGCGCCATCGCGGCAGGCATATACAACGTCGCTTTCGCTTAGACACCACCTCGAAGCACGCGCCGTACGTAAAGCCCCTTCACCACGGATCTTTCAGGAGCACACAGTGACCGACGCCCACACCGCAGGCCCCTTCATCGCGGCGATCGACCAGGGCACCACCTCCTCGCGCTGCATCGTCTTCGACCGGGACGGCCGGATCGTCTCCGTCGACCAGAAGGAGCACGAGCAGATCTTCCCCAAGCCGGGCTGGGTCGAGCACAACGCCAACGAGATCTGGACCAACGTCCAGGAAGTCGTCGCCGGAGCCATCCAGAAGGCCGGCATCACCCGTGACGACATCAAGGCCATCGGCATCACCAACCAGCGCGAGACCACCGTGCTGTGGGACAAGAACACCGGTGAGCCCGTCTACAACGCCCTCGTCTGGCAGGACACCCGCACCGACGCCCTCTGCCGGGAGCTCGGCCGCAACGTCGGCCAGGACCGCTTCCGCCGCGAGACCGGCCTCCCGCTGGCCTCGTACTTCTCCGGCCCCAAGGCCCGCTGGCTGCTCGACAACGTCGACGGCCTGCGGGAGCGCGCCGAGGCGGGCGACATCCTCTTCGGCACCATGGACACCTGGGTCATCTGGAACCTGACCGGCGGTGTCAACGGCGGCAAGCACGTCACCGACGTTACCAACGCCTCCCGCACCCTCCTCATGAACCTGCACACCATGCAGTGGGACGAGAAGATCGCCGAGTCCGTCGGCGTGCCGCTGCAGATCCTGCCGGAGATCCGCTCCTCGGCCGAGGTCTACGGCGAGGTCACCGGCGGCAAGCTGGGCGACCTGCTCGGCGGCATCCCGGTGGCCTCCGCGCTCGGCGACCAGCAGGCGGCCCTGTTCGGCCAGACCTGTTTCTCCGAGGGCGAGACCAAGTCCACCTACGGCACCGGCACCTTCATGGTGATGAACACCGGTGACAAGATCATCAACTCCTACGCCGGTCTGCTGACCACGGTCGGCTACAAGATCGGTGACCAGCCGACGGTCTACGCCCTGGAGGGCTCGATCGCCGTCACCGGCTCGCTGGTGCAGTGGATGCGCGACCAGATGGGCCTGATCTCCACCGCCGCCGAGATCGAGACGCTCGCGCTCTCGGTCGAGGACAACGGCGGTGCCTACTTCGTGCCGGCCTTCTCCGGTCTGTTCGCCCCGCACTGGCGCTCCGACGCCCGCGGTGTGATCGCCGGTCTGACCCGGTACGTCACCAAGGCGCACCTCGCGCGCGCCGTCCTTGAGGCCACCGCCTGGCAGACGCGGGAGATCGCCGACGCCATGGTGAAGGACTCCGGCGACGAGCTGGTGACCCTCAAGGTCGACGGCGGCATGACCGCCAACAACCTGCTGATGCAGACCCTGTCCGACGTCCTGGACGCACCCGTGGTGCGCCCGATGGTCGCCGAGACCACCTGCCTCGGCGCCGCCTACGCCGCCGGCCTCGCCGTCGGCTTCTGGTCCAGCACCGACGAACTGCGCGCCAACTGGCGCCGGGCCGCCGAGTGGACCCCCCGTATGGACGCGGACACCCGCGACCGTGAGTACAAGAACTGGCTCAAGGCCGTCGACCGGACCATGGGCTGGATCGAGGACGAGGACTGAGCTGCCCCACGACAGCTCTGACGAGGAGTAAGTACCCGATATGACCAGTCAGTCCACCCTGCAGTCCGTGCCTGCCCTGGGGACGCACCCGGCCTCCGGCTCGAACCCGAGCCGGGCCGAGACCAGGGAGCAGCTCTCCAAGGCGTCGTACGACCTTCTGGTGATCGGCGGCGGCATCCTGGGCATCTCCACCGCCTGGCACGCCGCGCAGTCCGGCCTGAGGGTGGCTCTGGTCGACGCCGGCGACTTCGCCGGCGCCACCTCCTCCGCCTCCTCCAAGCTGCTCCACGGCGGTCTGCGCTACCTGCAGACCGGCGCGGTGAAGCTGGTGGCGGAGAACCACTTCGAGCGCCGTGCGGTCTCCCGCCAGGTGGCCCCCCACCTGGCGAACCCGCTCACCTTCTACCTCCCCGTGTACAAGGGCGGGCCGCACGGCGCGGCGAAGCTCGGCGCGGGCGTCTTCGCCTACTCCGCGCTCTCCGCGTTCGGTGACGGCGTCGGCCACCTGCTCTCCCCCGCCAAGGCGGCGCAGGACGTGCCCGAGCTGCGCACCGAGAACCTCAAGGCCGTGGCCGTGTACGGCGACGACCAGATGAACGACGCGCGCATGGCGCTGATGACGGTCCGCGCGGCCGTCGAGTCGGGCGCGGTCGTCCTCAACCACGCCGAGGTCACCGGCCTGCGCTTCACCAACGGCCGGGTCACCGGCGCCGACCTCAAGGACCGGACCTCCGGCGAGGAGTTCGGGGTCAACGCCCGTCTGGTGCTGAACGCGACCGGACCCTGGGTCGACCACCTGCGCAGGATGGAGGACCCGGGCGCGGCGCCGTCCATCCGCCTGTCCAAGGGCGCGCACCTGGTGCTGAAGCGCACCTCCCCCTGGAAGGCCGCGCTCGCCACCCCGATCGACAAGTACCGCATCACCTTCGCCCTCCCCTGGGAGGACATGCTGCTGCTCGGCACCACCGACGAGGAGTTCGAGGGCGACCCGGCGGACGTGTCCGTCAACGACAAGGACATAGCCCAGATCCTGGACGAGGCCGCGTTCTCCGTCCGGGACCAGCAGCTCAAGCGCGACCTGATCACCTACGCGTTCGCCGGCCTGCGGGTGCTGCCGGGCGGCCCCGGCGACACCGCCAAGGCCAAGCGCGAGACGGTGGTGACCGAGGGCAAGGGCGGCATGCTGTCCGTCGCCGGCGGCAAGTGGACCACGTTCCGGCACATCGGCCGTACGGTGATGCAGAAGCTGGAGGCGCTGCCGGGTCACCCGCTCGGCGACGACTTCGAGCCGATCTCGTCCCTGCCGAAGAAGCTGCCGCTGCCCGGCGTCGCCAACCCGCGCGCGGTCGCCCACCGCCTCCTGGTGGACCACCCGGCGCCCGGTCCGCGCATGGCCGCCGACACCGCCAAGCACCTGGCCACCCACTACGGCTCCCTGGCCTTCGACATCGCCCGCATGGCGAACGAGAACCCGGAGCTGGCCGAGCGGGTCCACCCCGACGCCCCGGAGATCTGGGCGCAGGTCGTCTGGGCCCGCGACCACGAGTGGGCCGAGACGGCGGACGACGTGCTGCGCCGCCGTACGACGCTGACCATCCGGGGCCTGGCCACGGACGAGGTCCGCGCGAAGGTGCAGGACGTGCTCGACAAGAAGTAGGCCCCGGTGCGGCCGGTCCGCCTCCCTGACCGGGACCGGCCGCACCGTGACGCCGGACCGCCGCACCGGGTCCGGACAACCGGGAGGGGCGCCCCCGCGCCGACGGGGGCGCCCCTTTCGCCTGCCCGGGAGAGCCGGGCCACCCGGCCCGCATAATGGGGCGGAGACATCCGATGTCTGAGGCTTCGGGGCGGGCGGCAGGAGGCCGGTCATGGCAGTCACCGATGAGGCGATCGAGAAGATCAAGGACATGATCGTCTCCGGTGCGCTGCGGCCCGGGGACCGGCTGCCCAAGGAGAGCGAGCTGGCCGCCGAGCTGGGGCTGTCGCGGAACTCGCTGCGGGAGGCCGTACGGGCGCTGTCGCTGATCCGGATCCTGGATGTGCGGCAGGGCGACGGCACCTATGTCACCAGCCTCGATCCCCAACTGCTGCTGGAGGCGCTCAGCTTCGTCGTGGACTTCCACCGCGACGACACCGTGCTGGAGTTCCTGGCGGTGCGCCGGATCCTGGAGCCGGCCGCGACGGCGATGGCGGCGTTCAGCATCGGCGAGCAGCAACTGGACGCGCTGTCCGCCCAGTTGGACGCCCTCGGTGCGGAACCCTCGGTGGAGGAGTTGGTCGCGGCCGACCTGGAGTTCCATCGCGGCATCGTGCGCGGCGCGGGCAACTCGGTGCTGTGCTCGCTGCTGGACGGACTGTCGGGGCCGACCACGCGGGCCCGGATCTGGCGGGGCCTCACCCAGGAGGACGCCGTCGGGCGCACCCTGCGCGAGCATCGGGCGATCCTCGCCGCGCTGCGCGACCGGGACGCGGAGGCGGCCCGCTCCTGGGCGACCGTGCACATCGCGAGCGTCGAGCAATGGCTGCGCAGCACGCTGTGAAACGCCTGTGCCGGGCGGTCCCCGCTCCCTGTTGACGCGGGGTGTTCCACGGTGGCGAACGGGGCAGTGATCCGTTCACTCCCCCACGCAAGGGGGCTGCGGGCGCCCCCGCCGGACGCCGTAAGGTTGGTGAGTCAAGCGAGGGCACGTCGGAAGGAGGCACTGGGTGATCGAGCTGGAGGGGGTTCCCGAGCTGATCGACCCAGTCATGGTGGCCGCGTTCGAGGGCTGGAACGATGCCGGCGACGCCGCCTCCACGGCGGTCGCGCATCTGGAACGCGAGTTCAAGGGCGAGGTGTTCGCCGCGCTGGACGCCGAGGACTACTACGACTTCCAGGTGAACCGGCCCACGGTGTTCATGGACGGCGGTGTGCGCAAGATCACGTGGCCGACGACCCGGCTGTCGGTGGTCCGCGTCGGCGGCGACAAGCCGCGCGATCTGGTGCTGGTCCGCGGCATCGAACCGTCCATGCGCTGGCGCTCGTTCTGCAACGAGCTGCTCGGCTTCGCGCACGAGCTGGGCGTGGAGCTGGTGGTCATCCTGGGCGCGCTGCTCGGTGACACCCCGCACACGCGTCCGGTGCCGGTCAGCGGGGTGACGTCCGACGCCGACCTGGCGCAGCGCATGGATCTGGAGGAGACCAAGTACGAGGGCCCGACGGGCATCGTCGGCGTCCTGCAGGAGGCGTGCGCGCACGCCGGTGTCCCGGCGGTGTCACTGTGGGCGGCCGTACCGCACTACGTCTCGCAGCCGCCCAACCCGAAGGCCACGCTGGCGCTGCTCAACCGTCTGGAGGATCTGCTGGACCTGCGGATCCCGCAGGGCGAGCTGCCCGAGGACGCGCGGGCCTGGCAGGTCGGCGTGGACCAGCTGGCCGCGGAGGACAGCGAGGTCGCCGAGTACGTCCAGACGCTGGAGGAGGCCCGGGACACCGCCGAGCTGCCGGAGGCGTCGGGTGAGGCGATCGCCCGCGAGTTCGAGCGGTATCTGCGACGCCGGGACGTAGGCCCTCCGGGCGGCAAGCAGAGGCCTCCGGCCGGTGGCGGGGGGCCCAGGGAGGATGACGAGGACGGCTCGGAGGACTGAGGGCACGACTGCGGTACGGCCAAGGGGCGGTTCCCGTGCGGGGAACCGCCCCTTCTTTTCGTCGCCGGTGCCAGGGCGTTTAGAGAGCCACCCCGAGCAGCGCGTCCACCGCCCGTGTGACCAGGCCCGGGGCGCCGGTGTCGGTGCCGCCCTCCTGCTCCTGCCGGGCCGCCCAGCCGTCCACAGCCGCGAGGGCGGCGGGGGCGTCCAGGTCGTTGGAGAGGGCCTCGCGGATCTCCTCCACCAGCGCGTCGGCGGACGGGCCGTCGGGGCGGGAGACGGCCGAGCGCCAGCGCCCGAGGCGGGCCACGGCGTCCTGCAGGACCTGGTCGGTCCACTCCCAGTCGGCGCGGTAGTGGTGGGCCAGCAGCGCGAGACGGATGGCGGCCGGGTCGACGCCGTCGCGGCGCAGCTTCGAGACGAAGACCAGGTTGCCCTTGGACTTGGACATCTTCTCGCCGTGCAGGGCGACCATGCCGGCGTGGACGTAGGCCTTGGCCATGGGGAACGCGCCGGTGAGCACCTGGGCGTGCGAGGCGCCCATCTCGTGGTGCGGGAAGGCCAGGTCGGAGCCGCCGCCCTGGACGTCGAAGCCCATGCCGAGGTGGTCCAGGGCGATGGCCACGCACTCGATGTGCCAGCCGGGGCGGCCCCGGCCGAGGGTGGCGCCGTCCCAGCTGGGCTCGCCCTCGCGGGCCGCCATCCACAGCATCGGGTCCAGCGGGTTCTTCTTGCCCGGGCGGTCCGGGTCGCCGCCGCGCTCGGCGGACAGCAGCCGCATCGCGGCCGCGTCGAGGTTCGAGACCCTGCCGAAGTTCGGGTCGGACTCGACGGAGAAGTAGATGTCGCCCTCCAGCTCGTAGGCGGCGCCGAGGTCGCGCAGCCGCTCCACGAGCGGGACGATGCCGGGTATCGCCTCGACGGCGCCTATGTAGTGCTGGGGCGGGAGCAGCCGCAGTGCGGTCATGTCCTCGCGGAAGAGGGCCGTCTGCTGCTCGGCGAGGGCGACCCAGTCGACGCCGTCCCGCTCCGCGCGCTCCAGCAGCGGATCGTCGACGTCGGTGACGTTCTGGACGTAGTGGACCTGCCGCTTGGTGTCGAGCCACACGCGCTGAACGAGGTCGAACGCGTTGTAGGTCGCCGCGTGACCCATGTGGGTCGCGTCGTACGGGGTGATGCCGCAGACGTAGATTCGGGCGACGGGACCGGGGTCGAGGGTGACCGGACCGCCGGTCGCGGTGTCGTGGATCCTCAGGTCGCGGCCCTGACCAGGCAGGGCGGGGACCTCGGAAGCGGGCCAGGCATGCATGTACATGAGCCTAACCGGCCACGAGCTGCGTATACGAACGGGATCGCGCTGGATGGCCGGTTGGGCCCTCTTGCGTCTCGGCACCTGATGTGCTCGCGGTGCTCATACCGGCGGCCAGGGGATGGCCGGCCACTCCCCGCTCGGCTCCGGGTGGACGGGCGCGCTGAGCAGGGTGTCGACACGCGCGCGCGTGGCGTCGGTCTCGGCCGGGGTGATCAGTCCGGCCAGCCGCTCGCCCAGCGGGCCGCCGAGGGCGTCGCGCAGTCCTTCGAGGACCTCGACGGCCTCGGCGGTCAGGGGCTCCCCGGCCCAGCCCCACAGCAGGGTGCGCAGCTTGTTCTCGACGTTGAAGGTGACGCCGTGGTCGATGGCGTAGAGCCGCCCGTCGGGCGTGGGCAGCAGATGGCCGCCCTTGCGGTCGGCGTTGTTGATCACCGCGTCCAGGACGGCGAGCCGCCGCAGCCGCTCGTCGTCGGCGTGCACGAGGAGCGCGGTGCGGCCCCCGCCGACGTCGGCGAGGCCGATCGCCTTCCAGCCGGGCTCCGGTTCCTCGGCGTCGACCAGGGCGAGCAGCTCCGCGTCGGCCTGGGCCTCGATCCACAGCTGGCACATGCCCTCGCCGTACGGCCCGTCGCGCAGCACGGTGGGCGGGACGAGCCCCCAGCCGGTGGCCTCGGAGACCTCGTAGGCGGCCACCTCGCGGCCGGCCAGGGTGCCGTCGGGGAAGTCCCACAGCGGCCGTTCCCCGGCCACCGGCTTGTAGATGCAGGACGCTTCCCGGCCGTCGAGGGCGACGGTGCAGAACAGCGCGGCGTTGGACGCCTCGCGGATCCGGCCGCGCACCGTCAGCTCGCCCCGCGCGAGCAGCTCGGCGGCGGCCGTGTCGGGGAGCGTCACGCCCCTCGGCGGTATCCGTTCTGGCGCGGACATACGTGTCCTTCCGGATCGAGCGGGAGGCTGCACAGCGGGCACGGCGGCCGCCCGGCGTTGACGACGTCGAGGGCGCGCTTGGCGAAGGCCCGGGCCTGCGCGCCGGTCAGCCGGACCCGCAGCATCGGGGGCCCGTTCTCCTCGTCCTGGAGCAGCCGCTCCTCGGCCTCGGCGAGGTCTTCCTCGGTGTCGGCGTCCAGCTCCACGAGAGCCTGCGCCTCCACGATCATGCGCTGTTCCTCGCCGTCCCAGGCCAGTGCCATGGTGCCGACGCGGAACTCCTCCTCGATGGGGGTCTCCAGGGGGGCGGAGTCGGCGATCTCGGTGGGCGCCACGGCGGGGACGGCGGCGCTGCCGCCACTACGCCGTACGACCTCGTCGAGCAGTTCGTCCATGCGCTCGGCGAGCGCGGCCACCTGGGTCTTCTCCAGAGCCACGCTGGTCACCCGGGGGCCTGCGGTGGCCTGGAGGAAGAACGTACGGCGCCCGGGCAGTCCGACCGTGCCGGCCACGAAGCGGTCCGGCGGGTCGTAGAGGAACACCTGACGGGACACGTCCTGTCTCCATTGAGAGTGAGAGGGGGAGTGAGTTCGGGGGTCGCAGCGGTGCGGACCGGTGCGGAGGGGGCGAGTGTGTGGATCGCTTCACCCTACTGCGGCCGACGATCACGGTGCGCCCGCACCACCCCCGACCGGTGCGTCGCCCTCACCAGGTTCCTCGCGGGGGGCCAGTGAAGCGAAATCCCCGGTGTCCCCGAGGCGGACGAGGAACGGCCGCAGACGGGTGTAGCGGATCGCGGTGACGGAACACGGCTCCACGGAGATCCGCTGGAAGAGGTCGAGGTGGAGGCCGAGGGCGTCGGCGACCAGGGACTTGATGATGTCACCGTGGGAGCACATGAGGTAGACGGCGTCGGCGCCGTGGTCGCGCTCCACGCGCGCGTTCCACTCGCGCACGGCCTCGGCGGCGCGCGTCTGCATGGCGCGCATGGACTCGCCGCCGGGGAACGCGGCGGCCGACGGGTGGGCCTGGACGACCTCCATCAGCGGCTCGTCCTTCAGCTCGGCCAGCTTGCGGCCGGACCAGTCGCCGTAGTGGCACTCCCCGATCCGCTCGTCGGTGTGGGCGCGCAGGCCCGGGCGGGCCTCGAGCAGCGGCCGTACCGTCTCCTGGCAGCGCTGCAGGGGACTGGTGACGACCTCGGAGAGCGGCAGTGCGGCGAGCCGTCCGGGCAGCGCGGCGGCCTGGGCCGCGCCGCGCTCGTCCAGGGCGACGCCCGGCGTCCAGCCGGCGAGCACCCCGGAAGTGTTGGCGGTGGAACGTCCGTGCCTGACGAGGATCAGCGTGGGCATGCGGCCCAGGGTAGGCGTATCAGCGCCTGCACCAGTGACCGGGCGAAGGGAGAATGCGCTCCGTGATCGTCGACTGTGCGATTTACCGGCATGGGCACCGCACCGAGGGCCCGGAGGACCTGTCCGACGCGCTCGGCGAGGCGCGGGCGGCCGGCGGATTCGTCTGGATCGGTCTGCACGAGCCGTCCGAGCGGGAGTTCGGACTGGTCACGCAGGAGTTCGGGCTGCATCCGCTGGCGGTCGAGGACGCCCTCAAGGCACATCAGCGGCCCAAGCTGGAGGTGTACGACGACTCGCTGTTCATGGTGCTGAAGCCGGTCGTGTACGAGCCGGAGGGCGACACCGTCTCGACCGGCGAGATCATGGTCTTCATCGGCGACTGCTTCGTGGTCACCGTCCGCCATGGCGAGGGCTCGCCGCTGGCCGCAGTACGGCGCCGCCTGGAAGAGGAGCCGGAGATGCTCGACAAGGGCCCCACCGCCGTGCTGTACGCGGTCTGCGACGCTGTCGTCGACCACTATCTGGAGGTGGCCACGGAGCTGGGGACCGATCTGGAGGAGCTGGAGGCGGAGGTGTTCCGGCCGGAGGGCGGCGGCTCGCGGGGCACCGCGTCCCGGATCTACGGATTCAAACGGCAGATCCTGGAGTTCCGCCGGGCCACCGGCCCGCTGGCACTGCCGCTGAGCCGGCTGGCGGGCACGGGGCAGTCCGGGGGCGGGGTGCCGTTCGTGCACGACAAGGCACGCCCGTTCTTCCGGGACGTGGGAGACCACCTGATGCGCGTGAACGAGTCCGTGGAAGCCCTGGACCGGCTGGTGTCGGACGTCCTGTCGGCGCATCTGGCGCAGATGAGCGTGCGGCAGAACGACGACATGCGGAAGATCTCGGCGTGGGCGGCGATGGCCGCGGTCCCCACGATGATCGCGGGGATCTACGGCATGAACTTCGACCACATGCCGGAGCTGCACTGGCTGTGGTCGTATCCGGCGGTGATCCTCGTGATGGCCGCGCTGGAGGTGCTGCTGTACCGGCTGTTCAAGCGGCGCGACTGGCTGTGAGGCCCGTCCACGGGTTCAGGGGGTTCAGGGCCCACGCGGGTACGGGTCCACGGGGCTCAGGCGAACTCGTGGGCGGGGGTGGCGGGACCGCCGAGGGCGTCGCGGCGGCGGGGCGTGCGAAGGCCGACCATGCGCCGCCAGCCGCCGAGGCGCTCATAGGCGTACACCGCGTGGACACCGGCCGCGAGCAGGGCGTACTTCGCCCCGGACCAGCCCAGGATGCGGCCCATGCGGGCCATGACGGCGAGGCTGACGTCCCGGTGGACGCGGATCTCGGCGAGGGCGCACGCGCGCAGGGTGCGCTGGATCAGCGGGCCGTGCCCGGCGGCGGCGAACCGCAGCAGTTCCTCGTGGGTGTAGGCGAGGTGGTTGTCCTCGTCGTGGGAGATCACGCGTACGGCCCTGCCGATGTCGGGGTGGTCGGCGAAGTGCCGCAGGAGCACCAGCATCTGGTCGGCGGCGCGCTGTTCGGTGACCCGGCTGTGCGCGAGGTAGACGACGATGTCCTCCGCGGTGAGCGGTTCGTCGCGCCGGAGCCGGTCGTGGGCGAGACCGATGCCGTGCTGTTCCAGAAGCATCGTGTAGTCGGTCTCGGGCGGTACGGCGACGGGGGTGAGCCCGCGCTTCTTCAGCAGAGCGGTGAAGATGCGTCCGTGCTTGTCCTCGTCGGCGCCGTGGCGGGCGATCTTCGGGGCGAGCGCGCGTTCGCTCTGCGGCACCAGCGCGGCGATCCGCCCGTTCTCCCAGCCGCCCTGGGACTCCCCGGCGGCGGCGATGGAGCAGAAGAGCCGGAACGACTCGTCGTTGTCGAGGATCTCCTGGAACAGACTCCTGGCCGACACCATGGACGCCACCTCTCCGCACGTTTCCCGGCATTCCGCCATATTCCGCAAAGAAGAAGTCAAATGCTGGCAGCAAGGAGGCGCAACACGGGTGTCGGAAGCATCCGCCGAACGGGTCGGCCGGCTCGGCCGGACGGGGGAAAGAAGGAGCGCTGGGGTCGTAACCGCGCGGCGCCCGACGCGTTGTAACCGGTGACGGCCGTGGCGGGGAAGACCCCCCGAGCCCCCACCACGGCCGCTGAAGCCCCCTAGGCCAGACCGGCGCGCTCCAGGGCCTCGCTGCCGGCCCGCAGGGAGGCGATCCGCTCCTCCAGCGTGAAGCCTGCCGGGGCCAGGCTGAGCGTGGTGACACCGGCGGCGGCGTAGGCCTTCATCCGGTCGGCGATCCGGTCCACGGAGCCCAGCAGCGTCGTCTTGTCGATGAGGTCCTGCGGGATCGCGGCCGCGGCGCCCTGCTTGTCGCCGGCCAGGTACTTCTGCTGGATCTCGGCGGCTTCCTTCTCGTAGCCCATGCGCTGGGCGAGCTGGTTGTAGAAGTTCTGCTTGGCGCTGCCCATGCCGCCGACGTACAGCGCGGTGTAGGGGCGGAAGGTGTCCGCGAGGCGGGCCACGTCCTTGTCGTCGCCGACGGCCAGCGGCAGGGTCGGGCACACGTCGAACCCGTCGAGGGTCTTGCCCGCCTTCTCGCGGCCCGCGCGCAGGTACTTCAGGGTGGTGTCCTCGAGGTGGTCGGCGGCGGGGAAGATCAGCAGGGCGCCGTCGGCGATCTCGCCGGTCTGCTCCAGGTTCTTCGGGCCGATCGCGGCGATGTACAGCGGGATGTGCTCGCGCTGCGGGTGCACGGTCAGCTTGATCGGCTTGCCCGGGCCGCCGGGCAGCGGCAGCGTCCAGTGCGCGCCCTCGTACGTCAGCCGCTCCCGCGTCATGGCCCTGCGCACGATCTCCACGTACTCACGGGTGCGGGCCAGCGGCTTGTCGAACTTGACGCCGTACCAGCCCTCGGAGACCTGCGGCCCGGAGACACCGAGGCCGAGCCGGAAGCGGCCGCCGGAGAGGGAGTCCAGCGTGGCCGCCGTCATCGCGGTCATCGCGGGCTGGCGGGCCGGGATCTGGAAGATGGCCGAGCCGACGTCGATGCGCTCGGTCTGCGCGGCGACCCAGGACAGGACCGTCGCCGCGTCGGAGCCGTACGCCTCGGCGGCCCAGCACACGGAGAAGCCCAGCCGGTCGGCCTCCTGCGCCACGGCCAGATTGTCGCCGTCCATTCCGGCACCCCAGTAGCCGAGGTTGATCCCGAGCTGCATGCGCGCATCCCCTTACCCGTGAGTAACGTCCCTGTGGGGGTGACCTTAGCGCGGGGATGAGGGCCGGGTCAGTATCCGCGCGGCCGCGCGAGCGGAACCCGCCCCCGGCCGGCCGCGGCACAGGGCGCCGGGCCGGCCGCGGCACAGGGCGCCGGGCGGCCGGGCCCCCGTTATCCACAGGCAACCCACCGCACCGGTTCTGGCCAGTAATCTCGCCCGCATGGAGCAGAGGCATCTCGGCCGTACCGGCCTGCGCGTGTCCCGGATCGGACTCGGCACCCTCACCTGGGGCCGGGACACCGACGAGCACGACGCCGCGGACATGCTGAAGGCGTTCTGGGAAGCCGGCGGCAGCCTCGTCGACACCGCGGACGTCTACGGCGACGGAGAGGCGGAGTATCTGCTCGGGCGGCTGATGGAGGGCCTGGTGCCGCGCCGGGACCTGGTGATCTCCACCAAGGCGGGCAGCGTGCCCGACCCGGACCGCCGCTTCGACGGCTCCCGCGGCCATCTGCTCGCCGCGCTCGATGCCTCCCTGGGCCGCCTGGGCACGGACCACGTCGACGTGTGGCACGTCCACGCCTACGACCCCGACACCCCGCTGGAGGAGACGCTCCAGGCCCTCGACATAGCGGTGAGCAGCGGCCGGGCCCGCTACGCCGGCGTCTCCAACTTCTGCGGCTGGCAGCTCGCCAAGGCCGCCACCTGGCAGCTCGCGGCGCCCGGCACCCGCACCCGGCTGGCCAGCACGCAGTTGGAGTACTCGCTGCTGCAGCGGGGCGTGGAGCGGGAGGTGCTGCCCGCCGCGCTGGACCTCGGCGTGGGTCTGCTGCCCTCCTCCCCGCTCGGCCGGGGGGTCCTGACCGGCAAGTACCGGCACACCACTCCCCCGGACTCCCGCGGCGCCTCCGAGCACCTGGCCCCGTTCGTGGAGCCGTACCTGGACGACACGGCGACCCGCATCGTGGACGCGGTGACGACCGCCGCCGACGGGCTCGCCGTCACCCCGCTGCAGGTCGCCCTCGCCTGGGTCCGGGACCGGCCCGGCGTGGCCGCGCCGATCGTCGGCGCGCGCACCGCGCAGCAGCTCACAGCGGCATTGTCAGTGGAGGCCCTTAGTCTTCCTGACGAGATCTGCCGGGCGCTGGACGATGTGTCGGCGCCCGTGCACCGCTATCCCGATCACGACTGGAGCACGCTGTGAGCACGGAGCCGGAGACCACGGAGGACGCCGGGCCGGGGACACCGGACACACCCGGGACCCCGGACCGGGACACCGCGCCCGAAGAAGGCCGTGCCACCGGCCCCGGCAGCGAAGGCGGGGGCACGGACGGCGTGAGCGGGACCACAGACACGGACGGTGACGGCGGCGCCGGGGGCGGCGACGGTACCGACGCGGACAGCAGCGCCGAGGGCGGGGACGCGGACGGCGACAGCGGCGCCGGGGGCGGCCAGGGCACCGGCAGCGCCGGGGGTGGCGACGGTACCGACGGGAGCGGTGTCGAAGGCTCGCACGACGGGAGCGGTGACGGCGGCGACACGGGTGGCCAGGGCGAGGACGCGGCCCGGTTGTCCGAGGCGGAGGCCGAGTTGGCCGCGCAGCGGCTGGAGCGGGAGCGGATCGAGCGGCGCAAGGCCGAGAAGAGCGGCCCGATCCAGAGCGGCACGAAGCTCAGCGGCAAGGCGGCCGACCTGCTCGCGGCGGTACGGGCCGTGGAGAGCGGCGAGAAGCCGGTGACCGCGCCCTTCGCCGGGCCCGCGCCGGCGCCACGCCGCCCGGCTCCGGAGCCCGTACACCGGCCGCAGCCCGCGCCCGCCCCGGCCGTCGCCGCAGCCGCCGCCCCGGCGCCGGAGTCCGTGGAGGGCGTCCGCCGGGTGCTGGCCGAGGGCGGCGCGCCCGAGGCCCTGGCCGCGCAGGTGGCCGCGGCGCTCGGCGAGGGCGCCGACGCGGCACTGCGCGAGGATCCGTGGCAGCTGCTGCGGATCAGCGGGGTACGGCCCGACCAGGCCGACGGCTTCGCACGCGCGCTGCTCGGAGCCGCCTGCGGCCCGGGCGACGAGCGGCGCGGCCGTGCGGTCACGGTGTGGCTGCTGGAGCAGGCGGCGCTGGCCGGGCACACCGCGCTGGACCTGCCCGCGCTCATCGCGGCGCTCGGCCGGCAGAACGTGCCGGACCCGGACGCGGCGGTGCAGGACACGCTCGCGGAGGGCGAGGCCCTGGCGTTCCAGGACGCCCTGGAGGAGCAGCCGGGAGCCGCCGCGCCCCCGGCGGCGGAGGAAGAAGAGGGCGAGCAGGAGCGGCCGGTCCGCGTCCTCGTCGGCCTGGAGCGGTACGCGCTGGCCGAGGAGAGCCTCGCCGACGGTCTGGCCCGGCTGGTCAACTCGTTGGCCAAGGAGACCGAGCAGGCCTGGCAGGCGGCCGCCGACGCGGTGTCCGGCGGGGCCGCCGAGCTGGTGCGCGCGGTCGCCGGGCACGGGGTGGTGCTGCACACCGGCGGGGAGGCGGCCCGCGCCGAGCCGGCCGCGCTGCTCGCCGCCGCGCGTACGGCGGGCCTGCGGGCGTTCGGCGTCTGCCACACGCCCGACGGACGCCACCGCTTCGCCGCGCTGCAGGGCGGCGACGCGGCGGAGCAGGGCGTGGGCACGCTTGCCGGTCTGCTGTCCGGCGCCGAGGGACCGGGCCGCGACGCGGACGGCGCGCTGGAACTGGACCTGCTGATCGTGCTGGACGCCCCGCAGCTCGACGTGGAGAGCGCCGCGATGCTGGTGGAGTCGCTGCCCGACGGGGCCCGGCTGCTGCTCAGCGGTGACCCTGCGGTGTTGTGGTCGGCCGGTCCGGGGCGGGTCTTCGCCGACCTGCTCGCCGCCCGTGTCTGCCCGCAGATCGCCTCCCGTGTCCCTGACCCGGGCCCGCTCGGCGAGCTGGTCTCCGGCATCGGCATCGGCGAGCTGAACCAGGTCGCCGCCCCCGGCAAGGAGATCGTCATCGTCCCGGTGCGGGACCCGGGCGAGGCCGTGCACCGGACGGTCCAGCTGGTCGCGGACTCGGTGCCGCGGGCGATCGGGGTCCCGGCCGACCAGACCGTGGTGATCACTCCGGGGCACGGCGGCGCCGCGGGCACCCGTGCCCTCAACTCCGCCCTGAAGGAACGCCTGAACCCCGGCCCGGGCCGCTTCGGCGGCTTCGACCCCGGCGACCGGATCGCCTACTCCCCCGCGCCGGGCCGTACGGTGCCGGGCGTGGTCGTGCACGCCGACGCGGAGGGGCTGCACCTGACGTGCGCGGGCGCCCCGGTGGTCGTGCCGCGCGAGCGGGTGGAGGGCGCCGTACGGCACGGCTGGGCGCTGACCGCGCACCAGGCGGTGGGCACCCGCTGGCCGGCGGCGGTCGTGGTGCTGCCCGGCGACGCGGCGCAGGCGCTCAGCAGACCCTGGGTGTACACGGCGTTCGGCCGGGCGGAGCGGCACCTGTCCGTGGTCCACGGGGTGGAACAAGCCCTGCCGAAGGCGGTGGCGGAAGCCCCGGCCAAGCCCCGCACGACCCGCTTGCAGACGCTGCTGCGCACGCAGGTGCCGGCGTAGCTCTCCGCACCCCGCCGACCGGCCCCGTGCGCCCGCTCCGCGGCGGCGGCGCTCGGCCACGACGGCGGAATCCGGCGGTGCCGTACGGGGCTCAGGCCCCGCGGCGCCGCCGGGCTCCGCTCACTTCTCGGAGTCCAGCGGCTCCAGACCCTCGTCCTCGACGAACTCGAGATCCTCGTCCTCGTCCGCTTCCTCGCCGTCGCCCTCGTCGTCCCCGGCGCCTTCTTCGTCCTCGTCGCCCTCGTCGTCCTCTTCGTCGAAGACGGCGCTGACGTCGAACCGGCACACGGTCTGCTGCGGATCGATGTGCTCGAACGGCGTCTCCAGCCATTCCCCGGCCTCGGGCGCCTCGTCCGTCGCGGTGACCCAGAGCGTGGAGTCGCCCTCCTCCAGGCCGAACTCCTTGTGCCGGGACGCGATCTCGTCCGGTTCGAACTCCCCGAACAGGATGCCCAGCGCGCCGGGAACCGTGCCGGCGGCGTCCTCGGCCAGTCCGCCGGCGGCCGAGTACTCCGCCGCCTCGACCCGCTGGGCCTGCGCCAGCAGCCGCTGGGGTTCCGCCACGGCGTAGTCGCGGCGGATCAGCACGCTGATCGCGTGGGGTTCCTCGGGACCCGCGTACGGCGGCAGCTCCTCCGCACCGGGGATCTCGAAGGGCGTGACCTCGTCGTAGCGGTCGTAGAGCAGCTCGTCGTACACCTCGGCGGCCGCGGCCAGCTGGTTGAACGCCTCCAGGACGGCGGGGTCGTCCTCACCCGACCTGCGTTCGACCGCGGCCAGATGACGGTCGAGCGCGGTCTTGATCGCCTCGGCGGCGGCGCGTACCTCGGCAGCGGTGGGCTGCGCAGCATCAGACATAGTGCAGACGCTATCCGTACCGGGCCCCAGCCCGCACAATAGATGCGATGCCGGAATACGAATTTGTCGACGTGTACGTGCCTCGCGGGGTGTCCCGCAAGGAGGCCACACGTCTGCTGACGGACCATGCCGAGTACGGACACTGGGAGTTGGACCGACTGAGCCTGCTGCGCGACGGCAGCCGCAGGGTGCGGTTGCGCCGGCGGATCATCCGCCAGGTGCGTGCCACGTGGTGAGGTCGGCGATCTGAAGCGGAGCGGGCCCCGTCCGACATGGCGGGGCCCGCTCCGTTCACCGTGCTGTGTGCGTCACCGCACCGCGCGCTCGGCCGTGCCGGCTACGCCGAGGCACGGGCCTTGCGGTAGAGCACCGCGCCCGCGAGCAGCGCGCCCGCGCCGACCGGCAGCACGAGGTCCAGCGGCAGCTCGCTGCCGGTGTGCGCCAGCTGCCCGTCGGTCAGCGGCTGGGTGGAGCGACCGCCGTGCTGTGTGACGTGGGTGGACCC
Organism: Streptomyces durhamensis; assembly: GCF_000725475.1. NCBI lineage: Bacteria > Bacillati > Actinomycetota > Actinomycetes > Kitasatosporales > Streptomycetaceae > Streptomyces > Streptomyces durhamensis. The sequence continues at coordinate 221,225 of NZ_JNXR01000005.1, forward strand.
ATGGGGCCCCTGGGGCGTGTGACCACCCTTGCCGGGCGGGGTTGTCGGGCTTCCCGGGTGACCGGGATGTCCCGGCTGACCAGGGTGACCCGGGTGACCGGGCTGACCCGGGTGGCCGGGATGGCCCGGCTGCCCGGGGTGCCCCGGATGACCCGGGTGGCCCGGATGACCCGGGTGGCCGGGATGACCCGGGTGGCCGGGCGGGTTGCCGTGACCGCCGCCGCCGTTGGTGCAGTCGTTGCCCGCGGCGGCGTTGCCGACCCCGATGACGTCCACGCTGTTGCCGCAGACGTTCACGGGAACGTCGATCGGCACCTGCACCGTGTTGCCGGAGCCGACGCCGGGCGAGCCGCCGGTGTGGCCGCCCGCGTGCGAGCCGCCGGAACCGCCGGAGCCGCCGTGGTTGGCACACGTGTTGCCCACGGCCGGGTTGAACAGCCCGACGACGTTCACGCTGTTGCCGCACACGTTCACCGGTGCGTCGATCGGCGCCTGCACGGTGTTGCCGGAGCCGACTCCGGGCGAGCCGCCGGTGTGGCCGCCCGCGTGCGAGCCGCCGGAACCGCCGTGTCCCCCCGAAGCCCCGCCGTGGTTGGCGCATGTGTTGCCCGCGGCCGGGTTGAGCAGCCCGACGACGTTCACGGTGTTGCCGCACACGTTCACCGGTGCGTGCACCGGTGCCTGCACCGTGTTGCCGGACAGCACGCCGGGTGAGCCGGCGGCCGTACCGGCCGCGCCCGCGCCGGCGTGGGCATAGCCGCTCGCGGCGGCGATCACACCGGTGGCCGCCGCCATCGTCATCAGGCCCTTGCGGGTGCCCTGTCGCATTCTGGTTTCCCCTGCCTTCGATCCTGCTGTGCCTGCCTCGCGGATGCGTTGCGCATGGCGAGGCGTTGCGTTGCGTTGCGAACCTCGCGGCTCATGTCTCCGCGTGAGAGACCAGTCGGCCCCGGAGCGCATGGCGCGCGCTCCGGGGCCGACGGCTCGAAAAAGACGCCCCCCTCAGGAGGTCGTCGTCACTTGTTGACGCAGGTGTTGCCGAAGGCGGGGTTCAGGAGCCCGATCACGTTGACCGTGTTGCCACAGACGTTCACCGGGACGTGCACGGGCACCTGAATGACGTTGCCGGAGACGACGCCCGGCGAGTGCACGGCGGCACCCTGGGCTCCGGAGTCTGCGACGGCGAGGCCCGCGCCCGCGAGAACCAGCCCACCGGTGGCAGCCGCAGCAGCGACGACCTTCTTGATCATTATTCCTCCTTGTTGGCAATACGACTCCAAGGTGCGGAGTCACATCACCTGTAACGAGGAGGAACTAATGAAGCTACGAACCGATCGTCGCATTCACCCGTTCCAGGCGATCTCGTACGCCCGGCCGAATACCTCGGCCCAGGGCCTCACGAGGCGTCGATGAACCGGTCCAGCACGCGCACGCCGAACTGCAGCCCGTCCACCGGCACCCGCTCGTCCACGCCGTGGAACATGCCGGCGAAGTCCAGCTCCGGAGGCAGCTTCAGCGGGGCGAAGCCGAAGCCGCGGATGCCGAGGTCGTCGAAGGACTTGGCGTCCGTGCCGCCGGAGAGCATGTACGGGATGGCCTTGGCCGTGGGGTCCTCGGCGAGCAGCGCGGACTGCATGGCCTCCACCAGCGCCCCGTCGAAGCCGGTCTCGACCGCCTTGTCGGCGTGCACGTCCTCGCGGCGGACGTGGGGTCCGAGCAGCCGGTCGAGGTCAGCGAGGAACTCCTCCTCGTGGCCCGGCAGGAAGCGTCCGTCGATGTGCGCGGTGGCCTCGCCCGGGATGACGTTGACCTTGTAGCCGGCGTTCAGCTGGGTGGGGTTGGCGGTGTTGCTCAGGGTCGCGCCGATCAGCTTGGCGATGCCGCCGAGCTTGGCGAGGGTGGACTCCATGTCCTCCGGGTCCAGCTCGGTGCCGAGCGCGTCGCCCAGTTCGTCGAGGAAGGCCCGGGTGGTCTTGGTGACCCGCACCGGGAACTTGTGCCGGCCGACCCGGGCCACGGCCTCGGACAGCTCGGTGATGGCGTTGTCCCGGTGGATCATGGAGCCGTGCCCGGCGGTGCCGGCCACGGTCAGCTTCATCCAGTGCATGCCCTTCTCGGCCGTCTGGATCAGATAGAGCCGGCGCTGCTCGTCCACCGTGAAGGAGAAGCCGCCGACCTCGCTGATCGCCTCGGTGACGCCCTCGAACAGCTCGGGGTGGTGGTCGACCAGGTACCGGGCGCCGTAGGTGCCGCCGGCCTCCTCGTCGGCGAGGAACGCGACCACGATGTCCCGCGGGGGGCGCCGCCCGCTCCTGAGCCGGTCGCGCACGACCGCGAGGGTCATGGCGTCCATGTCCTTCATGTCGACGGCCCCGCGCCCCCACACGCACCCGTCGGCGACCTCGCCGGAGAACGGGTGGTGGGTCCAGTCGCCGGCGTTGGCCGGTACGACGTCCAGGTGGCCGTGGATCAGCAGCGCGGGCCGGGACGGGTCCTCGCCCTCGATGCGGGCCACGGTGGAGGCGCGGCCCGGGTGCGACTCGTAGATCTTCGGCTCCAGCCCGACCTCGGCGAGCTTCTCGGCGGTCCACTCGGCGGCCTGGCGCTCGCCGGGGCCGGAGTGGTCGCCGTAGTTGCTGGTGTCGAACCGGATCAGCTCGCGGCAGAGGTCCACGACCTCGTCCTCGCCGGTGACGCCCCTGGCCGTGTCCGTCTCGCTCACGTGCTTCCTCCCGCGCTGTCGCTGCTGGTGGTCCTCCTCATCCTCCCTCTCCCCCGCCCGCTGCCCAAGACCGGTCCCGGCCCGTCACACGCCGTTCATGCGTGACCGGCCCGGGGGCGGGGTGTGATCAGCCACCCCCGAAAGCCTGGTAATGTTTCCTTCGTCGCCGCGAGGGAAACCCCGCCGAGAGGAATCTCCCGCACGACAGACACCTTGTCCGGGTGGCGGAATGGCAGACGCGCTAGCTTGAGGTGCTAGTGCCCTTTATCGGGCGTGGGGGTTCAAGTCCCCCCTCGGACACCAGTGAGGACCCCTGCGAAAGCAGGGGTCCTTCGCGATTTCGCCCCCCGCCGCGCCGCCTGGACGGATCATGGTGCGGTGGCGGACGAGAAGCGTGTGGAAGCGGCGGCCCGGGAGTTCGACCGGAGCGTGAGCTCGGAGGCACTGGCGCGTGCCGAACAGGACCGGCTCAGGGTCGTCGAGCGATTCCCGCTCGGACACTGGCCCCGTCTGCCCTTGCACCGGTACGCGCTCGGCACGGCCAACGCCCTCGAAGACGGTCCCCCGTTCTGCTGGCTGATGGAGTACGGGACGGACGCGCTCGGCAGCATGCGCGGGGGCAGCGCGGCCAAGCACATCATCTACCGGAGCAGGCGCAGCGGTGAGTGGCGGCTGCCGGGGCCGCTGCAGTACGCGAGCCCGCAGGAGGCGTGGGAGCAGGTGCGCGGGGAGTTCGTCGCCGCGTTCGCCGCGGCGGGCGGCGGGGACTTCCGCGCCCTCGACGACCTCCGTGTCCTGTCCTACGGGCAGGCGCTGGTCACCAAGGCCCTGGCCGCCTACTTCCCGGACGCCTTCCTGCCCATCTACTCGGCCTCCCACCTCCGCCACTTCACCAATCTGCTGGGCGGCACCGGGCACCAGGCCTACGGGAACGTCCGCTCCTGGCAGGCCAACCGGGATCTGCTCGCTCTCGTGCGCGGCCGGCCGGAGTTCGACGGCTGGCACCCCGTGGAGGTCATGCGTTGCCTGTACGGCGCGTTCTCGCCGAAGCCGCGGCGCCGGGACGTCTGGAAGATCGCCCCGGGGCCGGGCGCCCGTCTGTGGGAGGAGTGCCGGGAGGAGCGGCACATCCGGGTCGGCTGGGACGAGGTCGGTGATCTCGGCGACTACGAGAGCGACACGGAACTCAAACAGGCGCTGGACGGCGTCTGGCCGCAGTCGGCGGGCGGGAACCTGCGGCTGGCCCGGCAGCTGCTGGCCTACCGCGACCTCGAACCGGGGGACCTCGTCGTCGCCAACCGCGGCAAGTCGGAGGTGCTCGCGCTCGGCGAGGTCACCGGCGGCTACACCTACGACGAGTCGTACGGCGAGTACCGGCACACGGTTCCCGTCGCCTGGGACGAGAGCTACGCCCAGGTCTTCCCGTCGCCCGAGAACGCCTGGCAGCCGACGTTCGCGAAGGTCCCCGAGAAACTCCTGCGGCGCATCCGGGACGCGCGCGGGGCCACGGCCCCGCTGCCGGCGGAGGTTCCCGGCGCGGTCCAGGACGTGCTCGACGCGCTGAGGCACAAGGGCCAGGTGATCCTGTTCGGTCCGCCCGGCACCGGCAAGACCAGGCTGGCCCTGAGTGCCGCGCTGGCGCTGGCCGGGCGGGCCGACGCCATCGACGCGCCGCCCGCCGAACGCGCGGCCGCCGTGGCGGGACTGCTTCCCGCCCCGGGGGCCTTCGAGGTGACGGGGCTCTCCCTGGTCACCTTCCATCCGTCGTACGGCTACGAGGACTTCGTCGAGGGATACAAGCCCGATGCGGACTCCGGCCAGGCGGGGCTGAACCTCAAGTGGCGCGCGGGGATCTTCCTGCGGATCTGCGCGGCGGCCTGGAAGCGGCCGGACCAGACGTTCCTGCTGATCATCGACGAGATCAACCGGGGCGACCTGCCGCGCGTCCTCGGCGAGCTCGTCACGCTGCTGGAGACCGACAAGCGGGCGATCCCGGTGACCCTGCCCATCAGCGGACGGCAGGTCGCCGTTCCGCACAACGTCCGGATCATCGGCACGATGAACACCGCGGACCGCAGCGTCGGCCATCTGGACGCGGCGATCCGGCGGCGCTTCGCGTTCCTGGAGGTGCCGCCGGATCTGGACGCGGTCGAGGGTTCCGTGGGCGCGCTGGACCTCGCCGCGTTCCTCGCCGGGCTGAACACGCGGCTGGTCCGCGAGTTCGGCCCCGACCACCAGATCGGTCAGGCCTTCCTGCTGCGGGAGGACCGGCCCGTGAACACGGAGGAGGAACTCGGCGCGGTCTTCTACCACGACATCGTGCCGCAGATCGAGGACCACGGGATGGGCCGGCCCGAACCGTTGCGGGCGGTCCTGGGCGACCTCGTCGACCCGGAGTCCGGCCGCATCGCCCGCGTCCCGGCGCAGGACCTGCCCAGGAAGCTGGCGGCCGAGTTCACGGAGCCGGACGATGCCGTCGAGCGGTGAACGCCGTCGGGAGCCCAGGGACGTGCCCGTCGAGGAGCACCGGTCCGTCTTCCTCGCACGCGACGAGTTGACCGAGGCCGACCGGCGGGTGCTCGCACCGCTCGTGGCCGGCAGGCGGCTGGTGCTGCGCGAGACCCGCACCGGCTGGCATCTGGAGGCCGTCTCCACGGTCGGGATCCTCCGGCTGGAGCGCGTGCGTCTGATCGTCACACCGAAGATGGCCATCTGCGGTGCCCGGCTGATGTCCTGGCTCTGTTACGCCCGCGGCATCCCCGTGCCGCACGATCCCACCCCCAGGAAGTGGCTGACGGGCCGGGCCGGTTACGCGGCCGTCGTCCCGCACGCCCTGCTCACCGAGTGCCGGGCGCTGCTCCAGGAGGGACTGCGCCGCGACTACCTCCGCACGGAGCAGGTGCAGCCGGTGCTGCGCGGGCAACTGGACCTGCGGGCGCAGCTGTCGCGGAGGTACGGCGCCGTGGACCGGCTCCATGTGCGGACCTTCGAGCGGCGCGCGGAGACCTGGGAGAACCTCGTGTGCTCGGCGGCGCTGCACGCGGCGATACCGCTGGCCGCGGATCCCGCGCTGGCCCGGGCCCTGCGGGAGACGGCCGGGCACTTCCCCCGGCCACGGCCCGCGGTGGCGGCGTCCCGGCTGCTGGCCCGCGCCCGCTACACCCGCCTCAACTCCCGCTACCGCAACGCCCACACGTGGGCACGGCTGGTGCTGGGCGGCGGTGGGGTCACCGACCTGCTGAGCGACCGGGGTCTGCCGTCGGGGAGCCTGCTGCTGTGGACGGACCGGCTGTGGCAACTGGTCGTGGAGCGGATGGCGGCGCGGGCGGCGGCCGAGTGCGGCGGGCGGAGCGTGACCGTCTCGGGCGGGCGCGCCATCAGGACGCGGGACGAGGCGGGCCCGTACCGCAAGCCCTTCGAGCCGGACGTCCTGCTGCGGTTCGAGGATCCGCGGGAGCGTTTTCTGCCCGTCGACGCCAAGTACATCGGGTACGACGGCAGGCGGCTGAGCGCCGGGAACCGTCATCAGCTCCTCACCTACATCGCGGGGTACACGACGTCCGACGCCCCGCTCGCCGTGCTCGTCCACCCCGCTCCGCAGGGCGCCACGAGCCGGACCGTGCGCGTCGACGGGCCGCGCGGGCACCTGGGGACGATCAGGGTCCTGGGCATCGACACCCGGCTGGACCCCGAGCAGGCGGCACAGCCGCTGCGGGACCTCGTCGCGGAGTTCACGGAGTTCGCGGCGGGCGGCGGCAGTTGACGGTCGCGCACGAATCGCGGGCTGTGACCGTTCCCTGACGGTGTGTGGGACATCTCTCGTCCGCCGTGAAGAACGGCAGGTCAGCGGCCCCGGGCGGGCATGTCCGCCTCACCCGGACGGCCCTCCCGGGCGGCTGCTCGCGGGGCCGGAGCCTAGCGTCGTACTAATATTTCCGGCTTGTCACGCAGCCGGACCGACGTGAGGACCCGATGGCAGCCACAGACGAGAGCAGCGCTCTCGGCCTGCTCGACGAAGAGATCCGCGCGCAGTTCGGCGACAGGGCACGTTTCTCCGCCGGGCCCGCCGCCTCGCCGCGCACGCTGGTCGACGTCTTCGACGCGACCGTGCGGTCCCACCCGGACGAGCCGGCGCTGGACGACGGTACGACGTGTCTGACCTACCGTGCGCTGGCCGGCGAGGTGGAGCGGCTGCGGCAGCGGCTCGCCGCCGCGGGGGTCGGGCGCGGGGACCGGGTCGGGGTGCGGGTCCCCTCCGGGACCAACGAGCTGTACGTCGCGATCCTCGCCGTACTCGCCGTCGGCGCCGCCTACGTGCCGGTCGACGCCGAGGACCCGGACGAGCGGGCCGCGCTGGTGTTCGGGGAGGCGGAGGTGCGGGCCGTCCTCGGGGCCGGGCACAGCCTCAGCGTGCAGGGGGTGTCCGGCTCCCCGGCCGCCCGCCCCGGCATCGAGGAGGACGCCTGGGTGATCTTCACCTCCGGGTCCACCGGGAAGCCCAAGGGCGTGGCCGTCACGCACCGCGGCGCCGCCGCGTTCGTGGACGCCGAGGCCGCCCTGTTCCTCACGGAGGAGCCGATCGGGCCCGGCGACCGGGTCATGGCGGGACTCTCCGTCGCCTTCGACGCGTCCTGCGAGGAGATGTGGCTGGCCTGGCGGTACGGCGCCTGTCTGGTGCCCGTGCCCCGGTCGCAGGTCAGGAGCGGTGCCGATCTCGGGCCCTGGCTGGTCGAGCAGGAGATCACCGTCGTCTCGACCGTGCCCACGCTGGCCGCGCTCTGGGAGCCCGAGACGCTGAACGACGTACGGCTGCTGATCTTCGGCGGTGAGGCCTGCCCGCCCGAGCTGGCGCAGCGGCTGGTCACCGAGGGGCGCGAGGTATGGAACACCTACGGGCCGACCGAGGCGACCGTCGTGGCCTGTGCGGCACTGATGACCGGCGAGGAGCCGGTCAGGATCGGGCTGCCGCTGAACGGCTGGGAGCTGGCCGTCGTCGACGAGGCCGGGGAGCCGGTGCCGATGGGCGGCAGCGGGCAGCTCGTCATCGGCGGAGTCGGGCTCGCCCGGTATCTCGACGCCGAGAAGGACTCCGAGAAGTACGCGCCGCTGCCGGCGCTGGGCTGGGAGCGGGCGTATCGCAGCGGTGACCTGGTCCGGGCCGATCCGGAGGGGCTCGTCTTCCTCGGGCGGGCCGACGAGCAGATCAAGCTGGGCGGGCGGCGGATCGAGCTGGGTGAGGTGGATGCCGCGCTGCAGGCCCTGCCCGGCGTCGCCGGGGCCGCTGCCGCCGTGCGCACCGCCCGCAGCGGCAACCAGCTGCTCGTCGGATACGTCGTCACCCAGGACGGCTGGGACCAGGCGGCCGCCGTGCAGAGGCTGCGCGCCGAGCTGCCGGCCGCGCTGGTGCCGCTGCTCGCGCCGGTCGACGAGCTGCCCACCCGTACGTCCGGGAAGGTGGACCGCAACGCCCTGCCCTGGCCCCTGGAGGCCGTGGAGGCCCCCAGGGCCGAGCTCTACGGCACCGAGGCGTGGCTCGCCGAGCAGTGGGCGGAAGTCCTCGGCATCCCGGTGACCAGCGCCTGCGACGACTTCTTCGCGATCGGTGGCGGCAGTCTGGCGGCCGCCCAGCTCACCACCCGGCTGCGCACCCGCTACCCGAGCGCCGCCGTCCTCGACCTCTACCAGCAGCCCACCCTGCGCAAGCTGGCCCGGCGCCTGGAGGCCTCGGTCCAGGACGACGGCAGGGCCCGTACGGTCGCGCGGGTCCCGGTCCGCGCCCAGGCGGTCCAGCTGCTCCTGCTTCTCCCGCTGGTCACCCTGCTCGGGCTGCGCTGGACGCTGGTGCTGGCCGCCGTCGGGAACCTGCTGCCCGGCTACGCCTGGCTGCCGACCGCGCCCTGGTGGCTGCTGGCGGCCGGCGGCCTGCTGTTCTTCACCCCGCCCGGCCGGATCGCGCTCGCGGCGGGCGGCGCGCGGCTGCTGCTGCGCGGTGTCGCGCCCGGGCGCTATCCGCGCGGCGGGAGCGTGCATCTGCGGCTGTGGACGGCCGAGCGGCTGGCCGAGGTCAGCGGGGCCACGGAGCTCACCGGATCCTGGCTGGAGCGGTATGCGCGGGCGCTGGGCGCCAGGGTCGGCCAGGACGTGGACCTGCACTCGCTGCCGCCGGTCACCGGCATGCTCAAGCTGGGCCGGGGCGCGGCCGTCGAGTCCGAGGTGGACCTGTCCGGGTACTGGCTGGACGGCGACCGGCTGGAGATCGGCGCGGTGAAGGTCGGCGCGCACGCCACCGTCGGCACCCGCAGCATGCTCTTCCCGGGCGCCCGCGTCGGCAAGCGGGCCGAGGTGGCCCCGGGCTCGGCGGTCGGCGGGCAGATCCCGACCGGTCAGCGGTGGGCGGGCGCGCCCGCGGTCAAGCTCGGCAAGGCCAAGCGCAACTGGCCGAAGGAGCGGCCGCAGCGCGGCACGTACTGGCGGGTGATGTACGGCGTCGCGGGCATCGGGCTCGGTGCCCTGCCGGTGTGCGCGGGGGTGGCCGCGCTGCTGGTCGCCGGGGTGTTCGTGACGCCCGGCGGCTCGCTCGCCCAGGCTCTGCGCGGGGCCGCGGTGGGGCTGGTCCCGGCCACGCTCGCCTACGGGCTGGCGTACGCGCTGCTGATCCTGGCCGGCGTACGGCTGTGCAGCCTGGGGCTGCGCGAGGGCACACATCCGACGCACAGCCGGGTGGGCTGGCAGGCGTGGACGGTGACACAGCTGATGGACCGGTCCCGGCAGGCGCTGTTCCCGCTGTACGCCGGGCTGGTCACGCCGGTGTGGCTGCGGCTGCTGGGGATGCGGATCGGGCGGGGCGCCGAGGTGTCGACCGTGCTCGCGCTGCCGAGCCTGACCACGGTCGGCGACGGGGCGTTCCTGGCCGACGACACGCTGACGGCGCCGTACGAGCTGGGCGGCGGCTGGGTGCGGATCGGGCGTGCGGAGATCGGGCGGCGGGCCTTCCTGGGGAACTCCGGGATGACCGCGCCGGGGCGGAGCGTGCCGGACGGCGGCCTGGTCGGCGTGCTGTCGGCGACGCCGAAGAAGGCGAAGAAGGGCACCTCGTACCTGGGGCTGCCGCCGGTGAAGCTGCCGCGCAGTGCGGCCGGCGGGGATCAGAGCCGTACGTACGACCCGCCCGCCCGGTTGCTGTGGGCGCGCGGGCTGGTGGAGCTGTGCCGGATCGTTCCGGTGCTGTGCGGTGCCGCGCTGGCCGTGCTGACGGTGGCGGCGCTGTGCGCGCTGGGCCGGTGGGCGTGGGCCCTGTCGGGCGGGGTGCTGCTCGGGGCGGGTGCGGTCGCGGCGGTCGTCTCGGTGCTCGCGAAGTGGCTGCTGGTGGGGCGGCACCGGGCCGGGGAGCATCCGCTGTGGAGTTCCCTCGTGTGGCGAGGCGAGCTGGCGGACACGTTCGTCGAGGTGCTGGCGGTGCCGTGGCTGGCCGGGGCCGTGCCGGGGACGCCGGTGATGACGGTGTGGCTGCGCGGGCTCGGCGCGCGCATCGGCAGGGGCGTGTGGGTGGAGAGTTACTGGCTGCCCGAGGCGGACCTGGTGACCCTGGAGGACGCGGCCACCGTCAACCGGGGCTGTGTGCTGCAGACGCACCTCTTCCACGACCGGATCTTGCGGACGGATACTGTGGTCCTCCGTGCGGGCGCCACGCTGGGCCCTGGCGGGATCGTGCTGCCCGGCAGCACGATCGGGGCTCGTACGACCCTGGGTCCCGCGTCGCTCGTCATGGCCGCGGAATCCGTCCCGGAGGACACCCGCTGGCTCGGCAACCCGATCGAGGCATGGCGTCCCTGAGCGCGGGCCGCCGTGGGTCACCCGCCGAAGGGACGCGCCGGAGGCGGAGGACGTCCGGGCGGGGCACCGGCACGCAGTGGTGGCACAGCGCAGGGAGCAGACACAGCAGTGGCAGTTCAGCAGCCGGCCGGTCCGGACCCGTACTTCCCGGACAACGGTGACGCCCGCTACCGGGTGCACCGCTACGAACTCGCGCTGGACTACCGCCCCGGCCCGAACCGGCTGTCCGGCACGGCCCGGATCAACGCCATCGCCGGCCCGGCACCGCTCGCCGAGTTCCAGCTCAACCTCGCGGACTTCAGGATCGGCCGGGTGCGGGTGGACGGCCGGCAGCCGCACTACACGCACCGGGGCGGCCGGCTGCGCGTCCGCCCGGCCAAGCCCCTGCGGGCCGGGGCGGCCTTCACCGTGGAGGTGCACTGGTCGGGCAACCCCGGGCCGGTGCCCAGCCCCTGGGGCGGGCTCGGCTTCGAGGAGCTGGCGGACGGGGCGCTGGTGGCGAGCCAGCCGGTCGGGGCGCCGTCCTGGTACCCGTGCAACGACCGGCCCGCCGACAAGGCGTCGTACCTGCTCTCGGTCACCGCGCCGTCCGCGTACGCGGTGGTCTCGGGCGGGCGGCTGCTGACCCGCACGACCAAGGCCTCGACGACGACCTGGGTGTACGAGCAGTCCGCGCCCACGTCCAGCTATCTCGTCGGCCTGGCGATCGGCAGGTTCCAGACGGTGCTGCTGGGCGACCCGGGACCGGCGGGCGTGCCGCAGCACGGGCACATACCGGCGCAGCTGCTGCCCCGGTTCTCCCGGGACTTCGCGCGGCAGCCGGCGATGATGGAGCTGTTCCAGGAGCTCTTCGGTCCGTACCCGTTCGACGAGTACGCGGTCGTGGTGACCGAGGAGGAACTGGATGTGCCGGTCGAGGCACAGGGGTTGTCGCTGTTCGGCTCCAACCACGTGGACGGCGCGCGGGGTTCGGAACGGCTGGTGGCGCACGAGCTGGCGCACCAGTGGTTCGGCAACAGCGTGTCGATCGCCGACTGGCGGCACATCTGGCTGAACGAGGGCTTCGCCAAGTACGCGGAATGGCTGTGGTCGGAGCGTTCGGGCGGCCGCGGTGCCCAGCAACTGGCCGCCGCGGCACACCGGTCGCTGGCCGGGCTGCCGCAGGACCTGCGGCTGGCCGACCCGGGCCGCAGGTCGATGTTCGACGACCGGCTCTACGAGCGGGGCGGCCTGACCGTGCACGCGGTGCGCTGCGCGCTGGGTGACGACGCGTTCTTCCGTATGCTGCGCGACTGGGTGCGGCTGCACCGGAACGGGTCGGTGACGACGGCGGCGTTCGCCGAGCATGTGGCCCGGTTCGCCGACGAGCCGCCGGCCGGACTGTTCGAGGCGTGGGTGTACGGGACGGCGCTGCCGCCGCTGCCGGTGCTCGGGGACCGTCCCTAGACTTGAGGGGTGGCCCGGCCCAATGACGAGGTCGAGGCGCTCCTGCGGGAGTACGCGGACCTCATCGCGATCACGGGAGGCGACGCCTTCAAGGCGCGCGCCTACGAGAAGGCGGCGCGTGCCATCGGCGGGTATCCGGCCGACATCGCGAAGCTGGACGAGCACGGGCTGAAGGAGATCCCGAACGTGGGCCGGTCGATCGCCGACAAGGTGATCGAGTATCTGCGCACCGGGAAGATGGCGGTGGTCGAGGAGCGCCGGGCGAAGATCCCCGCCGGGGTGCGGGAGCTGATCACGATCCCCGGTCTGGGCCCGAAGAAGGCGCTGCGGCTCTACGAGGACCTGCGCATCTCGTCGGTTGGCGAGCTGGCCGCGGCGATCGAGGCGGACGCGCTGGCCGATCTGAAGGGCTTCGGCGTGAAGACGCAGGACAACATCCGGCACGGCATCGAGCTGCTGCGGCAGGCGGGCGCCCGGGTGCCGCTGGCGACGGCCCTGGACACCGCCGAGGAGATCGTCGCCGAGCTGTCCGCGGTGACCGGGTGCAGGCGCTGTGCGTACGCCGGGTCGCTGCGCCGGATGCGGGAGACCGTCGGGGATCTGGACGTCCTGGTCGCGGCGCAGCGGTCGGAGCCGTTCATGGCGGCGCTGTGCGAGCTGCCGGCCACCGCGGAGGTCATCGCGCGGGGCTCGAAGAAGACGTCCGTGCGCACCGCCAGGGGCCTCCAGGTGGATCTGCGGGTGGTGCCGCCACCGTCGTGGGGGGCCGCGATGCAGTACTTCACGGGTTCGAAGGCGCACAACATCCGTACCCGCACCATCGCCGTGCACCAGGGGCTGAAGCTCTCCGAGTACGGCCTGTTCGACGCGGAGAGCGGGGACTCGCTGGCCTCCCGCACCGAGGAGGAGGTGTACGCGCGGCTCGGGCTGCCGTGGATCGCGCCGACGCTGCGGGAGGACCGCGGGGAGATCGAGGCGGCCCTGCGCGGCGAGCTGCCCGCGGTCGTGACCGAGAAGGACATCCGAGGGGACCTGCACACCCACACCGATCTCACGGACGGCCTGGCCCCCTTGGAGGAGATGGTGGCGGCCGCCGCCGCACGCGGTTACGCGTACTACGCGGTCACCGACCACGCCCCGGGCCTCTCCATGCAGCGCATGACCGAGGAGAAGATCCTCACCCAGCGGGAGCGGCTGCGGGAGCTGGACGGCGCGCACCGCGGGATGCGGCTGCTGCACGGCACGGAACTCAACATCGATCCCGACGGCGGCGTGGACTGGCCGGCGGACTTCCTGGCCGGCTTCGATGTGTGCGTGGCCTCGCTGCACTCGCACTTCGACCTCGGCCGCGAGGCGATGACCCGGCGGCTGGTGCGGGCCTGCGAGAACCCGTACGTCCATGTCATCGGGCACCCGACGACCCGGCTGATCGGCAGGCGCCCGGGCGTCGACGCCGACTGGGACGAGGTGTTCGCGGCGTGCGCGCGTACCGGCACCGCGCTGGAGGTCAACGCCCAGCCGGACCGTCTCGACCTGCGCGACGAGGACATCCTGCGGGCCAGGGAGCGCGGAGTGAGGTTCGCCGTGAACACCGACGCGCACTCCGTTCCGCATCTGGCGCAGCTGCGCTACGGGGTGGGCACGGCGCAGCGCGGCTGGCTCACCCGGGACGACGTGATCAACACCTGGCCGCTGACCCGGCTGCGCCGGTTCCTGCGCAAGGGCCGGTGACGGGGGTCGTCAGGGGTCATTCCCGGGCCAGCCACAGGGGCGTGGCGTCCTCGATGTCGTCGGCTCCCACCGCCTTGATGTCCCCGTCGGCGGCCCGCAGCAGCCGGCGGCCCATCGCGATGAGCGCCCGTCCGGCCGCGAGTTCGTCGCCGATCTCCGGTACGTCCGGGTCGTAGGGGTTGCGGCGGGCCTCGGCGTGGCTCTCCAGGACGTTCTCGCCGGTGTCGAGGATGATCCGGGCGGTGGTGTCCGGGTCGTGCTCGGAGAGGTACAGGTTCAGCCGCCATTCCTTGACGGCGGGGGGACGGCTGCGCACGGGTCGGGTCATGGTCCGCCTCCTGCTCCGCGTGGTGCACCACGACGGGCGGTCGGTCGTCCGCGGGTCCGTCGTGGCCGCTCGCGCCCACGCGGCGGAGCCGCACCCCGATACGGCCCCGCGCCCCCGCGGGACGCTGCCCTCTCACTGTACGGGCAGAATGTCGCCCATGACCTCGCGCGCCTGCCCCTGCGGACTCCCCCAGCCCTACGACGCCTGCTGCGGCCGCTTCCATGCGGGGACCGGCGCCGCGCCGACCGCCGAGCTGCTGATGCGCTCCCGGTACAGCGCGTTCGTGACCGGGAACGCGGGGTATCTGCTGCGCACCTGGCATCCGCGGACCCGGCCCGAGCGGCTGGACCTCGACCCCCGGATGTCGTGGACGGGCCTGGAGATCCTGGAGGCCGCCGACGGTTCCGCCTTCCACACCACGGGCACGGTGACCTTCCGCGCGTCCTACCGGGGCGGTTCGCTGCACGAGCGGAGCCGGTTCGAGCGGGTGGACGGGGCGTGGGTGTACGTGGACGGGGACTTCCTGGACTGACGGGCACCGGCCGGCTAGGGCGCCAGGATGTCCAGTTCCTGCAGGGCGCCCACGGTGATCTCCCTGGTCAGCTGTTCGGCGCGGGTCGCGTCGCCGGCGCGGACCGCCTCCGCCACCTGCACGTGCAGGGTGACCGCCGCCGGGTCGGGGTCCTCGAACATGACCTCGTGATGGGTGCGGCCGGCCAGCACCTCGGCGACGACGTCGCCGAGCCGGGCGAACATCTCGTTGCCCGAGGCGGCGAGGACGACCCGGTGGAAGGCGACGTCGTGGACCAGATACTCCTGCAGCCGGTGGCCGCGTGAGGTGGCCACCATGCCGAGCGCGCACTCGGTGAGTTCGGCGCACTGCTGTGCCGTGGCGTGCCTGGCGGCGAGGCCGGCCGCGACCGGTTCCACGGCCGAGCGCAGCACGGTCAGCGAGCGGAGCTGGTGCGGGCGGTCGGCGCCGGCCAGCCGCCAGCGGATGACCTGGGGGTCGTAGACGTTCCACTCGGCCTTGGGGCGGACGGTCACGCCGACCCTGCGGCGGGACTCGACCAGGTGCATGGACTCCAGCACGCGGACCGCCTCGCGCATCACGGAGCGTGACACCTCGAAGTGCTGAGCGAGTTCGTCCGTGCGCAGAACGCTCCCCGGCGGGTACTCGCCCGCCGTGATCGCGGGGCCGAGGGTGTCCAGTACATGGCCGTGCAGCCCCCGGCCCGGTGTGGTCATGCACTCAGCGTACGGCGTGGATCACAGAGACAAAAAGTCAGACTTATAAGTCACAGAGTCTTGAATTCGTCGTACCTAATGGGTTTCAGTGTGGCGACGCCGTCGTGGCGTCGGATGTCGAGGAAGACAGCGAGGCAGTACATGCGAACCCCCCAGGTCGTCGTCGTGATGGGCGTCGCGGGGACGGGCAAGACCACGATCGGTCCCCTGCTCGCCGCGCGGCTGGGCGTCCCGTACGCCGAGGGCGACGACTTCCACCCGCAGGCCAACATCGACAAGATGTCGGCCGGGATCCCGCTCGACGACAGCGACCGCTGGCCCTGGCTGGACGCCATCGGCCACTGGGCGCACGCGCGGGCCGGACTGGGCGGGGTGGTCAGCAGCTCGGCGCTGAAGCGGTCCTACCGCGACCGGCTCAGGGCCGCCGCCCCCGGGGTGGTGTTCGTGCACCTCACGGGCGACCGGGAGCTGATCGAGGGCCGGATGAAGCAGCGTCAGGGGCACTTCATGCCGACGGCGCTGCTGGACTCCCAGTTCGCCACGCTGCAGCCCCTGGAGCCGGACGAGGCGGGCGTCGCCGTGGATGTGGACGGCAGCCCGCAGGAGATCACCGAGCGTTCCGTACGGGCCCTGGACGCGCTTCCCGTCGCATCCGAGTAACACCTCACCCCCGTCCCCCGTCACCGCAAGGGATCCCCCGTGACCAGACTCAGCGTCGAGATGCTGGCAGCGGACGCACCTCCGCCGATCACCTCCGCCGGACACGCCCAGCTGGGCATCGCCGTCCTGGTGGGCATCGCCGTGATCGTCCTGCTCATCACCAAGTTCAAGCTCCATGCCTTCCTGGCCCTGACCATCGGTTCCCTGGTGCTCGGGGCGGTCGCCGGAGCACCGCTCGACAAGGCCATCACCAGCTTCACCACCGGGCTCGGCGCCACCGTCGCCGGCGTGGGTGTCCTGATCGCGCTCGGGGCGATCCTGGGCAAGCTGCTCGCCGACTCCGGTGGCGCCGACCAGATCGTCGACACGATCCTCGCCAAGGCCGGGGGCCGTGCGATGCCCTGGGCGATGGTCCTGATCGCCTCCGTGATCGGTCTGCCGCTGTTCTTCGAGGTCGGCATCGTGCTGCTGATCCCGGTCGTGCTGATGGTCGCCAAGCGCGGCAACTACTCCCTGATGCGCATCGGCATCCCGGCCCTGGCCGGTCTGTCCGTGATGCACGGCCTGATCCCGCCGCACCCCGGCCCGCTGGTCGCGATCGACGCGGTCAAGGCCAACCTGGGCGTGACCCTGGCGCTCGGCATCCTGGTGGCCGTCCCGACGGTGATCATCGCTGGTCCGCTGTTCTCCAAGGTCGCGGCCCGCTGGGTGGACGTCCCCGCCCCCGAACGCATGCTGCCGCAGCGCGCCTCGGAGGAGCTGGAGCGCCGCCCCGGCTTCGGCGCGACCCTGGCGACCGTGCTGCTGCCGGTGGTGGTCATGCTGGCCAAGGCGCTGGTGGACATCGTCGTCGACGACCCGGCGCACCCCACCCAGCGCGTCTTCGACGTCGTCGGCTCCCCGCTGATCGCGCTGCTCGCCGCCGTGATCGTCGGCTTCTTCACGCTGGGCCGGCCCGCCGGGTTCGGCAAGGACCGGCTGCAGCAGACCGTCGAGAAGGGCCTGATGCCCATCGCCGGCATCCTGCTGATCGTCGGCGCGGGCGGCGGCTTCAAGCAGACGCTGATCGACTCCGGCGTGGGCCGGATGATCCTGGACGTCTCCCAGGACTGGTCGATACCGGCGCTGCTGCTGGCCTGGCTGATCGCGGTGGCGATCCGGCTGGCGACGGGCTCGGCGACGGTGGCGACGGTCTCGGCGGCCGGCCTGGTCGCACCGCTCGCGGCCGACATGTCGACCACCCACACCGCCCTGCTCGTCCTCGCGATCGGCGCGGGCTCGCTCTTCTTCAGCCATGTCAACGACGCCGGTTTCTGGCTGGTGAAGGAGTACTTCGGGCTGAGCGTCGGGCAGACGGTCAAGACCTGGTCGGTCATGGAGACGATCATCTCGGTGGTCGCCGGCGGCCTGGTCCTGCTCCTCTCACTGATCCTCTAGGGGTACGGGCATGAGTCACCCGCTCTTCGACATCAGCGGCCGTACGGCCCTGGTCACCGGCGCCGGCCGGGGCATCGGCCACGCGCTGGCCCGGGGCCTGGCCGAGGCGGGCTGCACGGTGGTCCTCAACGGGCGTGACGCCGGCCGGCTGGCCCGGGCCGCGGCGGGCCTGCCCGGTGTCACGCACACGGCGGTGTTCGACGTGACCGACGGCGCCTCGGTGGCCGCCGGGATCGCGGACGTCGAGGAGCGGGTGGGCCCGCTCGACATCCTCGTGAACAACGCGGGCGTGCAACTGCGCGCCCCGCTCCTGGAGTTCAAGGACTCCGACTGGCACCGCGTCCTGGACACCAACCTCACCGGCGCGTTCCTGGTCGGCCGGGAGGCGGCCCGCCGGATGACCGCGCGCGGCCACGGCAAGATCGTCAACATCTGTTCGCTGCAGAGCGAGGTCGTCCGGCCCGGCATCGCGCCGTACGCGGCGGCCAAGGGCGCGCTGAAGATGCTCACCAAGGGCATGTGCGCCGACTGGGGACCGTACGGCGTCCAGGTCAACGGCCTCGGCCCCGGCTACAT
Source organism: Streptomyces durhamensis (assembly GCF_000725475.1). Classification (NCBI taxonomy): domain Bacteria; kingdom Bacillati; phylum Actinomycetota; class Actinomycetes; order Kitasatosporales; family Streptomycetaceae; genus Streptomyces; species Streptomyces durhamensis. The sequence continues at coordinate 239,206 of NZ_JNXR01000005.1, forward strand.
CGAGACCGAGCTGACCCGGTCCCTGGTGGCGGACGAGGAGTTCAGCGCCTGGGTCCGCGGGCGTACCCCGGCCGGCCGCTGGGGCCGTACCGAGGACCTGGTGGGCGGCCTGCTCTTCCTCGCCTCACCCGCCGCCGACTTCGTGAACGGGCAGATCCTGTACGTCGACGGCGGCATGACGAGCGTGCTCTGAAAGGGGCTGCGGCCATGCTGGGTTGTGTGATCCACGGGGCCGGCGATCTGCGGGTGGCGGAGCTGCCGGTGCCCCGGCCCGGGGCCGGTGAGGTCCTGGTGGCCGTCCGCTACGGCGGGATCTGCGGGTCCGACCTGCACTACTGGCGGCACGGCGGGGTCGGTGACTTCCGGCTGCGCGAGCCGATGGTGCTCGGGCACGAGGTGGTGGGCACGGTGATGGCCCACGGCACCGGGGCCGGGGGACCGGCGCCGGGTACGGAGGTCGCCGTACACCCCGCCACACCGTGCGGGCGCTGCCCGGAGTGCGCCGGCGGGCGGGCGAACGTGTGCCGGGACACCCGCTATCTGGGCAGTGCGGCCCGCTTCCCGCATGTCCAGGGCGGGTTCGCGGCGCGGATCGCCGTACCGGCCGGGCAGGTGAGGGCGCTGCCGGAGGGGCTGGGGCTGCGGCGGGCCGCGCTCGCCGAGCCGTTGTCGGTGGCGCTGCACGCGCTGCGGCGGGCCGGGGACGTGACCGGCCGGCATGTGCTGGTCACCGGGGCGGGGCCGATCGGGTGCCTGGTGGTCGCGGCGGCGAAGGCGGCCGGCGCGGCACGGGTGACGGTGACGGACCTGGTGCCCGAGGCGCTCGGGTACGCGGCGGTGGCCGGGGCCGACACGCTGGTACGGGCCGACGACCCGGGGGACGCCGGGTGGCCCGAGGAGGTGGACGTGGCCGTCGAGGCGTCCGGGGTCACGGCCGGGCTCGGCACCTGTCTGCGGCTGGTGCGGCGCGGCGGTGTGGTCGTCCAGCTCGGGATGCTGCCGCCGGGGCGGAGTCCGTTCGCCGGGAATCTGCTGGTGAGCCGGGAGATCGAGCTGCGCGGGGCGTTCCGCTTCGATGCGGAGTTCGACGACGCGCTGCAACTGCTGGCCGCGAGCGGGGAGTTCGACGCTCTGATCAGTTCCGTGCTTCCCCTGCGGGACGCGGGCGGCGCCGGGGCCGCGTTCGAGCTGGCCGCGGATCGGGGGCGGTCCTGCAAGGTGCTGCTGGAGTTCACGGGTTAGGGGCGCCACAGCGGGTGTTCCCGCTCGGCCCACTCCCGGCTCACCGTCCCCGTGCGCAGGCCTCGCCTCGCCTCCGGGTCGCCCAGGGCCATGCCGATGTGGCCGGCCAGGACCACGCCGATGGTCAGGGCGAGCCAGTCGTGGACGAAGGTGGCCGAGGTGCGCCACATCAGGGGGGTCAGGTGGGTGAACCACATCATCAGGCCGGTGCCGAGCATGACCGGCACGGCGCCGGCGATCCACGCGGCGTAGACCTTCTGGCCGGCGTTGAACTTGCCCGCCGGGCGGGAGGAGCGGCGCTTGTCCCGGCTCAGCGCGGCCCACAGCCACACCCGGTCGTGCGGGCCGAAGCGGTTGAGGAAGCGCAGGTCGGCCCGGAAGGCGCGGGAGGCGAGGCCCAGCAGGACCGGCACCGGGAGGGCGATCCCGGCGCACTCGTGGATGCGCACGACCAGTTCGCGGCGGCCGACCATGACCGCCAGCTGGGGGATGTACAGGACGGCCGCCGTGACCACGCAGACGCCCATGAGCACGGCCGTCGTGCGGTGCACCCAGCGTTCGGCCCGGCTGAAGCGGCGGATGCGGGCAGCGGGCGGGGCCGGGGCGTCAGCTCGTAGGCTCATCGGTCCGTCCGTTCGACCGGCCGACCCAGGCGTCGACGTCGTAGCCGAGGCGCTCCCAGTAGCCGGGATCGACCCGGTCGGTGACCGTGATCCCGGAGAGCCACTTGGCCGACTTGTAGAAGTACATGGGGGCGACGTAGAGGCGGACCGGGCCGCCGTGGTCGTGGGAGATGTCCTTGTCCTGCATGCGCAGGGCCACGAGGACGTCGGGGCGGCGGGCCTGGGCCAGGGTGAGGCTCTCGGTGTAGGTGCCGTCGAAACAGGTGAAGCGGATCGCCTTGGCCGTGGACCGCACCCCCGCCATGTCCAGCAGGTGGGAGAGCCGCACGCCCTCGAAGGGGGTGCCGGGGACCCGCCATCCGGTGACGCACTGGACGTCCTTGACCAGCCGGGTCTGCGGCAGGGCGCGCAGCTCGGCCAGCGTGTGGGTGCCCGGGCGGTCGACCAGTCCGTCGATCGTCAGCCGGTAGTCCGCGGCGTCCTGGTGCGGCACGGACGCGGCGACGGAGTAGTAGCGGAAGCCGCCGCCGTTGGGCAGCAGGCCGGTCAGTCCGGTGGGGTCCTTGCCGGCGACGGCGCCGAGGAAGCCCTCCAGGCCGCGTTGCAGCGCGGGCGCGGCGACGACACCGAGCGCGCCCAGGCCGAGGGTGCCGAGGAAGACGCGGCGGCCGACGGGTGTGCCGTTCCGCTCCTCGGATCGTTCAGGGTTCACGTTGCCATTCGAGCACTCGGGGCCTTGCGGGGCCAGGGAACCGGGTCACAGGTAAGACTTCCGTCATCACTTCTCCTGTGGGTCTCGCCCACCCGTACGGCTGGGCGGCCCCCGCCGTTCAATGCCCGAGCGCGCGGGCGCGGGCCGCGTGGAAGGCCGCCAGGGGGTCGCGGTGCAGGCAGGACCAGGGGGCCGGGGTGGCGTGGCGGCCGATGCGCTGGAACAGGGCCGCGGCCTCGGCCGGGCGGCCGGCGCAGGACAGGGCGAAGGCGAGGTGGTTGAGGTCGACGTGGCGGCGGGGGTGTTCGTCGTGTTCCCACTCCAGCCACCAGTCGAAGCCGGCGCGCAGGATCCGGCGGGCCCGCGGGCCGGACCAGTGTCCGCGGGCCGCCGGGTCCGCGGGGGCCAGGCCCGCGGCGACGAGGACCCGGTGGCGCTCGGCGTGGGCGACGACCGGCAGGAGGGCGAGCGGGGAGTCGGCCGGGGCCTCGGCGGCGGCCAGCTCGGCGAGGTCGTACACCTCGTGGTCCTCGGCGCCCCGGCCGGCGGAGGGCCGTTCGGCCAGGCGGGCGAGGAGCAGATGGTGGGCGTGGTGGTGTTCGGGGTGGCGGCGGCGCAGCTCGGCGAAGACACCGAGCGCCTCGTGCTCGGGGCCGAGGGTGCGGGCCAGCAGGAGTAACCCCAGCCAGGGGGTGGGGTCCGCGGGGGCCAGTGCGGCGGCGTCGGCGCAGGCCGCGCGGGCCCGGTCGGGCTCCTCCTTGCCGCGCAGGGCGCGCTGCACCTGGGCGAGGGCGTACAGCGTGGCGGCGTCGGCGGAGCCGGGTTCGGCGTGCAGCCAGTCGTCGGCCCACGCCGCGGCGTACGGCTCCTGGGCGAGCACGGTGAGGCGGTGGCCGCGGCGGTCCCAGTCGTCGCCGGTGTGCAGCAGCAGGGAGCGGGCGGCCTGGCGCCTGCCCTGGGCCAGCGCGGCGCGCGCGGTGTGCAGTGCGGCGTCGCCGAGGGTGTCGTCGAAGGCACCGCGGTCGTCCGGGGCGGTGTCGCCGGGCTGGTCCGTAGGGGCACGGCGGGCGCCGAGCACGGGTGGGAGAGGGGGCACCGCGGGACTTCCTGTTTCTCGCTGCCATCAGCCGATCACGGACAGCAAACCCTCAGCCAAGGGTCGCGTCAAGCGGAACGGGCCTGTTGCCGGGTTCAACCACCCTTGCACACAGGGAACTTGGGCAACTCCACGCAGGTGGGCCGGGACGCCACAGGGGTGGCCGGCGGACCGCTGTGGCGTACGCCATGGCGCCGGGCCGCCCGGCCACCGACCATGGCGAGTCAACCGCCCGGTTCCGGGTACTTCCGGGTGCATCGAGTCCCCGGAGCGCTACAGTCGGCCACTACGCACCCGTGGTCCGGCCGGATGATCGAGGTACGCAGCGTGTCCGTTCTGGTTCTCCTTCTCGCCGTGAGTGCGGCCTGCTGTCTGGGCTTCGGATTCGTGCTCCAGCAGAACGCCGCGGAGAAGGCACCGCTGAGCGACTTCCTGTCCTTCCGGCTGCTGCTCGACCTGATGCGGGTGCCGCGCTGGCTGGGCGGGCTCGGCCTGATGGTGGCCGGCATGGTGCTCGGCGCGATCGCCCTCGGCGAGGGGGAGATCTCCCTGGTCGAACCGCTGCTCGCGACCAATCTGCTGTTCGCGCTCGCCCTCTCCCGGCACCAGACCAGACAGCCGCTGGGCCGCCAGGGCTGGGCGGGGCTGGCCCTGCTCGCCGGCGGGGTGAGCGCGTTCATCCTGGCGGGCGAGCCGCGCGGCGGCCACGCGATCGCCGATCCGCTGCGCCACTGGCTGATCATCGGCGCGATGGTGGGCGCGGCCCTGGTGCTCACGACGTACGGCAAGCGTTCCCGGCTGAGCTGGGGCCCGGTGCTGCTGGCCACCGCGGCCGGGCTGCTGTACGGCGTGCAGGACGCGCTGACCCGGGTGAGCGGCACCCGCTTCGCCGAGGGCGGGCTCACCGAGCTGTTCACCGGCTGGCAGCCGTACGGCGTGCTGGCGTGCGGGGTCACCGGGCTGGTCCTGGTGCAGAGCGCGTTCGAGACGGCCCCGCTGCGCATGTCGCTGCCCGCGCTGACGGCCGCAGAGCCGCTCGCCGGGATCCTGTGCGGCGTAGGGTTCCTCGGCGACCGGCTGCGGACCGACACCGGGGCGCTGGCCTGGGAGGCGGCCGGGCTCGCGGCGGTGGTGGCGGGCATCATGCTGCTCGGGCTGCACCCGGCGATGCCGTGCGGCGCGGCGCGGACGGAGCCGTCGGCCCGGGACCTCCAGCGGCGCTGAGCAGCGGTCGCCTGCTTGGATGGGGCCATGAACCCCGCGGACGAAATCCTCGACATCGTCGACGAGAACGACCAGGTCGTCGGCCGGCACCCGCGCGGCGAGGCGTACGCGAAGGGCCTGCGCCACCGCTGCGTGTTCATCCAGGCCCAAGACGCGGCCGGCCGGCTCTTCGTGCACCGGCGCACCGCCACCAAGCTGGTCTTCCCGGCCCTGTACGACATGTTCGTCGGCGGGGTGGTCGGGGCGGGCGAGTCCTACGACGAGGCGGCCCTGCGGGAGGCCGAGGAGGAACTGGGCGTGCGCGGACTGCCGCAGCCGGCCTTCCTCTTCAAGTTCCTGTACGACGACGGCGCCGGGAACAGCTGGTGGTCGGCGGTGTACGAGGTGCGCTGCGAGCTGCCCGTGAACCCCCAGGCCGAGGAGGTCCAGTGGCATGACTTCCTGCCCGGGGAGGAGGTCGAGCGGCGGCTCGGCACCTGGGAGTGGGTGCCGGACGGGCTGGCCGCGTACGAGCGGCTGAAGGCGTTCCGAAGCGGCCGGTGAGGCGCCGGTAGGGTCGGCGGCGTGAGCGACTTCGTACGGAACATCCGGCTGTGGTTCGCGCCTGAGCAGGTGCGCGAGGAGGGTGGCACGCCCGACTACCGGTTCTCGCTGGCCAACGAGCGCACCTTTCTCGCCTGGCTGCGCACCGCGCTCGCGCTGATCGGCGGCGGGTTCGCGGTGGACCAGTTCCTGCCGGACCTGCGCTGGGCCTGGCGGGCCGGTCTCGCGCTCGCGCTGCTCGGAGCCGGTGTGCTGTGCTCGCTGCGCGCGGTGAACCACTGGGTGCGCTGCGAGCGGGCGATCCGGCGCGGCGAGGACCTGCCCGTGTCCCGGTTCCCGGCGCTGCTGAGCCTGGTCGTCGCGACAGTGGCCGTGGCGATGGTCGTGGTGGTGCTGGTCGGATGGGCGGGGTGAGCCCCGCGCCGGGGCCCGTGGACCGGGACCCCGGACTGCAGCCCGAGCGCACCCGGCTGGCCTGGCGCCGTACGACGCTCTCGGCGACCGTGGCGGCCGTACTGGCCGTGAAGACCGCGCTGCACGGCGGGGCCTCGGCCGCCGGGGCCGTCGGGTGCGCGGTGTGCTGTGCGCTGTGGCTGGGGTTCCTGTGGGTGGCCCACCGGCGCATCCGCACCCTGGCCTCCGGGGAGCGGCCGCCCGCGCTGGTTCCCCGGCAGGCGACGACGGCGGTGCTGTGCGCGGTGGCGCTGGCGGTCTGCGCCGCCGTACTCGTCGTCTAGCCGGTTAGCCCGCCGTGCCCGCCGTGCCCGCCGTGCCCTCCTCGGACTCCCAGTCCACCGTGACCACGATCTTCCCCCGGGTGCGGCCCTCCTGGTTCAGCCGGTGCGCGTCCGCCGTCCGCTCCAGCGGGAAGCTCTCCTGGACATGCACGGAGACCACCCCCGCCTCGGCCAGCCGGACCAGCTCGGCGAGGTCCTCGGGGTCCGGGCGGACGAAGCAGTAGCGCCCCCCGTAGCCCACCACCTCCGGGTCGGCGATCGAGGCCAGCCGGCCCTCCGGGGCGAGCAGGTTCGCCGAGGTCTTCAGGGTGTCGCCGCCGACGGTGTCGAAGACCGCGTCCACGCCCTGCGGGGCGAGCCCGCGCACCCGCTCGGCCAGGCCCTCGCCGTAGGTCACCGGCTCGCCGCCGAGGCCGCGCACGTACGCGTGGTTCGACTCGCTCGCCGTACCGATGACGCGGGCGCCGAGGTGGGCGGCGATCTGGACGGCGAGGGAGCCGACCCCGCCGGCCGCCGCGTGCACCAGCAGGGTCTCGCCGCGCCCGACCTCCAGCGCCCCGACGAGCACCTGGTAGGCGGTGAGGCCGGCGAGCGGGAGGCCCGCGGCCTCCTCGAAGGACAGGGTGCGCGGCTTGCGGGCCAGCGTGCGCACGGGCGCGGCGATGTACTCGGCGAAGGTGCCGCGGGACAGGAAGTCCTCGCGGCAGTAGCCGATGACCTCGTCGCCGACGGCGAACTCCGTGACCGCGGCGCCGGGCTGGACGACCACCCCGCTGACGTCCCAGCCGGGGATCACCGGGAAGACGGCGTCGAGGACCGCGTCGAGATAGCCCTCCCGGCACTTCCAGTCGACCGGGTTGACGGCCGCCGCCCGAACCTTGACCAGCACCTGGTCCGGGCCGACCTTCGGATCGCGCACCTCGCCGTACTCCAGTACGTCGGGGCCGCCGTAGTGGCGGTAGCTGATGGCCTTCATGCCCTAGACCCTCCGGGGTACTCGTGCGCCACGCAACCGTTATGCGCCGATATGCGCCGTTCGCGCGCGTAGCCTGTCCGTCGCCACACCCCCGTACCCCGCCGTACACCCCCGTACCCCGCCATCCGCACCGAAGGTGAGCACCATGACCACCCTTCACCAGGAACACACCGCACACGGCACGCACAGCCACGGTCCGGGCTGCGGGCACAACGCCGTGCCGCACGGCGACCACCTGGACTACGCGCACGACGGGCATCTGCACCGCGAGCACGACGGCCACTGGGACGAGTGCGAACCGGCCGGGCACACCGTCCACGAGGGCCACGGGCACGTGCACTACGACGAGTGCGGACACGCGCAGGTGCCGCACGGCGACCATGTCGACTATCTGCACGACGGACACCGGCACGCCGAGCACGACGGCCACTGGGACGACCACTGACCGACCGCACAGCACGGACCGACGGCTCCCCGGGCGGCGCGCCGGGGAGCCGTCGGCCTTATCGTGGCTCCGGTCACGTTTCACCTCCTCTTGGGCAGACACACTGGACGACATACCGACCGGTCGGCATCATGGGTCGAGTCCTGTTCACCCGTTCGTAGGAGTGATGTATGAGCGCCGACCACCCGCCCGGACTCGACCTGGACCGGCTGCGTTCCCTGCTGCAGCGCGAGCGCCCCGGTCTGGTGACCGGCCCCCTGACCGGCCGGCTGATCGAGGGCGGACGGTCGAACCTCACCTACGCGGTCTCCGACGGCACCTCGAAGTGGGTCGTGCGCCGGCCCCCGCTCGGCCATGTCCTGGCCACCGCGCACGACATGAAGCGCGAGCACCGTGTGATCAGCGCCCTGCACCCGACCTCCGTGCCGGTGCCGCGCCCGGTGGTGCTGTGCGAGGACGAGGAGGTGCTCGGGGCGCCGTTCTACGTGATGGAGTTCGTCGACGGCACCCCCTACCGCACCGCCCAGCAGCTCGCGCCTCTGGGCGCCGAGCGCACCCGGAACGCGGTGCTGTCCCTGGTGGACACGCTGGTCGAGCTGCACGCGGTGGACCCCGCCGGGGTGGGCCTTGAGGACTTCGGCCGGCCCGAGGGCTTCCTGGACCGGCAGCTGCGCCGCTGGGGCAAGCAGCTGGACGCCTCCCGCAACCGTGAGCTGGCCGGCATCGACGAACTGCACGCCGCGCTCGGCCGGTCCCTGCCCGTCTCCCCCGCCCCGGCCGTCGTCCACGGCGACTACCGGCTCGACAACGTCCTGATCGGCGAGGACGACACGATCAAGGCGATCCTCGACTGGGAGATGTCGACCCTCGGCGATCCGCTGACCGACCTGGGCCTGCTGGTGATGTACAGCCGCCCGCTCGGCATGCCCGACTCCCCCGTCTCCACGACCGCCGAGGCACCGGGTCACCCCTCCCCGCAGGAGCTGATCGAGCGCTACGCCGCGCGCTCGGGGCGTGATGTCTCGGCCGTCGCCTGGTACGAGGCGTTCGCCTGGTTCAAGCTCGCCGTGATCCTGGAGGGCATCCACTACCGGTACACCCTCGGCCAGACCGTCGGACAGGGCTTCGACCGGATCGGCGACCTCGTCCCCGTCTTCATCGACCACGGACTGACCACTCTTCAGGAAGGCTGACCGGTCATGGACTTCGCGTTCGACGCCCGCACCGAGGAACTCCGCGCCACACTCCTGGCCTTCATGGACGAGCACGTGTACCCGGCGGAGGCGGTGGCGGAGGAGCAGCGTGCCGCGCTGGCCTCCCCGTGGGACACCCCGGCCGTGGTGGCGGAGCTGAAGGCCGAGGCCCGCAGGCAGGGCCTGTGGAACCTCTTCCTTCCCGACGCCGAGCACGGCGCCGGACTGACGAACCTCCAGTACGCGCCGCTCGCCGAGATCACCGGCCGCTCCCCGCATCTCGCGCCCACCGCGACGAACTGCGCGGCGCCGGACACCGGGAACATGGAGGTGCTGGCGCAGTTCGGCAACGAGCAGCAGAAGAAGCAGTGGCTGGAGCCGCTGCTGGCCGGTGAGATCCGCTCGGCGTTCGCGATGACCGAGCCGGAGGTGGCCTCCTCGGACGCCACCAACATCACCACGCACATCGAGCGGGACGGCGACGAGTACGTCATCACCGGCCGCAAGTGGTACATCTCCGGCGCGATGAACCCGGACTGCGCGATCTTCATCGTGATGGGCAAGACGGACCCGGACGGCGCCGACATCCGCCGGCAGCAGTCGATGGTGCTGGTGCCGCGCGACACGCCGGGCGTCACCATCCGGCGCGCGATGCAGGTCTTCGGCTACGAGGACCACTCCCACGGCGGCCACGCCGAGGTGATCTTCGACCACGCGCGGGTGCCGGTCGGCAACCTGATCGGCGAGGAGGGCGGCGGCTTCGCCATCGCCCAGGCCCGTCTCGGCCCCGGCCGTATCCACCACTGCATGCGGCTGATCGGCATGGCCGAGCGGGCGATCGAGCTGATGTGCCGGCGGGCGGTGTCCCGGACGGCCTTCGGCAAGGCCCTCGCCCAGCAGGGAGTGGTCCAGAACTGGATCGCCGACGCCCGGGTCACCGTCGAACAGCTGCGCCTGCTGGTGCTGAAGACGGCCTGGCTGATGGACACCGTCGGCAACAAGGGCGCCCACACGGAGATCCAGGCCATCAAGATCGCCACACCGCGCGCGGTGGTCGGCATCCTGGACCGCGCGATCCAGCTGCACGGCGCGGGCGGCGTGAGCCAGGACTTCCCGCTGGCCGAGCTGTACGCGAGCGCCCGCACCCTGATGCTCGCCGACGGCCCGGACGAGGTGCACCAGCGGTCGCTGGCGCGGCGGGAGCTGAAGAAGTACCTGTAGGAGGGTGCGGGTGAGGGGCGGTCGCCCTGGGCGACCGCCCCTCACCCGGCTGCCGTCACGGCCGCAGCGCCCGCAGCAGCAGGTCGGCGAGGTGGTCGGCGACCTGCTGGGGGGTGAGGGGGCCGTCGGGGCGGTACCAGGTGGACAGGTGGTGGACGGAACCGAAGTGGTAGTCCACGACCAGGTCGGCCGGCGTCGCCGTGGAGAAGACGCCCTCCTTCTGGCCCTCCTCGATGAGCGCGCGGAACCGTTCGTGGTAGCGCCGGCGCTCGGCGCGGACCTGCTTGTTCTTCTCCGGGCTGAGATGGTGCATGGACCGGAAGAAGATCATCGCGTCGTCGAGGTTCTCGATCGTCGTGACGACCACGTCCGCCGCGGCGCCTCTGAGCCGCTGGTCCACCGGGGCGTCCATGTCGGCGTAGTGGTCCAGCCGCTCCTGCTGGACGCGCAGCACACGCGCGTACACCTCGTGCAGGAGGTCGTCCTTGGAGCCGAAGTAGTGGTAGAGCGCCCCCTTGGTGACGCCGGCCGCCTCCACGATCTCCTGCACGGAGGTGCGGTCGTACCCCCGCTCGGCGAAGAGCCGGGTGGCGGCGGCCAGCAGCCGCTGCGGAACGGGCGTCCCGTCCCCGTCCGTCGTCCTGGGCACTGCCGCCACCTGCCTTTCCTCGTCGCCTACTGACCGGCGTTGCTGTTGTCGTGCGCGCGGGAACGCAGTTCCCGACGGAGGATCTTCCCACTCGCCGTCTTGGGCAGGTCGGGGAGGATCTCCACCTGGCGCGGGTACTTGTACGCGGCCAGTCTCTCCTTGCAGTACACCGCGAGTTCGTCCGGGGCCGCGTCGGCGCCCGGACGCAGGCTGATATAGGCCTTGACGGTCTCGCCACGATAGCCGTCGGGGACACCGACGACGGCCGCCTCGCGCACCGCCGGGTGGGTGTACAGCACGTCCTCGACCTCTCGGGGCCACACCTTGAAGCCGGACGCGTTGATCATGTCCTTCTTGCGGTCGACGACGTACAGCCAGCCCTGGGCGTCCATGAAGCCGATGTCGCCGGTGCGCAGCTCGCCCGCCGGGAAGGTCTCGGCGGTGGCGTCCGGGCGCCGCCAGTATCCGGGGATGACCTGGGGCCCGCGTACGACGATCTCGCCCTGCTCCCCGAAGGGCACCTCCGCGCCCTGCTCGTCCACGATCCTGACGAGCGTGTCGGCGCCGGGCACGCCCACCGACAGCGTCCCGGAGACGGGGTCCACGGGCGCCTCCAGGCCGGGCGGGACGGCGGCGCACGGGCCGGAGCACTCGGTGAGGCCGTAGCCGACGCGGATGTACGGCCCGAAGCGGTCGCGGAACCTCTCCACCAGGGCCGGCGGCACGGGCGCGCCGCCGGAGGACAGGTTCACGAAGGAGGCGAAGTGCGCGGGGCCGGCGTCCGGGTGGGCGGCGAGCGCCATGTAGGCGGTGGAGGGGCCGACCGTGTAGTGCGGGCGGTGCTCGGCGAAGGCCTCCAGGACGAGTCCGGGTTCGAAGCGGTAGGCGAGCACCAGGGTGCCCGCGCTGTTCAGACAGGCCGCGAACTGGCACACCATGCCGGTGATGTGGAACAGCGGCGCGAGCGCGTAGTAGACGGGCGCCTCGGGCAGCGCGAGCCCGGTCCGCTGCCGCTCGGCGTTGTGCATGATGTTGCCGTGGGTGTTGGTGGCGCCCTTGGGTGTGCCGCTGGTGCCGGAGGTGTAGCTGATCAGCGCGACGTCGTCCGGGCCGGGGGCGCCGCCCTCGGGGGCCTTGCCGCCCTGGCGGGCGACGGCCACGAGGTCGTCGGTGTCCGGCGCCTGCGGCAGCCGCTCGAATCCGAGCACGCGCGCGTCGTTGCGTGTCTGGAAGTCCAGCTCGCAGGCGGTGAGGACGACCCGCACGGGCGAGTCGGCGGCCGTGGCCCGCAGATACGACTCCCAGGCGCGGTCGGAGCAGACCAGCGCCGCCACCTCGCCGTCCCGCAGGACATGCCCGACCTCGCCCGACTTGTACATGGGGTTGACCGGGACGACGGTCGCGCCGGCCTTCCAGGCGCCGAGGACGGCGAGCACGAAGTGCGGGGTGTTCTGGAGCAGCACCGCCACCCGGTCGCCGCGCGCCAGTCCGCGTGCGGCGAGGTGGGCGGCGACGGAGTCGCTCAGCTCGTCCACCTCGCGGTAGCTGAGCCGGGCGTCGAAGTAGGCGAGGAAGGTGCGGTCGGGCGCCTCGGCGACGGCGGCCCGCAGGGCGTGCACGAGGGAGTCGGCCGGGTCGACCGGACCGCGCTGGACGTCGTCGAGCAGGGCCAGCCACGGCCGGTCCGCGTACCGGGCGGCGCTCACCGGGCCTCCTCCCACCGGCGCTGGAGGTGGTTCATGCCGCCCAGCCAGCGATCCGGCTCGGTGGCCCGCGCCTGGTAGTACTCGGCCACCTCGGGGTGCGGCAGGATCAGGAAGCGGTCCTCCTCGATGCCCCGGAACAGGGCGTCGGCGACGGCCGCCGGCTCGATCGCGGTCGGCTGGAGCACCAGGTCGCCCGCGCTGCCGGTCGCGGCCAGCATGTCCGTCCGCACGCCCTGCGGGCAGATCGCGTGCACCTTCAGGCCCCGGTGGCGGTAGGTCAGCGACAGCCACTCGGCGAAGGCCAGGGCGCCGTGCTTGGTGACGCTGTAGGAAGGTGCGCCGATCATGGTGAGCAGTCCGGCCGCCGACACGGTGGACACGAACCGCCCGGCGCCCCGCTCCAGCCAGCCGGGCAGCAGCTCGTGGGCCGCCCGGACGTGTGCCATGACGTTCACGTCCCAGGACGTCGCCCAGGACTTCTCGTCGAGCGGCCCGCCCGCGCCCCCGTCCTCGAAGGCGACACCGGCGTTGGCGCAGTAGACGTCGACCGTGCCGCCGAGCGCGTCCCGGGCGTCGTGGACGACCGCGGAGGCGTCGCCCGGCACCGCGATCCCGCCGATCTCCTCGGCCACCGCCTTGGCCTTCTCGGCATCCAGGTCGTTCACGACGACCCGGGCTCCCTCGGCGGCGAACCGCCGGGCCAGCGCGGCCCCGATCCCACCGCCGGCCCCGGTGACGACCACTCCCGCATCCTGCAGGGCTTCCACCATCGGTCTCCTTCGACACGACTTCGCGCGACGCGCATCGCCTCTGATCGGGTCAGACTAACCGGTCGGTATGTGTGAAGGAAGGGCCACGGCACCAACCTCCAGCCATGGACCTGTCCCGACGCAACCTCCTCACATCGGCAACGGTGGCCGCCCTACCGGCCGCCCCCGGACACCGCGAAGCCCTGCGCACCGGCTTCGACAGACTCGCGGCCGACGGCTACTCCCTGCTGCAGGGCCGGCGGGTCGGCATCGTCACCAACCCCACCGGCATCACCACGGACACCAGCCACATCGTCGACGTGATGCACAAGGACCCCCGCGTCAGGCTGACGGCGGTCTTCGGACCCGAGCACGGCTTCCGCGGCACCGCCCAGGCCGGCGGCTCGGAGGGCCGCTACGACGACCCGGCGACGGGCCTGCCGGTCTACGACACGTACCTGAAGAGCGGCAAGCCGCTCGCCGACATCTTCACCACCTCCGGTGTCGACACGATCGTCTTCGACATCCAGGACGTCGGGGCGCGTTTCTACACGTACATCTGGACGCTCTACGACTGCATGGAGGCCGCGCGGCTCGCGGGCAAGCGGTTCGTCGTCCTCGACCGGCCCAATCCGGTGACCGGCCGCGAGGCCCAGGGGCCGGTCCTGCACAAGGAGTTCGCGACCTTCGTCGGCCGGCAGCCCGTCGCGCAGGCGCACGGGATGACCGTCGCGGAGCTGGCGCGGCTGTTCAACGGGGAGTTCCTGAGCAAGCCGGTCGCGCTGGACACGGTCCTGATGACCGGGTGGAAGCGGTCGGACTGGTACGACGCCTCCGCGCTGCCATGGGTGCCGCCGAGCCCGAACATGCCGACCCCGGACACGGCCCTCGTCTACTCCGGCACCTGCATGTTCGAGGGCACGAACGTGTCGGAGGGGCGGGGCACGACCAGGCCCTTCGAACTGCTCGGCGCCGAGGGCCTCGACGGCCGCTGGGCCGCCGCCGTGAACGGACTCGGGCTGCCGGGGGTGCGGTTCAGGGAGGCCTACTTCGCGCCCACCTTCTCCAAGTTCCAGGGCAAGACCGTCGGCGGGGTGCAGATCCATGTGGCCGACCGGGCCGCCTACGACCCCGTGCGCACCGGTGTCGCGCTGCTGGTGACCGTCCGCAAGGCCTGGGACGGCTTCGCGTGGCGCTCGGACAACTGGATCGACAAGCTCACGGGTTCCGCCCGGGTGCGCACGATGATCGACGCGGGGGCGGACACCGACGAGGTGACCGGCGCCTGGCAGGAGGAGCTGACCGCCTTCCGGCGGATCCGAAAGGAATATCTCCTCTACAGGTGAGGCGCGGTGTATGGCCAACCTTGCCCCCGAGCAGGACGATACGTCCGCAACGCATCGTTTCAGGGGGGACGAGGGAGCCTGACATGGCGGATCCTGGGATGAGCGTGACTCCCTACTGGGAGCTGACCTTCGACGCGGACGGGGACGTGGAGCGCCCCGAACGCGACCGTCTGCTGACCCAGGTCACGGAGCACGGCGTCCGTGACCTGGTCGTCTTCGCACACGGCTGGAACGACGACCGCTCGGGCGCCACCGCGCTCTACCGCCGTTTCTACGCGCCGTTCCCGGCGCTCGCCCCCGGGGCCCGCCTCGGGTACGTGGGCGTGATCTGGCCGTCGATGCGGTTCAGCGACGAGCCCATCCCCGACTTCCCGAAGTCGGCGGCGGCCGCGGCGGCGGAGGCCGCACCGAGTCCGGCGCTGGACAAGGACACCCGGCGCGCGCTGCTGGGCACCTTCCCGGACCGGGCGTCCGTGATCGACCAACTGGCCCGGATGCTGGACGAACGGCCGGACGGCACCGAGGCGTTGACGGAGTTCGGGCGGCTGGTGCGGCTGCTGGTGGACGCGGAGCCGCCCGGTGTGGCCGACACCGGGGAGGAGGGCGAGCCGGCCGTGTTCACCGGGGACCCGGTGACCGTCTGCGCCGCGTTCGCCGACGCGCTCGCCGCGGTGCGGTCGTCCGGCGCACCGGCCGGGTTCAGCATCCCGAACCCCTGGGAGGGGGCCAAGGAGCTGCTGCGGCAGGCGGCGTACTACACGATGAAACGGCGCGCCGGAACGGTCGGCGAGCACGGGCTCGGGCCGGTGATCGGGCAGTTGGCGCAGGCGGCGCCCGGGCTGCGGGTGCATCTGACCGGGCACAGCTTCGGCGGGCGGCTGGTGTCGTTCGCGCTGCGCGGGCTGCCCGACGCAGTGCGCGCGGTGAAGTCCGTGACCCTGCTGCAGGGGGCCTTCTCGCACTACGCGTTCGCCGACGGGCTGCCGCAGGACCCGGGCAAGGCGGGCACGCTCAAGGACCGGCAACGGCGGATCGACGGGCCCCTGGTGTGCTGCCACTCGCACTTCGACTCGGCCCTCGGCACGTTCTATCCGCTGGCCTCCCGTCTGGCCGGGGACGACCGCTCCTGCGCGGGCAGCGAGATCGCGGCCGTGCTGGGACCGCGGTGGGGTGCGATGGGCCACGACGGGGTGCAGGCGGTGCCGGGGACCCGCCGGCTGGACCTCGCGGCGGCCCTGGCCGGACCGCTGCCGGCGACGGGGTGCGTGAACGTCGACGCGGCGGCCGTGGTCCGGCGCGGGGGTCCGCCGACCGGGGCGCACAGCGACATCCTGCACCCCGAACTGGCCCGGCTGTTGCTGGCGGCGGGCCGTGTCACCTGACCCGCCGCCCGCGTCAGCCGGTCGGCTCACCGGTGCGAGGTGTACTCCACCACCTGCTGGAACGTCGGCCGGTTCTGCCAGCTGATCTTGCCGTGCTTGATGCCGCCCAGGGTGCGCTGGACGATCGAGTCGGCGCACCACTGGTCGCCGGCCGAGCACTGGTCGTCACCCGGGTAGACCTGGGCGGCGGTCGCCTGGGCCGCCTGCTTCAGCGTGCTGATCAGAACATCCCGGCAGGCGCCGAGGCTGCCGCCGCCGCAGTACTTCTCGGCGAGCCCGCCCTGCACGTTCTCGCCGAGAACGGCCCGGATGTCCTTGTCGACATAGCTCCACCAGCCGTACTGGAAGGAGCTTCCGGCGTGCGAGCCGGTCGGGCCGTGCCCGGCGGACGGTGCCTCGTCCACGGGGATGTCGTTGGTGAACGCGGTGTACAGGCCGCTGCCGAGACCGGGCTCGAACTCGGCCTTGACGAGAAGCGGCCACCAGGCGTCGAGGATGCGGATCGCGTCGGCGTCGGCGTACGTCTTCGAACCGGCGGACGTCTCCGTGCGCTTGGCGCCCGCGGTCACCCAGGCCTGCAGCTTCTTCACCGCGTCGGCGGCCGTGGGGTCGGTCACCGGCGAGGAGTTGACCACCTTGAGCAGCTTGGGCAGCACGTCCTCGGCCCGCAGGTCGGCGAGGGCCGCGTCCGCCATGGCCTGCACCAGCTTCGCGCGGGTCACCCCGCCGGCCGCGACCAGCTTCTTCACCCGGTCCTGCAGCAGGTTGCCGCGGTGCACGGACCCGTCGCCCCAGGACGCGGTCGTGTAGTCCTGGGCCTGCTTGTTGTTCCAGGAGACGTAGTAGTCCTGGTCGACGGAGTTCGGGTGCGCGGAGGCCGGGGTGTAGTCGGCGGTGTTGCCGGCCGGGTCCCAGTTCCGCCACTCGTACGCCGGCTGCGCCCAGACCGGGAACTCGGCGTCGACGCCGTCGGCCCGGACCGGGTTGTCACCGCTGTTGTAGTACGCGGTGTGCTGGGAGTCGGCGTAGAACCAGTTGAAGGTGTAGTTGATGTGCTGGGCCGCGCTCTGGAAGTCCTTCGGGCCCTTGACGTAGCCGGGGTCGTTCAGCATCTGGAAGCCGATGATCGAGTCGGCCTCGTGCAGGTAGGAGGAGCGCAGCGAGGTGTAGGCGACCTTCTTGCCGCCGACGGTCGCGCGGTACTCCACCGGGCCGTACTTCGTGCGCCAGACCCGCATGGTGTACGACCCCGCCGGCGTGCTGTCCGCCATGGTCGGCGACCAGGAGTTCTTCTGCTCGATCTTGTCCATCGCCGTACAGGTGCCGTGGTAGAGGTAGTGGTAGTCGTCCTGGCACAGTTCGACGGCGTAGGTGTCGATGATGTCCTGGCCGGAGGTGGTCGCGCTCCAGGAGTAGTCCTGGCCGCGGCCGAGTTCGACGTACATGCCCAGACCCGCGAAGGAGGCGCCGCGGGCGCTGATGCCCGGGCCCTGGATCTCCTGGAGCATGAGCAGCTGCGGGGCGAAGTAGCCGGTCTGCGGGCCGAAGACGGCGATCGGATGGCCGCCGGCGGTGTACTTTCCGCCGACCACGAGCGCGTTGGACATGCCCCGCTTGGCCGAGCCGAGCGCGGTCTTCGCGGCGCCGGCCGAGGTGCTCCTGGCGGCCGCGGTGGCGGCGCTGCCCGTACGGTCGTGGACCAGCGGTTCCTCGGTGACCGAGCCGGGGTCGGGCAGCGCCTCGCCCTTGGCGTCGGCGGGTTTGGTGGCGTACGGGAAGCTCTCGCCGTCATGGACGGTCAGGGCGGCCTCGGGGTCGTTGCGCTCCCGGAAGGACTCCCAGACCTTGGTGCCCTCCTCGACGCCGTACTTGGACTGGGCGGCGATCAGGGAGAGGGCGTTGCTGACCTCACCGCCCCCGCCGGAGCCGAACAGCGAGCCGATCACGGAGGCCAGCGCGACGAGGTCGGTGACCTTGAAGTGCTCGATGGTGCCGGAGTTGGTGATCGGGTCCTTGTGGCCGGTCAGGTCGTACTCGCCGGGGAAGTAACGGCCGCTGTCGGAGGCGTCGATGTAGGCGTTGACACCGTCGAGGTAGGCCTTGACGTCGCCGAGGGCCTGCTGGCCGCGGGCGCCGTTCTTGGCCACGGCGTTGTCGATCTGCGCCTGGAGGTCGGCCTCGGTGTAGGGCGCGTTGCGGTAGAACTGCTGCTCCAGGCCCTGGTTGGCGGCGGCGCCGCCGGCGAAGGAGGTCAGCTGGCCGCGGCCGACGTGCCGGAAGACGTCCATCAGCCACAGCCGGTCCTCGGCGGCGGCATAGCCCGCGCCGTACTCCGTGCCGTACCGGGTGGTGCCTGTGATGTGCGGCACACCGGTCTTCTTGTCCCGGACGATCGTCACGTCGCCGCGCCCGCCCGGTTTCTCGCTGGAGGCGACCTGGTCGGACGGGACGCCGAACGAGGCGTCGTCGAAGAAGGAGTTGATCTTCGCATCGGTCAGGCCCGGGTAGCCGGTGGCGAGGCCGGCGTACGGGCCGAGCTGGTCCTCGGCGTGTGCGGGCTGGGTGCCGAAGGCCTGGTTGAGGAGGATCTGCGCGAGGGTCGCGTTGCCGTTCTCGCCGGGCGGCAGGATGTCCGAGCACTGGCCGCCGCAGTAGTCGTTCGACGCGGTGGCGTCGGCGGCGGCCGGGGTCTGGGTGAGAGGGGAGAGAAGTCCGGCGACGAGGACGCATATCGACGCGGACTTCAGGAACCCGGTGAAGCAGCGGGACGTTCTCAGTCTGACAAAGGCGGTACGTGGGGTTCGCCGTGGCATGGCGGCTCCTAGCGACAAGGGTGGCCGAACGTTACCGCCGGTATCCCCAGGATTAAAGATGAGCATGCGTCACTTTCCGGAGTGCACAAGCAGGATCACGAGAAGAGATGGAGCCGATTCGCCTGTCGATACGTCTATTCGGCGACGTCCGTGCGACGACGCCGAAGTGACCGAAGTACAGGTGCAGGTGTGACGGAGGTGCAGGGCGATGGCCGGTTTCCGGAGTCTGGCGAGACAGGTACGCGATCCGGACTGCGATCTGGCACTGCGGCGGTACTCGCTGCGCAAGTGCCTTGAGAAGTTCGCCCCTTACGGGCATCGGGCGACCTGGGACCATCTGTGCTCCCGGGCGGGCTTCGGTCCGGAGGACCGCTCCCCCGACCCGGTGCGGCTCGTGGCCGCGCTGGAGGAACTGGAGGAGGCCCGTTCCGTCTGGCTCGCCTACGAGACCGATTTCACCGAGCGGCGCAGGAAGGAGAAGCACGACGGGCTGCGCAGGCCGGGCAGCGTGGACGACTGGCACCGGCTGACCTGGGGCGGCTTCGGGGTCGCCTGGTGCGACGACCCGCGCATCCACCCCGGCGAGGCGCTGGCGGAGGTGCTGCGCCGGCTGATCGCCGCCCTGGAGCGGGAACCGGGCTCGGGCTGCCCGGTGTGCGACGGTGACCGGCTGATCTGGCGGTACGGCCTGGACCACGAGCCGTCGTCCGGCCCGGTCTGCACGGAGTGCGGGATACTCGTCCCGCGTCCCGTGCTCACCGCGCGGGCCCTGGAGTACGCGCGGCGGGAACGGCTGCTGATGTCGGCCTGAGCGGTGGGGTTCCAACGGGGGGTTGTTCCGGGGGGTGCGTAGGGGATGCCGCGCCCCCTGTTGTGCGGCGGCCGGGACCGTTGTCCGCGGCGGCTGGCACCATCGAGGCATGGTGCAGGTGTGTCTGAACGGGAGCCGCTGCGCGGCGGACGGCGTGAGCGTACCGCTGTCGCCCCAGGACCTGGCTCGTTCCGCGGCGGATGCCGTGACGGCCGGAGCCACCTCGGTCCATGTCCATCCCAAGACGCCGTGCGGCCACGACAGTCTCTCCCCGAGGGTGCTCGCGCCGGCGCTGGAGGCGATCCGGGCACGGGTGTCCGTGCCGGTGGGGGTGACCACCGGCGCCTGGGCGGAACCCGATCCGGCGGCCCGGTTCGCACGGGTGCGTTCCTGGACGGTGCTGCCCGACTTCGCCTCGGTCAACTGGCATGAGCCGGGCGCCGAAGCGGTCGCCGAGCAGCTGTTCGGCATGGGCGTGGGCGTCGAGGCGGGCATCTGGTCCGGCACCGACGGCGCGGCCCGGTTCACCGCCTCGCCGCTCGGGCCGAGGGTGCTGCGGGTCCTGGCGGAGGTGACCGACCCGGACCCGGCGACCGCCGAGGCCTCGGCGCGGGCCCTGCTGGCCGGCCTGGGCGAGGCGTTCGGCCGCCCGGTGCTGCTGCACGGCGAGGAGGGCGGCACCTGGCCGGTGCTGCGGCTGGCCGGCCGGCTGGGCCTCGCCACACGGATCGGCCTGGAGGACACGCTGTTCCTGCCGGGCGGCCGACGGGCGGCCTCCAACGCCGAGTTGGTGACGGAGGGGCTTGCCCGGTACGGGCCGGTCCAGCGCTCCTCGCAGGGCGGACGGGGTACCGGTCCGACCGGGTGAAGGGCCACCCGTCGCCCATCCGGTCGTATCGGTGGGAGTCCGCGGAGCCGAGGCCACCGGGCGAGGACGAACGCCTGCGGCGCCGAGGCCTGTTCGGCCGGGCGCGGGCCGTCGAAGGGGCCGACGCTACCAGCGGCAAATCCGCTCGCTCCAGCCGTTTCCCGCCCGGACAGTGGAGGCGATGAAACCGAACCGAGGAACACGGGGAGTCCCATGTCCACCCTGCGGGTCACCGCCGAAGTGCTGACCGTCCACGAGCATCCGAACGCCGACGCGCTCGAACTGGCCCAGGTGGGCCTGTACCGGGCCGTCGTCGCCAAGGGCGCCTACCGGACCGGCGAGGCCGCCGTCTACGTCCCCGAGCAGTCCGTGCTCCCGCCCGCGCTGATCGAGGAGCTGGGCCTGACCGGACGGCTGGCGGGCGGCGAGTCCAACCGGGTCAAGGCGGTGCGGCTGCGCGGCGAGCTGTCGCAGGGCATCGTGTGCCGGCCGAAGGCCCTGGCGGACGTGGACCTGGCGCGGGCGGCGGCCGAGGGGACGGACTTCGCCGAGCGGCTGGGCATCACCAAGTGGGTGCCGCCGATCCCGCCCACCATGGCCGGCGAGGTCGAGCCGGCGCCGGATCTGCTGCCGTGGGTCGACATCGAGAACATCCAGCGCTACCCGGACGTCTTCACGCCGGGCGAGCCGGTCGTCCTGACCGAGAAACTCCACGGCTCCGCCTGCCTGTTGACGTATGTCGCCGACGAGGGGCGGGTGTACGTCTCCTCCAAGGGCTTCGGCGCCAGGTCCCTGGCACTGAGAGAGGACCCGCGGAACCTGTACTGGCGTGCGGTGCGCGGGCACGGCGTCGCCGAGGTGGCGGCGAGGCTGTGCGAGCGGCTGGGCGCACGGCGGGTCGGGATCTTCGGCGAGGTCTACGGCGCCGGGGTGCAGGACCTGTCGTACGGCGCCGACGGGCGGCGGGACACGCTGGGGTACGCGGCGTTCGACGTCTCGGCGGAGGTGGACGGCGCCGTGCGCTGGCTGGACGCGGCGGAGGTCCTGGACGGGGAGCTGCCGGTGGTGCCCCGGCTGTACGCGGGACCGTACGACATCGAGCGGGTGCTGGAGTTCGCGAGCGGGCGCGAGACGGTGTCCGGACGGGGGCTGCATCTGCGGGAGGGCGTGGTCATACGTCCCGCGGTGGAGCGGCACAGCGCGGTGACCGGCGGCCGGGCCATCGCCAAGGCGGTCAGTCCGGCGTACCTGACACGCAAGGGTGGCACCGAGTACGAGTGAGGTGCCGGCGGCGGGGAACGCCCCGAAGGGGCGCGGGGGAACCGCGCGACGAGCCACCACGACCCGCGCGGGGCGGACGGCGGAACCCCCTTCCCCGCAGCCGGATGTCAGCGGCCCTCGGCCAGCAGCCTCGACCCCGTCAGCCGCTCGCCGAACACGTCGTCCGGGTTGGACAGGACGCAGTTCTCCAGGGACAGGCACCCGCAGCCGATGCAGTCGGTCAGGTGATCGCGCAAGCGGTTGAGCTGCTTGATGCGTTCGTCGAGCTCCGAGCGCCACTTCTCCGACAGCCGCGCCCAGTCCTCCCGGGTCGGCGTCCGTTCCTCGGGCAGCTCCGCCAGGGCGTCCCGGATCGTGGCCAGCGGGATCCCGACCCGCTGCGCCGCGCGGACGAAGGCGACCCGGCGCAGGGTGTCACGCGTGTAGCGGCGCTGGTTGCCGGAGGTGCGGCGGCTGCTGATCAGGCCCTTGGCCTCGTAGAAGTGCAGCGCGGAGACGGCGGCGCCGCTGCGCGCGGACAACTGGCCGACGGTCAGCTCGTGGATCTTCTCGGGAATCTGCGGCACTCCTCAGAGCCTAGCGGCCCGCAACCGGTCGCGGTCCGTTGACAGGCGCCCCGCACCCGACCATGCTAAGCAGTTGCTTAGACATGCGAGCGAGAGGCCGGGAACATGGCAGAACCGAGGACCTTCACCTCCCCCGACGAGCTGCGGGCCGCCGTGGGCGAGCAGCTGGGCCACACCGAGTGGCTGGAGGTCGACCAGAAGCGCATCGACCTGTTCGCCGAGGCCACGGGCGACCACCAGTGGATCCACGTGGACCCGGAGAAGGCCGCCGCGGGGCCGTTCAAGACCACCATCGCGCACGGTTACCTGACCCTCTCGCTGCTCCCGCTCTTCGGCCCGCAGCTGATCCGGGTCGAGGGCGTGAAGATGGGCGTGAACTACGGCACCAACAAGGTCCGCTTCCCCGCCCCGGTCCCCGTCGGCTCCCGGCTGCGCGCCACCGCGACGATCACCGGCGTCGAGGACGTCACCGGCGGCGTCCAGGTGACGGTCGCCTTCACCGTGGAGCGCGAGGGCGGCGACAAGCCGGTGTGCGTCGCGGAGTCGGTCGCCCGGTACTACCTGTAGGCCGGACGGGCGGCTACTTCGCGCCCACCATCCGCAGGACCAGGTCGGCGTAGAGCGCGCCGACCTCCTCCGGGGTGCGCGGGCCGTCGACGGTGAACCAGCGGGCCACGTCGATGCACAGCGACAGCACGGCGAGCGTGGTGCCGTGGACGTCCAGCACGTCGAACTCGCCCGAGGCCACGCCGTCCTCGACGATCCCGCGCACCTCGGCGTCGACCTGGCGGCGCAGCGCGACGATCTCGGCGCGCGCCTCGGGACCGAGCGCGTCGAGTTCGTACTGCACGACCCGCGCGGTGGTGCGCCGGCCGGCGTGCCAGCGGACGAAGGAACTGACCGCGTCGGCCAGCCGCTCGGCCGCGGTGCCCTCCCGCCGCGCAGCCGTCCGCAGGATGTCGAGGGCCTTGTCGTGGCCGATCCGGCTGATCCGGTGGAGCAGCTCTTCCTTGGTCTTGTAGTGGATGTAGAGCGCGGCCGGGCTCATGCCGGCGCGGCCCGCGATGTCGCGGGTCGTCGTCGCGTGGTAGCCGCGCTCGGCGAAGGCCTCCACGGCGGCGATCAGCAGTCGCCGGGCCGCGTCCGGGGTGACCTCGTCCCACGGCTCCACTTCGCCGCCGGTCGTCTCCTCCGCCGTACTCATCGCTTGCTCGCCCCTCTCGGTGACAGGAGCACCACCATACCGCCGACGGTGAGCGGGCGCTTAGTGCGGCCTGGTCAGAGCTTCTCGAAGGGGTCGTGTTCGGCCAGCAGCTTCTCCAGGCGCGCCTGGTCGACGCGGCTGACGATCCGCCCGGCCTCCTGGCGGTCGCGGATGACCTTGGCGAGGGTGAAGGCGGAGGTGACCAGGTACAGGACGGCGATGGCGAGGAACGCCCGCACCCAGGCGTCGGCGTCCAGCCGGAAGATGCCGATGGCGGTGGCCGCCATGGCGATCGAGAAGGAGGCGACGGCCTGCCCGTAGAAGGCGGCCGTGCTCTGCTGCTTGACCGGTGTGTCGCTCATGGCAGACAGCATCGGCGGATGTGGTGCGCGCCACATCCGCCGAAGTACTCAGACGTGTACTCAGCCCGAGGTGTGCTCAGAACGCCGAAACCCCGGTCAGCGAACGGCCGATGAGCAGCTTCTGGATCTGGCTGGTGCCCTCGTAGAGGGTCATGACGCGGGCGTCGCGCAGGAGTTTGCCGGCCGGGTACTCGTCGATGTAGCCGTAGCCCCCGAAGACCTGCAGGGCGTTGTTGGCGGCGCGGACGGCGGCCTCGGAGGCGAACAGCTTGGCCTTGGAGGACTCCACGGCGAACGGCAGGCCGCGGTCGATCAGGTCGGCGACCCGCCAGGTGAGCAGCCGGGCGGCGTCCACGTCGACGGCGATGTCGCTGATCAGCTCCTGCACCAGCTGGTGACGGGCGATCGGCTTGCCGAACTGCTCGCGCTCACCGGCGTACCTGACGGCCGCGTCCAGGGCGGCCTGGGCGATGCCGACACAGCCCGCGGCCACCGACATCCGCCCCTTGGCCAGCGCGGACATGGCCACCGAGAAGCCCTTGCCCGGCTCCCCGACCATCGCCGAGGCGGGCACCCGCACGTCCTCAAGGACGAGTTCGGCGGTGGCCTGGCCGCGCAGTCCGAGTTTGCCGTGGAGGGGACGGCGGGTCAGGCCGGGGGTGTCGGTGGGCACGAGGAAGGCGGACACGCCCTTGTGCCCGGGGGCGTCGGTGGAGCGTGCGAAGAGCAGGACGACGTCGGCCCACGTCCCGTTCGTGATGAACATCTTGGTGCCGCTGATGACATAGTCGTCGCCGTCGCGCACGGCACGTGTGGTGAGGTTGCCGGCGTCGGAGCCGGTGCCGGGCTCGGTCAGGCCGAAGCAGCCGACGTACTCGCCCGCGGTGAGTCCCGGCAGCCAGCGCCGCTTGTGCTCCTCGGTCCCCCAGGCGGCGATCGTCTTGGCCACGAGCCCGAGGGAGACGGACACGATTCCACGGACCGACGAGTCCCCGCGGCCCAGTTCCTCGGTGACCAGGCAGTACGCGAGGTGGTCGCCGCCGGAGCCGCCGTACTCCTCGTCGACGGTCAGGCCGAGGAAGCCGACCTCGCCGAGCTTCTTCACGATGCCCCGGTCGACCTCCTCGGCCCGGTCCCAGGCGACCACGTGCGGGGCTATCTCGCGCTCCACGAAGTCCCGGGCGAGCTGCCGTACGGCGGCCTGTTCCTCGCTCAGTTCCAGGTTCACCACGCGATCACCCCACAGAAGAGGACGGATACGGCGGAGACCCGGAGGATCTTGAAAGCCGTACATTTAAATTAGCACTGCTAGTTTCTGTTCGCAGCCCTACTATGTGCGCCATGGCCCGACCGCGCAAGCCTCTCCTCAGCACCGACCGGATCGTCGAGACGGCCCGGGAACTCGTGGACCGGGAGGGACTGGCGGCCGTCTCCACCCGCCGGCTCGCCGCCGAGCTGGGGGTGAGCGGGCCCTCGCTCTACAACCACTTCCGCACCAAGGACGAGATCCTGGAGGCGGTCGCCGACTCGGTGAGCGCTCTGGTGGACCTGTCGATGTTCGAGGACGGCCGCGACTGGCGCACCGCGCTGCGCGACTGGGCCGTCTCCTACCGGGCCGCCCTGCGCGACCACCCGAACATCGTCCCGGTCCTCGCGCGCGGGCCGGGCCGCCGCCCCGCCGCGCTGCGGCTGGCGGACGCGGTGTACGGGGCGATGGTCGACGCGGGCTGGCCGCCGGCCCAGGCGACCTCCATCGGCGCGCTGATGCGGTACTTCATCATGGGCTCCGCGCTCGGTTCGTTCGCCGGGGGCTTCGTGGACGACGCGAGCGCCTACGACCCGGCCGACTATCCCCATCTGGGCCAGGCCCATCTGCTCGCCGAGCAGCAGGAGAAGATCGACGAGCGGGCCTTCGAGACCGGGCTGGCGGCGCTGCTGGACGGGCTGACGCAGCAGTACGAACAGGCGCGGCAGAGCGTGTGAGAACAATTCGGTGGGCACCGAAGCGTCGGTGCCGCATGCTGGCCGCATGACCACCAGGGATCCCCGGGCGACCGGGCTCGCCTCGCTGGCGGCGCTGCTCGCCGACGAGACCCGGGCCGCGTGTCTGCTGGCGCTGCTCGACGGACGGGCCTGGACCGCCGGTGAGCTCGCCCGGCACGCCGGGGTCGCCGCGTCGACGCTCAGTGAGCATCTGGGCAAGCTGGTGGCCGGCGGCCTGCTCGCGGAGGAACGGCAGGGCCGGCATCGGTATGTACGGCTGGCCGACGCGCGCGCGGCGGGGCTGGTGGAGGAGCTGGCCGCGCAGGTGCCTCCGGCGGCCGTACAGCCGCGTTCGCTGCGGGAGTCGAGCGCCGGGTCCGCGATGGCGCCGGGCCGTACCTGTTACGACCATCTCGCCGGACGGCTCGGGATGGCGGTCACGGACGCGCTGACCCTGCGCGGGCTGCTGCGGCAGGACACGGGGTTCGCGCTCACCGAGGCGGGGGTGGAGTGGTTCGCCGCGGCGGGCATCACGCTCGACCTGTCCGGCCGGCGTCCGCTGGCCCGTGCGTGCCTCGACTGGACCGAGCGGCGTCCGCATCTCGCGGGGGCCGCGGGGGCCGCGCTGTGCGGGCACGCGCTGGATGCGGGGTGGTGCGTGCGCATCGGCTCGGCGCGGGCCGTGCGGGTGACCGGGTCGGGGGAGCGGGAGTTGTCGGCGCTGCTGGGTATCCCGCCGGGGGCGCTGCGGTGACGTTCGGCTACGGGGGCGGGGGGCGTGCCGTGCGCCGCGCGCGGGTCCGTTCCGGTCGCCCGCGCGGTTCCCCGCACCCTGTGGGGCGCTCCCCCCACCGCCGCGGCCTGCGGGCAGTCGTGCCGCTGCGGCGGCACGGGTGGGCGCAGGCGGCACCCCACGAGCGCGGGCAAGCACTCCGACGCCCGGGCCGCAGCGGCACCGGTGCCCTGTCCGATATCCGCCAGCCGTCAGCCGGCTCCTCCACCTAGCCTCGGGAGCATGATGAACGTCGCCCCCCGTCACCGTCTGCTGCCCGCCGGCGCAGCCGTCGTCAGCGTCGTCCTGTGGGCCTCGGCCTTCGTGGCGATCCGGAGTGCGGGCCAGGAGTACTCCCCCGGTGCGCTGGCCCTCGGCCGGCTGGCGTCGGGCACCCTCGCCCTGGCGCTCGTCTGGGCCGTACGCCGGGAAGGACTGCCGCCCAGGGCCGCCTGGCGCGGGATCCTGCTGTCCGGGGTGCTGTGGTTCGGGTTCTACATGGTCGTCCTGAACTGGGGCGAGCAGCAGGTGGACGCCGGAACCGCGGCCCTCGTCGTGAACATAGGCCCCCTGCTGATCGCCCTGCTCGGCGCCCGCCTGCTCGGCGACCCGATGCCGCCGCGGCTGCTGGCCGGGATGGCCGTGTCGTTCGCGGGCGCGGTGACCGTGGGCCTGTCGATGTCGGGCGGGGACGGGTCCTCCGTGCTCGGTGTGGTGCTGTGCCTGCTCGCCGCGGTGACCTACGCCGCCGGCGTCGTCGCGCAGAAGCCGGCCCTGGGGCACGCGAGTGCCCTGCAGGTGACGATGTCCGGGTGCCTGGTCGGCGCCGTGTGCTGTCTGCCGTTCGCCGGGCAGCTGGTGCACGAGGTCGCCCACGCGCCCGTGCCCGCGACCCTGAACATGGTCTACCTGGGCGTCTTCCCGACCGCGCTCGCCTTCACGACCTGGGCCTACGCCCTCGCCCGCAGCACCGCGAGCCGGATGGGCGCGACGACGTACGCCGTGCCCGCGCTGGTGGTGCTGATGTCGTGGGTGGTGCTCGGCGAGGTGCCGGGCGTGCTCACGCTGGCCGGCGGTGTGCTGTGTCTCGCGGGCGTGGCGGTGTCGCGGTCCCGGGCGCGCGGGGGCCGGACGGTCCGGGTCGCGGCCGGCGAGCGGCCGCGACCCGAGAAGGTCACCTGAGGCGCCGGGGATCCGAGGACGAGGATCACCGGCACCGGACGACCGGGGTCAGAACACCACCAGCGCCCGGCCGCCCTTGCCCGCGAGCATGTTCTCGAAGGCGGCCGGGATGCCCTCCAGGGCGATCCGCTCGGTGACGAGCGCGGAGAGGTCCAGTCGGCCCTCCCGCACGTGCCCGGCGAGCACCGGCAGGTCGCGGGCCGGGTCGGTGTTGCCGTAGACGCAGCCGGACAGGGTGCGGCCCCAGTGGAAGATCTCCAGGGCGTTGAAGGTGACCTCCTGGTCCTTGCCGCCGATGCCGACGACCGTCGTACGGCCGCCCCGGCGGGTGGAGTCCCAGGCGGCGCGGATGCTGACCGCGCGGCCCACACACTCCACGGAGACGTCGACGCCCTGCTTGCCGGTCAGGGCGCGGATCTCGCGGGGGGTGTTCTCGGAGGCCAGGACGTAGTCCGTGGCGCCGGCCGCACGGGCGAGCTCCTCCTTCTCCGGCGAGACGTCGACCGCGATGATCCGGGACGCGCCCGCGATCCGGGCCGACTGGAGGGTGGCGAGGCCCACGCCGCCCGCGCCGAAGACGGCGACCGTCTCGCCCTCGCGGACCTTCGCCGAGTGGTGGACGGCGCCGTAGCCGGTGAGGACGGCGCAGCCGAGGAGGGCGGCGTCCACCAGCGGCACCCCCTTCGGCAGGGGCAGCACGCAGGGCGCGGAGACGACGGTCTCCTCGGAGAAGGCGGCCACGTTCAGGCCGGGGTGCAGCTCGGTGCCGTCGGTGGTGCGGGCGTAGACGTCGGCGGCGCCGTTGAGGGCGTTCGCGCACAGCCAGACCTCGCCGAGCGCGCAGGCGTGGCAGCGTCCGCAGGAGGGGGCCCAGTTGAGGACGACGGGGTCGCCCTCGCCGACGTGGGTGACGCCCTCGCCGACGGCCAGGACCGTGCCGGCGCCCTCGTGGCCGAGGACCGCCGGGACCGGCACCCGCATGGTGCCGTTGGACAGGGACAGGTCGGAGTGGCAGACGCCGGCGGCGGCGAGGCGGACCCGGACCTGTCCGGGGCCGGGGTCGGGCAGCTCTATGCCGGTGATCTCCAGCGGGGCGCCGATGGCGGGCAGGACGGCGGCTCGTACGGCCATGACTCGCGTACTTCCTTAGAACTGGAGGGACTTGGTCTGGAGGTACTCGGCGAGTCCGTGCGTGCCGAGTTCCCTGCCGACCCCGGACTGCTTGTAGCCGCCGAAGGGGGCGAGGGGGTTGAACCGGCCGCCGTTGACGTCGACCTGTCCGGTGTCCATGCGGCGGGCGAAGGCCACCGCCTCCGCCTCGTCGCCGGCCCAGACGGCCCCCGCGAGGCCGTAGACCGTGCCGTTGGCGATGCGCAGGGCGTCCTCCTCGTCCTCGTAGCGGAGGATGGTGAGGACCGGGCCGAAGATCTCCTCCTGGGCGATGGTCATCTCCGGCGTCACGTCGGCGAAGACGGTCGGGCTGACGAAGTAGCCCTTCTCGCGCGGGGATTCGGGGCCGCCGGCCACCAGGCGGGCGCCCTCGGCGACACCCTTCTCGATGTAGCCGCGCACCCGCGTCTGCTGCTTGGCGCTGACCACGGGGCCGATCCGGTCGCCGTACCTGGCGGCGGCCGCCGCGGCCAGCTCGACGGCCTCGTCGTACTGGTCGCGGTGGACCAGCATGCGGGTCCAGGCGCTGCACGTCTGGCCGGAGTTGGACATCACGTTGGCGACCCCGACGTTCACCGCCTTGGCGAGGTCGGCGCTGGGCAGGATGACGTTGGCGGACTTGCCGCCGAGTTCGAGGGCCACCTTCTTGACGGCCGCGCCCGCCACCGCGCCGATCTGCCTGCCGACCGCGGTGGAGCCGGTGAAGGAGACCAGGTCCACCCCCGGGTGCTCGGCGAGGGCCTGGCCGGCGACCGGCCCGAGGCCGGTGACCAGGTTGAACACGCCGGCCGGCACGCCCGCCTCGTGCACCGCCTCGGCGAACAGCTGGGCGGTGAGCGGGGTGTCCTCGGCGGGCTTGAGGACGACCGTGCAGCCCGCGGCGAGCGCCGGGGCGACCTTGGCGACGATCTGGTGGAGGGGGTAGTTCCAGGGGGTGATCGCGCCGACCACGCCGATCGGCTCGTGCAGGACGGTGGAGTTGCCGACCTTCTCCTCGAAGGGGTGGGCGGCGGCCAGCTCGGCGTAGGACCCGGCGACCGCGATCGGCACCGCGGCGTGCACGGCCTGGGAGAACTGCGGCGGGGAGCCCAGCTCTTCGGTGACCGTCTCGGCGATCTCGTCCTTGCGGGCCACGAGGACGTCCCGGAGGGCGGTCAGACGTGCGGCGCGCTCGGCGGGGGGCGTGGCCGCCCAGCCGGGGAGGGCGGCGCGGGCGGCACGGACGGCGGTGTCGACGTCCAGCGCACCGCCCGCCGGGACCCGGGCGACGAGCTGCTCGTCGGCCGGGTTCACGACCTCGATGACCTCCGTGCTTTCGGCGGGGCGCCAGGCGCCGTCGATGTACAGGCCGTCGTGTGCCTTCATGCTGCTTCCTCCCGGCGGGTCCGCGTCGTCCGGCACACAAACTAGCGGCGTTAGTTTTTCGGCGCCAGACGTACCAGGACATCATCGCCGGGGCGGCCGGGGCTCATGCACCGGGCCGGGTGGTCCGTGTCACCTGGTGGCGGTGAGATGGGCGAAGACCACCACGTTGCTGGTGTAGCCGGTCCGCCGGCTGTAGAGGCCGCCGCAGGTCAGCACGCGCAGTTCCGGCCGCCCGACCGGGCCGTAGACTTCCTTGTCCGGGAAGCCCGCCTTGTCGAAGACCTTCATCCGGTCCACGGTGTAGACGGCGGTGCGGCCGTCGGCGCGCCTGACCTCGATGAGCTTGCAGGGTTTGACCTGGGCGAGCGCGGCGAAAACGGCCGGACCGGTCAGGGTGTCCCGGTGGCCGACGGCGATCGCGGTGCCGGACTCGCCCGGTGTGGGGCCGGCCTGGTACCAGCCGACCAGCGTGGGCCTGTCCACGGGCGGGGTCTCCAACTGCCGGTCGGCGTCGAGCCGGAGGGCCGTGACCGGGGCGTCGACACCCAGCGAGGGGATACGGAAGGACGTCGGCCGGGACCGGGGCAGCGGTCGGGGCGAGGGGCCGGAAGGGGGCTTGCAGGACTTCTCCCCGCCCGGGCCCTCGCCGGCGGCCGCCACCGCGTCCGGGTCGTCCGCCCGGCCAGGCCCGGCGTGCCCGCCCCACCACCGGTTCCCCGCCATCACCAGGACGGTCACCAGCAGGGCCGTCCTGATGAGGCGGTAGGCGCGGGTCCGGTGCCAGGGCCTGCGTCTGCGCCTACGCGGCACCATGGGGCCGCCGGCGGATCAGCCGGATGTACGCGACACCGCTGACCGCGACCAGGCCCACGGCCGCCGCGGCGGCCACCGGCGAGTATCCCGCGGCCGTGTCGATGAGACCGCCTCCGCCCGCGTGCACCCCGCCCTTCGGCGGGTCGTGGTCACCACCCTGGCCCCAGCCCGGACCGTCCTGGTCCTGGCGGTCGTGGTCCTGGTCCTGCCGGTCGTGGTCCTGGTCCTGGCGGTCGTGGTCCTCGATCTGGCCGTTCGGACCGTGCGCCCCGTCCTGCCGGCCGTCGTGGCAGTTGACGCGGAAGAGCTTCTCCTTGGGGGCGCCCGCTGCGACCCAGGTGAGCTTGTACTGCCCGTCCGTCAGGCTGATCGGGTCGGTGTGCCCGGCGCCGCCGGCGAGCTGGATGATGCCGGTGATCGTGGCGGCGGTGGGCAACGGGGGCTGCGCCTGGATGATGTAGGCGATGTTGGGCAGGATGTCGAAGTTGACGGCGTCGAGGTAGAACCTGCAGACCGCCGGGTCATCCTTCGAGACACCGTA
Source organism: Streptomyces durhamensis (assembly GCF_000725475.1). Classification (NCBI taxonomy): domain Bacteria; kingdom Bacillati; phylum Actinomycetota; class Actinomycetes; order Kitasatosporales; family Streptomycetaceae; genus Streptomyces; species Streptomyces durhamensis. The sequence goes on from NZ_JNXR01000005.1 coordinate 270,781, forward strand.
GGGCACGCCCTCGCGGTGCACCCTGATGTCGCCGTTTTCCCCTTGGGCAGCCGCGTTCGGCGCCGAGACCCATGACGCGCCCGCCACGGCGAGGGCGGTGAGGACGACGGCGGCGCCCGCGCGGGAGCCGACGGCACGTGGGAGTGTCAGGCTGGGCATGCGCAATCCTCCGCGAGTTCAGACGATTTTCATACAAATCGCTCTTTCGTCTGGACTCTCCGTCATACGCACCGCCCGTCCGGGCAAAAACGCCCGGCGCGTCGTCAGATATCGCTCGTGCGGCGCAACACCGAGCGCTTCGGCCGCTCCCGCCCCGCTCCCCCGGGCTTCTCGGGCCGCCCCGGCGACACGTCAGGTCCCGTCGACCGGCGTCAACAAGATGTCGACGTGTGAGCAATAGGCGCGAAAGCCCAGGTCACGGGCTTGCGGCGAGCTGGACGGGGACGCCGTTGAGGACCGCGTTGCCCGAGAGCGGGTCGAGCAGGCTGCCGTCGAGGAGCTGGTTGACGTTGACGCCGGGGGCGGTGCTCGCGTGGCCGAGGCGGGTCCCGGGGCGGTCGTGGCCCCAGCCGTGCGGCAGGCTCACCACGCCGGGCCGCACGGCGTCGGTGACCTCGGCGGGCGCCACCACCTCTCCCCCGGCTCCCTTGACGCGTACGTCCGCCCCGTCCCGGACCCCGAGCCGGGCCGCGTCCTTTGGGTGGATGTGCAGGGTGCAGCGGTTGGAGCCGCCGGTCAGCGCGGGCACGTTGTGCATCCAGCTGTTGTTGGAGCGCAGGTGGCGGCGGCCGACGAGGACGAGCTCCGCGGGGCGTTCGCGCAGGGCCTCACCCAGCCGGGGAAGGTCGGCGGCGATCGGCCCGGGCAGCAGCTCGACCTTGCCGCTGCGGGTCTTCAGCGGCTGGGGCAGGCGGGGGCGCAGCGGGCCGAGGTCGATGCCGTGCGGGTGGGCGAGCAGCCGGGCCAGGCTCAGGCCGTCGGGGCGGGCGCCGAAGCCGTCGCCGTACGGGCCGAGGCGCAGCATCATGTCCAGCCGCCGCTCGGGTCCGCTCTCGCCGGTGAGCTGCCCGGCGAGTTCGCGCGGGTCGCGGCCGTGCACCGGGGAGTACGGCTCGGTCACGGCCTTGCCGAGGGTCTGGTCGATCACCAGGGCGTCGACGGCGGCCGGGTCGGCGCCGTGCATGCCGGTGGCCGCGAGGACCAGCCGGGCGAGGATCTCGCTCTCGGCCATGCGGCCCGGCTCCAGCGGGACGGCGGGGCGGGTGTAGCGGACCTGGTTGCGCACGGCGAGGGTGTTGAAGGCGAAGTCGTGGTGCGGGCTCTGGGAGGGCGGGGGCGGCGGCAGCACGACATGGGCGTGGCGCGAGGTCTCGTTGAGGTACGGGTCGACGCTGACCATGAAGTCCAGGGAGCCCAGGGCCTTGTCGAGGCGGTTGCCGTCGGGCGCGGACAGCACCGGGTTGGCGGCCACGACGATCAGCGCGCGGACCGGTTCGCCCTCACCGGTGGCGGTGTCGATCTCCTCGGCGAGCGCGGAGAGCGGCAACTCGCCCTTGGCCTCCGCAAGCCGCCGTACCCGGGAGTGCCAGCGGCCGAGCGCGAAGCCGCGGCCGGGCCCCGCCGGGCGGGGGGGTCCGGTCGGTGGCCGCCTGCGGGAAGAGGGCGCCGCCGGGCCGGTCCAGGTTGCCGGTGAGGATGTTGAGGACGTCCACCAGCCAGCTGGCCAGGGTGCCGTGCGCGACGGTACAGCTGCCGATGCGGGCGTAGACGGCGGCGGTGGGGGCGGCGGCGAGTTCGCGGGCGAGGGTGCGGATGACATCGGCGTCCAGGTCACAGGCCTCGGCGACGGCTTCCGGGGTGAACTCCCCCATGGCTGCGCGGAGTTCGTCGAGGTCCTGGACGTGCGGGGCGAGGTGGGCGAGGTCGGCCAGGTCCTCCGCGAAGAGGGTGTGGACCATCGCCGCGAGCAGCAGGGCGTCGGTGCCGGGACGGATCGCCAGGTGCCGGTCGGCGAGCTTCGCGGTGCGGGTGCGGCGCGGGTCCACCACGGTCAGGTGTCCGCCGCGGGCCTTGAGCGCCCTGAGCCTGCCGGGGAAGTCGGGGGCGGTGCACAGACTGCCGTTGGACTCCAGGGGGTTGGCGCCGATGAGGAGCAGATGGTCGGTGTGGTCCAGGTCCGGCACCGGGATGGCGTTCGCGTCGCCGAAGAGCAGGCCGCTGGAGACGTGCTTGGGCATCTGGTCGACCGTGGAGGCGGTGAACAGGCTGCGGGTGCGCAGTCCGGCGAGCAGCACCGGCGGGTAGAGGGCGCCTGCCACGGTGTGCACGTTGGGGTTGCCGAGGACCACGCCGACGGAGTCCGCGCCGTGCCCCTCCACGACGGGGCGGAGCCCTGCGGCGACCGCGTCGAAGGCCTCCTCCCAGGTGGCCTCGCGCAGCTCGCCGTCCCGGCGCACGAGCGGGGTGCGCAGCCGGTCGGGGTCGGAGTCGACGGCCCCGAAGGAGGCGCCCTTGGGGCAGATGAAGCCCTTGCTGAAGACGTCCTCGCGGTCGCCGCGGGCGCCGGTGACACGGGTGCCCTCGATGGTGAGGGTCAGGCCGCAGGTGGCCTCGCACAGGGGGCATATGCGCAGGGCGGTGCGGGACACGGGTCCTCCCGGGGGTCGGCGGCGGTGCCGGGCGTGCGCGGACGGCTCGGGGTGAGCATACCGACCGGTACGCATGATGGGGAGGTGTCTCGTGTGAAGGTGGGACGGCTGAAGGGGGGACGACGGCCGAAGGTCAGTCCAGCACGCGCGCCAGATACGCCCGCAGCAGTGCCCGTGTCTCCGCGATGATCGCCTCGTCCCCGTCGGGGTCGGTGCGGAAGGCCAGCTGGACGAGGGCGTCCGCGCTCTCCACTGCGACGAGGAAGACCCGGCGCAGCGCGTCGTCGGGGGTGCGGTCCAGATAGCCGGAGAGCAGGTTGGTGAGCCGGTCGGCGACGCGGGTGTTGGGCTCGCACCGGCGGGCGCCGACCGGTATCTGGTTGCCGAAGTCGACCAGCGAGAACCCGGGGGCGGTGCGCTTCATGGCCAGGTACTCGTCGAGGACCGCGTCCATCGCGGCCCGCCAGTCGCCCTGCCGCGCCTGCTCCAGCCGCTCGGTGACGCGCTCGGTGTACCGCTCCAGGTTGCGCTGGGCGAGGGCGTCGGCCATCTGCCGCTTGTTGCCGAAGAAGCGGTAGACCGATCCGATGGGCACCCCGGCGCGCAGGGCGACCGCGCGGGTGCTCAGGTCGTCGTAGCCGACCTCGTCGAGGAGTTCGGCGCAGGCGTCGAGGATCCTGGTCAGCCGTTCGGCGCTGCGCCGCTGGACGGGCGCGCGGCGGAGCGTTGTCGCATGGGGCACGGGCTTCATGATGCCTCTCCGCCGCGGTCCGGTGAACCTCGCCCTCCCGTACGGACACGGGTGGCCGGTGCACTCATTTTCCGGCGGGCGGGGCCGACGGCTGGGCCGTCGCCGTCTCCGCGTCCGAGACGGTTATGTCGGCGGTGCTCTGCACCGGCTTGCCGTGTACGGCCCACGCGGTGCCGTCGTCGGCGTACAGGCGCGCGGTGACGTGGTGGGTGCCGTGCGGGACGAGCCGGTCGGCCAGCTGGTACCGGGGGGAGCGCAGCCGGGTGACCCGGTGACCGTCGACGAAGAGGTACGCGAGCCCGCGCCCGGTGACCGCCGCCGGCCCGGCGCCGGACGCGGAGCAGCGGAAGCGGTGGAAGGCCAGCCGGACGTCCCAGCCGCCGCCGGAGTGCGGGGTCACCTCGACACCGACCTCCGGCGCGCTCTTCGGGTCGACCTCGCGCAGATGCCGGCCGGTGTCGTCGGTGTCGTCCAGAACCTGGCCGATGGGTGAGGTCGTGACGGTGCCGGCTTGGGCGCGACCGGTCGTACAGCCCGCCGCGCCGAGCGGCAGCAGGACGCACGCCGTGAGCGCGGCGAGCGTCCTGCGGGTCCATGACGTACTTGGCATGTCCGCGAGAGTAGAACAACGCTCCGGTCCGCCGGATCCGTCTGAAGTCGGGTTCCGCCCGTCCCGCGACATCCCTCCGAGGTAGTACCCGGCGCCCTCTTGCGCTCCGCCCCCGCTCATTCCTACGGTGTTCCATAGGAATCGGGAAGCGCAAGGGAGCGATCATGAGCGGGGACGCGCGGAAGACCGCCGCGGGGCTGTCGTATCTGACCGGGTTCGGCAACGAGCACGCCTCGGAGGCGGTGCCGGGCGCCCTGCCCGAGGGCCGCAACTCGCCCCAGCGGGCACCGCTCGGGCTGTACGCGGAGCAGCTGAGCGGTACGGCGTTCACCGAGCCGCGGGCGCACAACCGCCGCTCCTGGCTGTACCGCATCCGCCCGTCGGCCGCGCACCCGGCGTTCACCCGCACCGACAACGGCGCGATCCGCACGGCCCCCTTCACCGAGGCCGTGCCCGACCCCAACCGGCTGCGCTGGAACCCGCTGCCCGAACCCGGGGCGGGCACCGACTTCCTGGCCGGCCTCTGGACGCTCGGCGGCAACGGGGACGCGACCCAGCGCGCCGGGATGGCCGTGCACCTGTACCACGCCAACACCTCGATGGAGCGCGTCTTCTCCGACGCCGACGGCGAGCTGCTGATCGTGCCGGAGCGCGGCGGACTCCTGCTGCACACCGAGTTCGGCCGGCTGGCCGTGGAGCCCGCACATGTGGCGCTGATCCCGCGTGGGGTGCGCTTCCGTGTGGAGCTGCTGGACGAGTCCGCCCGAGGATATGTGTGCGAGAACTACGGGGCGCCCTTCCGGCTGCCCGACCTCGGCCCGATCGGCGCCAACGGCCTCGCCAACACCCGGGACTTCCGGGCGCCGGTCGCCGCGTACGAGGACGTGACCGGCCCGGTGGAGGTCGTGAACAAGTTCTGCGGCAACCTCTGGACGGCCACCTACGACCACTCCCCGCTCGATGTGGTCGCCTGGCACGGCAACTATGTGCCGTACGTCTATGACCTTCGCCGTTTCAATGTGATCGGCACCATCTCCTACGACCACCCCGACCCCTCCATCTTCACGGTGCTGACCTCACCGTCGGACACCCCCGGCCTGGCCGGCGTCGACTTCGTCGTCTTCGCGCCGCGCTGGCTGGTGGGCGAGGACACCTTCCGGCCGCCGTACTTCCACCGGAACGTGATGAGCGAGTACATGGGCCTGATCGAGGGGGCCTACGACGCCAAGGCGGAGGGCTTCGTGCCGGGCGGCGGCTCACTGCACAACATGATGTCGGCGCACGGCCCGGACCGGGAGACGTTCGACAGGGCGAGCGCGGCCGAGCTGAAGCCGCAGAAGATCGACGACGGGCTGGCCTTCATGTTCGAGACCCGCTGGCCGGTGACCCTCGCCCCGCACGCGGCCGCCGCCGACCACCTCCAGCGGCGCTACGACGAGGTGTGGCAGGGGCTGGAGCGCCATTTCCGCGGGTGACGCCGCCGCTGTTGCGCCACACGTTCATCGACAGGTACGGATAGCCGCGTGACCTCCTTCGCTCCGGATTCGATCGTCCTGAACCGCAAGCTGCCGCTGTGGTACCAGGTGTCGCAGTCGCTGCGTGCCTCGATACTCGGCCGCTCCCCCGAGGACCCGCTGCGGCTGCCCACGGAGGAGCAGCTGGCGGAGCACTACGGCGTGAGCGTGCTGACCATGCGGCAGGCGCTGAAGGAGCTGGAGGACGAGGGGCTGATCAGCCGGCACCGGCGGCGTGGCACGTTCATCGAGCCGGACGCCCGGCGGGGGGCGCCGGTCCGCCTGCTCGGCTCGGTGGACGCCATCGTGGCCCAGCAGTCCGGGATGACCACGGAACTGCTGGACCACGGCCCGGTGCCCGTACCGCCCCATCTCGCCGAGTACTTCCCCGGCCTCCCGGAGGTGGCGGCCTACCACCGCCTCCGCTGCGACGAGAAGACCGGCGAGCCGACCAACCACGCCGTCAACCACATCCGACCCGACCTCGCCGCGCGCATCGACCTGGACGACCTGATCCGCTGGCCGATGACCAAGGTGCTGCGGGACGTCGTGAAGGCGGACATCAGCCGGATCACGGACACCGTGCAGGCCCGGCTCGCCGACCCGGAGACCGCCCGGCTCCTCCAGGTGCCGCTGCTCAGCCCGATCCTGCACTACACGGGCGTGACGTACGACAGCGGCGGGCGGGTGCTGGACGTGGCGGTGATCCAGTACCGGGGGGACCGGTTCTCGTTCACCGTCACGCTGGACGCGTGAGCGCGCCGTGCCGCTCCGTGCCGCGGGGCGGCCGCGGGCCCCTTCGGGGGCTCGGTCCGCTGTCGTAGCATGCCCTGCGTGACGCACGACGACGCTCCGCTGCTGGCGGACCTCATGCCGTGGTCCGTCGCACCGCTGCGGCCGGGCCGCGCCTGGCCGACGGCACCCGACGCCGGCTCTCTGCGGGCCCGCTGGGACGCCCTGCTGAAGGCCGAGGGCCCCGCCCGGCAGGCCCTGTTCGAGCCGACCCGCTCCCGCACCCTCGACTCGGCGGTGGGCCAACTGCCCGGCCGGTCCACCGGCACCGAGCGGCTGGCGCGCGCCACGGGCCCCTGCGCGGAGCCGGCCCGTGTCCTGGCGGCGCCCTTCGACGAGCAGTGGCTGATCCCGGACCAGCGGCTGATCGACACCGCCCGCCCGGAGCTGTGGCGGGTGGCGGACGCGCACCAGGTCTTCACGGTGGAGACCGGCGACGCGGAGACCCCGCTGCTGGCCACCTCGCTCCTGCCCACGCTGCGCCCCGGCCTCGTCCGCCCCCTGCACCGCCGCCCCGGCGGCACCGAACCGAACCTGGCCCCGGGCCTCCTGGACCACCTCTCCGCCCGCCTGTCCGACCGCCCCACGGCGCCGGACGTGCTGGCCTGGATCCTGGCGACGATCCGCCCGGACCTCACCGTGCCGCTCACCGACGACACCCGACTGTGGTGTGCGGGCGTCGAGTTGGGTCGCCGCATGCTGTGGCTGATGCGCCGCGACGGTCCACGCCCCAAGCTGCCGGGGGGCCGCCGCCCCTACGTCCGCGCGCCGCTGCCGGCCCGGCCGCTGACCCTGCGCTACGACGGGGACGAGGAGACCCTCCACCTGGACGAGGGCCGCATCTCCCCCGTCCCGCCGCAGGCCTGGGACTACGAGGTGGCCGGGGTCCGGGTCCTGGAGTCCTGGTTCACGTCCCGCACCACCCCGGCCGCCCCGGGCACCCTCAGCGCGATCCGCCCGGCGACCTGGCCGCAGGCCTGGACGTCGGAGCTCCTGGAGCTGATCACGGTCCTGGCCCTGCTGGCGGAACTGCGGCCGCAGCGGGCCGGCCTGAAGGCGACCTCCGCGATCACGACGGGCGATCTGAGCGAGGCCGGCGTTCTCCCGGTCCCCGGCCCGGCCCGCCGTCCGGCCTCCGTCCTGGACCACCACGAGGAGGGCCCGGAGGGCCAGTTCGCGCTGATCTAGCGGCGCTCCAGGGCGGCCTCCCCAGGCCTCCGGAGCCTGATCCCGGCCCGGGCGCGAGGACCGGCGATCGGCACCTCGACGGCGTCGGGGCGCCCCGGCCCGGCACCCGGTGACCCTCCCCGGTTCACCGGCCGGCGCGCCGCGGATCGAAGGCGTCCAGCACCCGCTCCAACGCCCGCTCGAACACCGCCTCCAGATCGATCGGCCCCGGATCCTCCGCGAAGGCCGCCGCCATCCTCGGGTACGCGCCGGAGGCGATCTGGCTCCCCAGGTAGGCGATCCGCACGGCGTTCTCCTGCTCCTCGGACCACGGCAGGGCACGTACGCGCTCGGCGGTGTCCAGCTCGTTGCGGACGTAGGCGGTGACCACCCCGTTCAGCATCGCGATCAGCTCCAGCTTGGTGCCGTACGCCGCCTCCAGCGGATCCAGGCAGGCCAGGCAGTGCTCCAGGTACCGCAGGGCATGCGGGCTGAAGCCGTACACCGGGGACATCAGCCGCGGCAGCCAGGGGTGCCGGTGCATCAGCGAACGCGTCTCGCGGGCCATCCGGCCCAGGTCGGCCCGCCACTGCCCGCTCGGCTCCCACCGGACGTGCTCCGCGCTGGCCGCGTCCACCATCAGCTCGTACAGGTCCTCCTTGCGGGGCACGTAGTTGTACAGCGACATGGTGCCGCAGCCCAGCTCCGCCGCCACGTGCCGCATCGACACCGCGTCGAGCCCCCGCTCGTCGGCGATCCGGACGGCGGCGGCCGCGATGTCGTCGCGGGTGTACGCCGGCTTCGGGCCCCGGCCGGTGCGCTCGGGGCGCGCCCAGATCACTTCGGGGACGGCCCCTCGGAGTGCCATTGATCATCACCTCGGCCACCATCCTAGTTACGTACAGCGTACGTAGTGCGGTACGGTCAGGGCATGACAACTACGTACGCCGTACTTAGTGAGGGTCTGGAGAAGCGCTTGGGCGCTGTGCACGCCCTGCGGGGGCTGGATCTGGCGGTGGCCGAGGGGACCGTCTGCGGGCTGCTCGGGCCCAACGGAGCCGGCAAGACGACGGCCGTGCGGCTGCTGACCACGCTGCTGCGCCCGGACGCCGGCTCGGCCCGCGTCGCCGGACACGACCTCGTCCGGGAGGCCGCCGCCGTACGCCGCCGGATCGCCGTCACGGGGCAGTACGCCTCGGTCGACGGCGACCTCACCGGCCGGGAGAACCTGCGGCTGTTCGCCCGGCTGCACCGGGTGCGCGGACCGGCCGCCCGGGCCGACGAGCTGCTGGAGCGCTTCGGCCTGACCGAGGCCGCCGGCCGCAAGGCCTCGAGCTACTCCGGCGGCATGCGGCGCCGGCTGGACCTCGCCGCCAGTCTCATCCGCCGCCCCGGTGTGCTGTTCCTGGACGAACCGACCACCGGACTCGACCCGGCCAGCCGCACCCGCATCTGGAACGCGGTGCGCGAACTGAAGGCGGACGGCACGACCGTGCTGCTGACCACCCAGTACCTGGAGGAGGCGGACCGACTCGCCGACGACATCGCCCTGGTGGACCGGGGACGCGTCGCGCACACCGGCTCGCCCGCCCAGCTCAAGGCGCTCATCGGGTCGTACGCGCAGGCCGTGGTGGCCGACAGCGGTGCGCTGACGCGGGCCGCGGGCGTGCTCGACCAGCTGACCGGCAGCGCACCGGTGTTCGATCACGAGCGCAACGCCGTCGGCGCCGTCACCACCGACGCGACGCTCACCCTGCCGCGTCTCGTGCGCGCACTCGACGCGGCGGGCATCCCGTTGCTGGACGCGAGCCTGCGTCCGCCCACCCTCGACGACGTGTTCCTGCGGCTCACCTCAGAGCCCGCCGAAAGGGACGAGGACAGCAAGGAGCCCGCCGCATGAGCGCGTTGGCGTACGACGGCCTGGCCATGACGGGACGGCAGCTGCGCCGCGTCCGCAACAGTCCGGGCCTGGCGGTCCTGACCCAGCTGATGCCCGTCAACATGCTGCTGTTCTTCGGCTACGTGTTCGGCAGCGCCCTGGCCGTGCCCGGCCGTGAGTACCGGTCCTTCCTGGTGCCGGGGCTGCTGGTGGCGACCGCGGCCGGCGGCCTGATGACCGGCATGTTCCAGGCCGCCGCGGACACCCACCGAGGCGTGATGGACCGGTTCCGCACGCTGCCGGTGAGCCGCGCCGCCGTACCGCTCGGACAGGCGGTCGCCGACCTCGTCGTGACGGCCCTCGGTACCGTGCCGCTGCTGCTGGTCGGGCTCGCCGTGGGGTGGCAGATCAGGGGGTCGGCGATGGACGCGGCCGGTGCTCTGGGGCTGCTGCTGCTCTTCCGGTTCGCGTGCACCTGTGCCGGGATCTTCCTCGGGCTGCTCACCCGCAGCGAGGACGCCGCCGGGCAGCTCGGCGCCTCCTCCTTCGTCCTGCCCCTGCTGTCCAACGCCTACATCCCGACCGGCAACCTGCCGGGCTGGCTGCGCACGCTCGCCGAGTGGAACCCGATCAGCGCGGTGACGACCGCGCTGCGGGACCTCTTCGGCAACGCGCCCGTCCCCGCGGACTCCGCCTGGCCGGTGGCCCACCCGGTCGCCGGGTCGCTCGCCTGGAGCCTCGCCCTGACCGCGGTGTTCCTGCCCCTCGCCGTACGCCGGTACGCGCACGGGGAACGCTGAGGCAGCGCGGCCGGGCTGCTGACAAACCCGCCGGTCGCGGGCCATGATCCGGTCATGGAACAGCCCACGGATCAGCAGCCCCTGCCCCTCGCGGGCATCACCGTCGTCGCCGTCGAACAGGCCGTGTCAGCGCCCTTCGCGACCCGGCAGCTCGCCGACCTGGGTGCCCGGGTCATCAAGGTGGAGCGGGTCGACGGCGGCGACTTCGCGCGCGGTTACGACACCGCGGCCCGCGGTCTGGCCTCGCACTTCGTGTGGTGCAACCGCGGCAAGGAGTCGCTGGCGCTGGACCTGAAGGACCCGCGCGGCCTGGACGTCGTACGGCGGCTGATCGCGGACGCCGACGTGTTCGTGCAGAACCTCGCCCACGGCGCGGCGGCCCGGCTCGGTCTGGACGCGGCCACGCTGTGCGCGGCGCATCCCCGGCTGATCGCCGTGGACATCTCCGGGTACGGGTCCTTCGGGCCGTACGCGGACAAGCGGGCGTACGACATGCTCGTGCAGTGCGAGGCGGGGCTCGTGTCGGTGACCGGGACGCCGGAGCAGCCGGTGAAGGCGGGGGTTCCGGCGGCGGACATCGCGGCGGCCATGTACGCGTTCTCGGGTGTCCTCGCGGCTCTTGTGCGGCGCGGGACGACCGGGCGGGGCGGCCCGGTGGAGGTGTCCATGCTGGAGGCGCTCGCGGAGTGGCTGGGGCATCCGCTGCACCATGCGATGCACGGGGGTGAGCCCCCGGCGCGTACCGGCCTCGCGCACGCCGTCATCGCGCCCTACGACGCCTATCCGACGGCGGACGGCGGACGGGTCCTGCTCTCCGTGCAGAACGACCGCGAGTGGCGGCGGCTGGCCGAACAGGTCATAGGTCAGCCGGAACTCGGGAGGGATCCGGCGTACGCGACGAACGCGGCACGGGTCGCGCACCGGAAGAAGACGGACGAGCTGGTGGCGCGGGCACTCGGCGCGCTGGAGGCCGAGGAGGCGCTGGCCCGGCTGGAGAAGGCGGGCATCGCGTGTGCCCGGCTGCGGGACCTGCACGAACTGGCCGGGCATCCGCAGCTGGCGGCCCGGGAGCGGTGGCGTGAGGTGGGGTCGCCGGTCGGACCGTTGAAGGCCCTCCTGCCTCCCATCACGCTGCCGGGCGGGGACGAGGCGCGGATGGGTGATGTGCCCGCGCTCGGGCAGCACACCGAGGCGCTGCTGCATGCCGTGGGGATGACGGACGACGAGATCGCAGCGATGCGCCGGGACGGTGTGGCGGCCTGAGCGCCGACACCCCTGCGAGCGGACTTCGGGGGCGGCTCAGCAGCCGCTCAGTGTCCGCCGAACAGCGAGCGACGCAGCCGGCGCAGCGGCGCGAACAGGGAGACGCGGCTGACCCGCTTGCCCCGGTCACTGCGCTGGTGTGCCCTGTCACGCGCCGTCAGTTCGAGCATCAGCGAGGTCGCCTCGACCGTCTCCCGCTGCGGTATGGCGGGACCCGCCAGTACCGACAGATGGCGGTCGAGGCGCGAACTGGTCGCGCTGCTCCCGCAGGTGATCGCAGGGACCCTCGCCCTGCTGCGCACTGTTATCTGTTCCATGTCACTCCCCACCCGTACGAGTCCACCCGGCCCGGGCAGGGTAACCCTATCGCCCCAGGGGGGCACGCGTGTATCTCGGCCACAGGATTCACCTTCCCTGTAAGGCGGTTGACCATCCCTCACTGACTACTCTCCGAATCCGACCGGATTCAGGGAGAGTTGGACAACAGGCTGGCCGGTCGGCCGGGCTGAGCCGCCGTCAGGCTCGATGGTTACGGCGAGTGACGCCGACGACGTGGCGAGGCCCTTGGCGACGAGGGGCGTGTCGCCCGCGAAGAGCCCGAGGGAGCGCGGCCCCGCGCCGGGGCGCACGAGCCAGAGCTGGTGGACGCGGCCGCCGGGCGGGGCGCCGTATCCGCTGAGGGTGACGACGGCCTCCCGCTCCGATGCGGAAGCGATCACTCCGATACCGCGGCCCCGAGCGTCCTTGCTGGTCGTCGCCCGGGCGTCGGGCGCGGCCAGAACGTGGGCGATCTCACGTGCCCGGGACCGCTCCGCGGCCAGCCGGTCCTGGGTGCGGTGCGCCTGCACGGCGAAGAGGGAGGCGACGACGAGGGCCGCCGCCGCGGTGGCCGTGGTGAGCGGCACGAACAGGGAGCGCGTGCGGGGCGTACGGGTGCGTCCCGGCGGGGGCTGCGTGCCCCAGACGTGCGGGGGCAGTTGCGGCGTGCGCTCCCGGGCCGGGGCGGACCGCTCCTGCGGGGTGGTGCGCACGGCGGCGAGCACCCGCTCGCGCAGGGCGGCGGGCGCGGGGGCCGCCGTGGACCATGCCAGTCGTACGGCGTCCTCGGCGAGGTCCCGCACCTCCGCGGCACAACGGTCGCAGCCCTGCAGGTGCTTCGCGAACCTGCGCCGCTCGCCCGGTTCGAGGGCGTCGAGCGCGTAAGGCGCGGCGAGGGAGTGCGGGTCCTCCCGGCGCAGCAGCCGGCCGAGGATGCTCATGCGGCGCCTCCCAGGCACTCGCGGAGCCGGGTGAGCCCGTCGCGCATCCGCGTCTTGACCGTGCCGAGCGGCAGCGCGAGCCGCTCGGCCACCTCACGGTAGGTGTAGCCGTCGTAGTAGGCGAGGGTCACGGACTGGCGTTGCAGGTCCGTGAGCCGGCGCAGACAACGGCGCACCCACTCGCGCTCCATACCGGCCTCGACCTCCTCGGCGACCTGGTCGAAGGCGGGCTCCCCGGCGCGCAGGGCCTCCCGCTGCTCGCGTTCGCCGGCCGCGCGGGCGCTGCGCACCCGGTCGACGGCCCGGCGGTGGGCGAGGGTGAGGATCCAGGACAGCGCGCTGCCCCGGCCGGGGTCGAAGCGGGCGGCCGAACGCCACATCTCCAGCAGCACCTCCTGGGCGACCTCCTCGGACTGGGCGGGGTCGCGCACCACCCGTCGTACGAGTCCGTACACCGGCCCGGACACCAGTGTGTACAGGTCCTCGAACGCCCGCTGGTCACCGCCCGCGACGAGCACCAGCAGCTCGTCCGCCCGCATGCGGGCCCCCTCTCCGTGGCCGCATCCGGCCCTTCCGTGCACTCCACGCATCCGCACGAACGCACACCTCCCGCGAGTGATACGGATCGGCGGGCCGAAAACGCGGGTCGGGAAGGGTCCCAAAGTTTTTCTTCGTCCGACCCATCCGATCGGGTCGTCGGCTCCGTATACCCGTCCGTCAAAGGCAAGTCGGCACTGAGGACGGACGGCATGACACCTCTCTTCTCCAGGAGCGGCACGGGACGCACCGGCCTGGTCACGCTCATCTGCGGTGCGCTGGCCGCCGGAGGGCTCACCGCCGCCGGCGCCGCCGCGCTGGCACCCGGGGAGGCCTCCGCCTCCTCCCACCGGGAGGCCCCGCTGATCTCGGGCACCCCGCAGTACGACAACACCGACCTGTACGCGTTCGTCAGCCCGGACAAGCCCGACACGACGACGATCGTGGCGAACTGGATCCCGTTCGAGGAGCCGGCGGGCGGTCCTAACTTCTACACGTTCGCCGACGACGCCCAGTACGACCTGCACGTCGACAACAACGGCGACGCGCAGGACGACTTGGTGTTCCGCTACACCTTCACCACGCACACGAAGAACGGGAACACCTTCCTGTACAACACGGGGCCGGTCACCAACCTGGCGGATCCCGACCTCAACATCACGCAGACGTACGACATCGATCTGCTCCACCTCAAGCACGGGCACGCGGTGTCGAAGACGAAGGTCGCGGACGATGTGCCGGTGGCACCGTCGAACGTCGGCAAGGCGTCCATGCCGTACTACGGCAAGCTGCGCGACCAGGCCATCTACAAGGCCGCGGGCGGCGCCACGACCTTCGCCGGGCAGGCGGACGACCCGTTCTTCGCGGACCTGCGCGTCTTCGACCTGCTGTACGGCGGCAACCTGAGCGAGGTCGGCCGGGACACCCTGAAGGGCTACAACGTCAACACCATCGCCCTGCAGGTGCCGAACGACCTGATCCGCGAGTCGGCGGGGCAGCCGGTCGTCGGCATCTGGTCCACCACCCAGCGCCGCAACGCGCAGGGCTACTACACGCAGGTCTCGCGCCTCGGCAACCCGCTGGTCAACGAGGTGGTCAACCCGCAGAAGGACAAGGACAGGTTCAACGCCTCCCAGCCCGCGTACGACGCCCAGTTCCTGAAGAACGTCACCAACCCCGAGCTGCCGAAGCTCATCGAGTCGATCTACAAGATCAAGGCGCCGGCCGAGCCGCGCAACGACCTGGTCGACGTCTTCCTGAAGGGCGTGAAGGGCCTGAACCAGCCGCCGAACGTGCGCCCCTCGGAGGAGCTGCGCCTGAACACCTCCGTCAAGCCGAGCATGCATCCCAAGCGGCTGGGTGTCCTGGACGGCGACAACGCGGGCTTCCCGAACGGGCGCCGGCTCACCGACGACGTGATCGACGAGGCGTTGCAGGTCGTCGAGGGTGAACTGGTCGGTTCCAAGAACGACCTGGGTGACGCGGTGGACAAGAACGACAAGGGCTTCGAGAAGTACTTCCCGTACGTCGCCGAGCCGACCTCCGGTTCGCGCGGCCCGCTCGCCAAGGGCACGACCGCGGGCACGGACGTGCGCAGCCAGCTGGGCGACGCCCTCCAGCCCGCCGATTCCGCCGGCGGCTCGGGTTCCGGCAACACGGTGCTGATCGCCGCGTCGGCGGCCTCGGGTGCCGCCGGGATCCTGCTGCTCGGCACGGCCATCGGCTGGTGGCGCCGGCGCATCCGTCGCCCGTACTGACCCTCGCACCCCCCTCAGACCGGCGCGGCCCGTATCCCCCTCCCCCACGGCGGGCCGCGCCCTCCCTTCCGACCAGCACCAGGCGACCGAGGAGAGGCCATGTCTCCGCGTACGAACGACGACGAGGCCGGCGCGCGGCAGGTGAACCCGCGGGAGGCGTCGGCCGCGGCGCGCCCCGCCGCAGGAGGCGCCCCGTCCGAGACGGGCACCGACGGCGCCGGGCCCGCTTCGGCGGACTCCCCGGCCGCCGGTCACGAACGCACGCCTCCCGGTCCGAAGGAGCCCCTGGCCGGCGCCACCGATCCCGCGGCGCCCGGCTCCGAAGGGCCTCCGGCCGACGACGGCGAGCACGCGGCACCCCGCGCGGAGCACACCCCCGCCTCCCCCCGCGAAGAACCCCCGGCCCACGCCGCCGGGTCCGGCTCCCACGAGCCCCCGGCCGACGGCGGCGCCGAGCCCGCGGCGCCCGGCTCCGGGGTGTCCTCGGCCGCCCGCCGCGACGAGCGTGTGGTCAGGCTCCGGCGGTTCGCCGCTGCCGGGCGGAGCTGGCGGGGCGTCCAACTGGGCGGCTGCGCCGCCCTGCTGGCGGTCGCGCTGACCGGCGGGGCGATCGCCATGGGTGCGAACCCGGCGCCCACCACGGTGCCGGCCGCCTCCACCGCCGTGGACCCCGGTGTCCTGGGCGGCGGGGACCTGGACGCGAGCATCACCGCTCTCCAGGCACATCTGCGCACCCAGCCCCGGGACTTCGGCGGTTGGGCGACCCTGGGCCTGGCCTACGTCGAGCAGGCGCGGACCAAGGGCGACCCCTCCCGCTACCCGCAGGCCGACAAGGTACTGCGGCGCTCCCTCTCCCTGGCCCCGGACAACGACCAGGCGCTGGCCGGCCGCGCCGCGCTCGCCGCCGCCCGGCACGACTTCAAGGACGCCCTGACCTACGCGGACGAGGCGCTGCGGCAGAACCCGTACAGCGAGCGAGCGCTGTCCTCCCGTGTCGACGCCCTGGTGGAGCTCGGCCGGTACGCCGAGGCGGCGAAGGCGGCCGGGACCGCCGACGCCCGCAAGCCGGGCGTGCCCGTCTTCACGCGGTACGCGTACGTGCACGAGCTGCGCGGCGACGTGACGACGGCCCGGCGGGTGCTGGAGCAGGCGCTGGCCGGCGCCACCTCGAAGGGCGACGTCGCCTACGTGTCCGCCCAGCTCGGTCAACTCGCCTGGAACCAGGGCGACTACAAGACCGCCCTCGGCTGCTACGCACGTGCCCTCGCCGCCGACGACACCTACCTCCCGGCACTGGAGGGCCGGGCACGGGCGCAGGCGGCGAGCGGCGACCGCGCGGCGGCGGTCAAGGGGATGGAGACGGTGGTGTCCCGGTATCCGCTGCCGGGCCCGCTCGTCGAACTGGGCGAACTGTACGAGGCGCGCGGCGCGGCCGGCGACCGGGCCAGGGCACGGCGCCAGTACGCCCTCGTGGACACCTGGATCGCGCTGGCCCGCGCCAACGGCGTCAACGCCGACCTCGACACCGCGCTGGCGGCCGCCGACCACGGCGACAAGGCGGCCGCCCTGCGCGCGGCCCGCGCCGAATGGTCCCGCCGCCACACCGTGCACACCGCGGACGCCCTGGCCTGGGCGCTGCATGCGAACGGCCATGACGCCGAGGCCCTGCCGTACGCCCGCAGGGCCACCGCCACCGGCTACCGCAACGCCGCCTTCCTCTACCACCGCGGCATGATCGAGCTGGCCACGGGCCACCGCGCGGCCGGCCGCGCCTCCCTCACCTCGGCCCTGCGCCTGAACCCCGGTTTCTCCCCGCTCGGCGCGGCCGAGGCCCGCAAGGCGCTGGAGGCCGCGCGGTGAAGCTCCGCCTCCCCTTCCTGCTCCTCGCCACGACCGCCCTCGCGCTGCTGCCGGCCGGCCCGGCGAGCGCGCACCCGCTCGGGAACTTCACCGTCAACCGCTACGACGGCCTCGTCGCCGCACCCGGGCAGCTCCGCGTGGACCATGTGGAGGACCTCGCCGAGATCCCGGCGACCCAGGCCGAGCCGGACATCGAGCGGCTGGGCATGACGCGGTGGGCCCGGCAGCGCTGCACGCAGGCCGCTCGGGGCAGCGCGGTGACGGTGGGCGGGCACAGGGTCGCCCTCACGGTGCGGGACGGCAGGGCCGGCCTGCGCCCCGGCCAGGCCGGCCTCAACACCCTGCGGCTGGAGTGCCGTTGGACGGCTGCACTCCCGCGGACCGGCGCGCTCACCCTCGGCTTCCGCAGCGCGGTGAACTGGTCCGGCCCCGGCTGGCGGGAGATCACCGCGCGCGGCGACCGTATGACGCTCACCGCGACGGACGTGCCGAAGACCTCGGTCTCGCACGAACTGACCACGTACCCGAAGGACCTGCTGTCCTCCCCGGCCGACACCACCTCCGCCTCCGTGCGGCTGCGCCCCGGCGGGCCGGCCCTCGCCGAGGAGCCGCGGCAGGAGCCGGGCGCCGCGGTCCTGCCCCGGGGCGCCGACCGCTGGACCCGCGCGCTCGACGACCTCGTGGCCCGGCACGACCTCACCGTCGGCTTCGCCTCGCTCGCGCTGCTCGTCGCGGTCGTCCTCGGTGCGATGCACGCGCTCGCGCCGGGCCACGGCAAGACCCTCATGGCCGCGGCGGCGGCAGCGCGCGGTGGCCGGGCCCGCCTGCGGGACGTGCTGCCGCTGGCCGCCTCGGTCACGGTGACCCACACCCTGGGCGTGGTCGCGCTGGGCCTGCTCGTCACGGCCGGCTCGGCCGCCGGCCCGTCGGTGATCGCCTGGCTGGGCCTCGCGAGCGGCGCGCTGGTGCTGGCGGCCGGCGCCAACCTCGCACGGCGGGCCTGGCGCAACCGGGCCCACGGACACGTCCCTTCCCACGCCCACGACCACACCCACGAGCACCCCCACCCCCACGCGGACTCCGACGACAACTCCCCCACCCATGACCACGCTCACTCCCACGACCACGCTCACTCCCACGACCACCACGTCGAGCACACCCACGGGGGCCACACCCATACCCACCCCACCGCCCCCACCCTCCGCGGCACGATCCTGCTCGGCTTCGCCGGTGGGCTGGTGCCCAGTCCGTCCGCCGTGGTCGTCCTCGTCGGTGCCGCCGCGCTCGGCAAGGCCTGGTTCGGGCTGCTGCTCGTCGTGGCCTACGGTGCCGGGCTCGCGCTGACGCTCACGGCCGCCGGGTTCGCCGTGGTCCGGCTGGGCGCGGGGATGACCCGGGTGCTGGAGCGGCGTCCGAGCTGGACCGCACACCCGGTGGCCACGCTGGTGCGCCGATCCGTGCCGCTCGCGTCCGCGCTGGTCGTCCTGGCCCTGGGCGCCGGATTGGTGCTCAGGGGGGCCGCATCCGCGCTCGGCTGAGCTACTTTGGGGAGACGTCACGCGACTTGCCTGGGGGCGCCCGTGTCCGAAGAACCGGGCCGCGAACGTGTGATCGCGGGCCGCTACCGACTGCTGTCCCCGCTGGGCGAGGGCGGCATGGGCGCCGTGTGGCGCGCCCAGGACGAGGTGCTGCACCGCGAGGTGGCCGTCAAGGAGGTACGGATCCCGGCCGGGCTGCCCGCGTCCGACGTGGAGCGGATGTACGCGCGCCTGGAGCGCGAGGCGTGGGCGGCGGCGCGGGTCGCCCACCGGAACGTGGTCACGGTGTACGACGTGGCGGTGGAGGCAGGCCGGCCGTGGATCGTGATGGAGCTGGTGCGCGGGCTGTCGCTCGCCGACCAGCTGGAGGCGGACGGTCCGCTGTCGCCGCAGCGGGCCGCGCACATCGGCGCCGAGGTGCTGGCCGCGCTGCGCGCCGCACACGCCGCCGGGGTGCTGCACCGGGACGTGAAGCCCGCCAATGTGCTGCTCGCGAACGACGGCCGGGTGGTGCTGACCGACTTCGGGATCGCCTCGGTCGAGGGCAGCTCGGCGCTGACCATGACCGGCGAGGTGGTCGGCTCCCCCGAATTCCTCGCCCCGGAGCGGGCGTTGGGGCGGACACCGGGTCCTGGGTCGGACCTGTGGTCGCTGGGGGTGCTGCTGTACGCGGCCGTGGAAGGCGTCTCGCCGTTCCGGTACGACACCCCGATCAGCACCCTGCGGGCCGTGGTGGACGAGGAGTTGCCGCCGCCGCGCCGGGCCGGGCCGCTCGCCCCGGTCGTCGAGGGGCTGCTGCGCAAGGACCCCGCCGAGCGGCTGGACGCCGAGCGGGCGGAACACGAGCTGCGGGTCGTCGCGGCCGGGGGTGCCCCCGCGCGGGGCGGCACGCCCCGGACGGCGCCGCTGCCGGTGCCGCCGTACACCGGCCCGGCGGACGCGGGCCTGGGGCGTCAGCCGTCCCCGCAGTCCCCCACTCCGCCGGCGCAGCTGCCCGCCGGCACGCCGCCCGGTGTGCCGGAACGCTCCCGGCGGGCCGGTGCGGTGCTGGTGGCGGGCGTCCTCGCGGTCGTGCTCGCGCTGGCGGGACTGACGTACGCGCTGCTGCACCAGGGCGAGGGCGGCGGTCAGGGGAAGCAGGGCGGCGGCCGGGCGAGCGGGAGTGCGCATCACTCGCCGACCGCTCACCGCGGCACCGGCGCGGACACCGGGACGCCGGCCCCGAGCGGCAGCACGGCGTCGAGCACCCAGCCGGCGCAGTCCGTGCGCGTCACCCTGGCCGGGACGGACACGACGTACTCCGGGGGCTGTCCGCCGCCGGCCACGCAGACGCCCGCCTTCACGGCGACGTTCACCGTGGGGCGGCTGCCCGCGCGGGTGGAGTACCGGTGGGTGACGACACGCGGGTCGGTGTCGGATCCGGGGTGGCGGACGCTGTCCTTCCCGGCCGGCGGTGAGAAGACCCAGCAGGTGCGGGTGACGCTGACGGTGTACTCCGGTTCGGGGACGACCGAGGACCGGATGGGTGTGAAGGTGCGCGGTCCGGTGCAGACCACGTCGAACGCCGTCCCGTTCTCGGTGAGCTGTACGGCGACGCCGACGCAGACGGCGACGGAGACCCCGACGGGCGGGGCCTCCGCTTCGGCCTCGGGCTCACCGCAGGCTTCACCCTGAGGGGCGAGCCCGTTCGGATCACGCGTTGCTCGTGAACACCGGCAGATAGCCGCCGGACTGGCCGGCCGTGGTGGGGTGGTACGACTCGCCGATGTCGAGCCAGTTGACGCTGTGCAGCCAGGAGTCGCCGGAGCAGATCTCATGGCTGGAGAACGCGGAGCGGATGTCGCCGAAGACGAAGCCGTGGGCCTGGGCGCGCTTCTGGATGGCGGCGTCGATGTAGTCGGCCGCGCCGTTGATCGCGGACCGCTTGGTGTCGGAGAGTCCGAGGCAGGTCTGGCCGAGCAGGTAGAAACGGGGGTAGCTGAGCACGACCACCCGGGCGCCGGGGGCCTTGGCGCTGATCGCGTTGTAGACGGTGTCGAGCTTGCCGGGGAGCGTGGAGTCGACGTACGCCTTGGCGGTGGCGATCCGGGAGAGGCAGGAGCTGTCGGACTGGATCACACAGGTCGTCATGACGTCGGAGAAGCCGGCGTCGTTGCCGCCGATGGTGAGGGACACCAGCGAGGTGGAGGAGTTCAGCGAGCCGAGCTGGTTCGCGAGGACGTCGTCGGTCGTGGCGCCCGAGCAGGCGTTGAAGGCGAACGAGGACGGGTTGTGCGCGGCGTTCCACAGATAGGGGTACGCCTTCGTGCTGCGGTCGCAGCTGCCGCTGGAGCTGATGTAGCTGCCGGCTCCGACTCCGGAGGAGTAGGAGTCGCCGAGTGCGACGTAACCGCCGCTCGCGGCGGTCGAGGACGCCTGCGCCGAAGCGGCCCCGGTGAGACCGAGGCCGGCGGCGAGGAGGAGCGAGGTAACGAATCCGGTAAGTCGGGAACGTCTCATGGAACCTCCCTTTAGCAGGATCTCTGCCACAACTGTCGTAGCAACTACGCGTGTTGACGGGAAGTGTCCATGCCAAGACCATTCGGTTCTCAACAGGATCGACCCGAGACATTCACCGGTCATCTATTGCATGTGCATGCCAAACCTGTTGACGGTTCGACAATCGCCTTCTTGACGACCCCCCTCGGTCCGCGCCACAGTGAAGCCCGGCATCCGGCGCGTCGGGGGGCAAAGTCGCCAATGCAGACCTTAGGGATCAAGTCACCTTCATCAGATGGCGCCACCGAGCACTCCGGCGCAGCGCGGACCGGGCCGGGGAGGGCCCTGTCACCGCTGCTCGGGGGGGCGGCGACCGCCATCGGAGGCGTCGGCGCGGTGCTCGCGCTCGTCGACTCCCCCTCGGTACTGCGGGGGCCGTGCGCCCTGTTCTTCCTGCTCACGGCGCCGGCCGTGGCACTCGCCACGGTCCTGCGCGGGCTGGATCGGTTCGGCCGGACGCTCTGCGCGCTTGCGGGCTCGGTCGTCCTCAACATGCTGGTTGCCCAAGGCATGCTCGCGGTCCACAGCTGGTCGGTACGCGGCGGGGTGGTCACCGTGACCGTGCTGAGCGTGCTGCTTCCGCTCGCGGTCCTGCTTCGGGAACGCATTTCCGGAAAACGCACACGAAACCGAACAACACCGGCCAAGGTTGTGTAACGGCCAAACCAACAAAAACGTGAGGGAGCCCTCCAGGGGTTGCCTTTCGGGTTCAATCGTCAATACCGTCGTACATCTCACCCGCACCGGCACGTCGGCACACGGCTCCAGGGGAGGGCTCAGGGCCGCGGCGTCACCGGCGCGGGGCGCGGTAGGGGGGTGCCGTGCTCGGTGACCGCACCAGTGACCGAGTCGTGCCGCGCGACCGGCTGCCGTTCTTCTCCGGCGGACCGGCCATCTTTGCCAGCTCATCGGCGTGCACGGAGATCAGTTCGCCGCGCCGAAGATGAGTACCCCCCTTTCGAACCGGACACAGAGCCGGGCTGCCCGGGGGCGGGCGGTCCACCGGACGAGAGGGAAAAGACCCATGAGTTCTGTTCTGCGGCCGCCGAGTTCGGGGCGCGATCCCTCGATCGCGGCGCACTACCGGCCGATCTCCTCCCACCTGGCGATCACTCCGCCGGTGAGCGTGGTGATTCCCGCCATGAACGAGGCGGAGAATCTGCCCTACGTCTTCAAGACGCTTCCGGACTGGATACACGAGGTCGTCCTGGTGGACGGCAACTCCACCGACGACACCGTCGACGTGGCCCGTTCCCTGTGGCCGGACGTCAAGGTCGTCGAACAGCACGGCAGGGGCAAGGGAGATGCCCTGATCACCGGGTTCGAGGCGTGCAGCGGCGACATCATCGTGATGGTCGACGCGGACGGCTCGGCCGACGGCGGCGAGATCGTCAGTTACGTCTCCGCACTCGTCTCCGGCGCCGACTTCGCCAAGGGCTCGCGCTTCGCCAACGGCGGCGGCACCGACGACATGACCCTCATCCGCAAGCTCGGCAACTGGGCGCTGTGCACGGTCGTCAACCGCAAGTTCGGCGCCCGCTACACCGACCTGTGCTACGGCTACAACGCGTTCTGGCGGCACTGCCTCGACAAGATCGACCTCGACTGCACCGGCTTCGAGGTCGAGACGCTGATGAACATCAGAGTGGTCAAGGCCGGCCTGAAGGTGCAGGAGATCCCGAGCCACGAGTACCTGCGCATCCACGGCACCAGCAACCTGCGAGCCGTGCGCGACGGCATCCGGGTGCTGAAGGTCATCCTCAAGGAGCGCTCCAACCGGCGCGAACTGCGCCGCCAGGAACACCACTCGCCGATGCTCGACACGGTACCGGGAGAGGTGTCTTGACAGATCCCGGCATCTCCGTCGTGATCTGCGTGTACACCGAGGACCGCTGGGAGGACATCCTCGCGGCGGTCTCCTCGGTGCGCGCGCAGTCGTACCCGGCCCTGGAGACACTCCTGGTCGTGGACCACAACCCGGCCCTGAAGGACCGGCTGGCCCGCGCGTACGAGGAGACCGAGGACGTCCGGGTCCTGCCCAACGCCGGCCCGCGCGGACTGTCCGCCGGCCGCAACACGGGCATCGCCGCCTCCCACGGCGAGGTGATCGCCTTCCTCGACGACGACGCGGTGGCCGAGCGGGACTGGCTGCGCCGCTTCGCCGAGGGGTACGCCGACCCGCGCGTGATGGCGGTCGGCGGCCGTACGGAACCGGTCTGGGCGTCGGGCCGGCGGCCCGCCTGGTTCCCGGAGGAGTTCGACTGGGTGGTCGGCTGCACCTACAGGGGACTGCCGCCGGGCCGGGTGCGGGTGCGCAACGTGCTCGGCGGAAACGCCTCCTTCCGGCGTACGGCCTTCGAGGCGGCGGGCGGCTTCGCCAGCGGCATCGGCCGCGACGGCGACCGCCGCCCGCTGGGCTGCGAGGAGACGGAACTGTGCATCCGCCTCACCCGTGCCCGCCCCGACGCCGTCCTGCTCATCGACGACCGCGCGGTGATCCACCACCGGGTGCCCGCACCCCGCGAGCACTTCGCCTACTTCCGCACCCGCACCTACGCCGAGGGGCTGTCCAAGGCGCTGGTCGCCCGCAGCGTCGGCGCCGGCGAGGGGCTGAGCTCCGAACGCCGGTACGCCACCCGGGTACTGCCCGCAGGGGTCGCTCGTGGCCTGCGGGACGCCCTGCTGGCCCGGCCGGGCGGCGCCGGACGCGCGGGCGCCATCGTCGCGGGGGTGCTCAGCGCCGCCGGCGGCTATGCGCTGGGGGCCCTGCGGGCGCGCCGGAACGGTACGGCCTTCGCGCCGGTGCCGGTCCCCGAGGACGGCGAACCGATCCGGCGCGGCGCCGGACCGGAAGCCGGTGCGGCCGCGCCGGCCCGCGCCGAGCGCACCCGCGGCGGAGAGCCGGCCCGGGGAGGCGGCCATGGCTGACGCCCCCGTGCCCATCCTCATGTACCACTCCGTCGCCACCGCGCCCAACGACGCCACCCGCGCCCTGTCGGTCGCGCCCGAGGCGTTCGCCGAGCAGATGGCGCTGATCGGTGACCTGGGCCTGACCCCGGTCACCACCGCCGGCCTCGCGGCCCGCTGGCGCTCCGGCCGCCCGCTGCCCGCGCGGCCGGTGCTGATCACCTTCGACGACGGCTACGAGGGCGTGCACCGGCACGCGCTGCCCGTCCTCGCCAAGCACGGCTTCCCGGCCACGCTGTACGTGTCCACCGGCTGGCTCAGGGGCGCCCACGACACCGGGGGCGGCCTGGACACCATGCTCGACTGGCCGCAGGTGCGGGACCTGGCCGCCGCCGGCGTCGAGATCGGCGGGCACAGCCACAGCCATCCGCAGCTCGACCAGCTCGACGACGCCCGGCTGTGCACCGAGCTGAGCCGCTGCACGGAGATCGTCGCGGACGAACTCGGCACGCGCCCGGTCTCGTTCGCCTACCCGTACGGCTACTCCAGCCGCCGGGTCCGCGAGGCCGTGCGCGCGGACGGGTACACGCAGGCGCTCGCCGTCGGCAACGCCCTCGCCCGCCGCCGCCAGGGGCCGTACGCGCTCCAGCGGGTCACGGTCCGGCGCGGCACCGGCGTGGAGGAGTTCGAGCGACTGCTCCAGGGCCGCGCCATCGCCCGCACCTTCGCCAGGGACCGTGCCCTCACCAAGGGGTACGCCCTCGTCCGCAGATCCCGCCAGGTCCGCCGGAAGGCCATCCGTTCCCGTGTCTGACACGACCACCACGACCGAGGCCGCGACGACCGACGCCGAGGCGCCCGCGAAGTCCGGGCGCCGCCTGAGGCTGCCCGGTACGGGCCGGTCCTCCGGCGGCAGCCCGCTGTTCCGCAACGCCTACGCGCTGATGCTCAACACCGGCATCTCCGCCGTGCTCGGCCTCGGCTTCTGGCTGGCCGCGGCCCGCTACTACTCCGAGGACGCGGTCGGACAGGGCTCGGCCGCCATCGCCGCGATGAAGTTCCTCGCCGGACTGACCGCGGTGACCCTGACCGGCGCCCTGGCCCGCTTCATCCCGGTCGCCGGGGCACGCACCGGCCACCTGGTCTTCCGCACGTACGCGGGCAGTTCGCTGCTGGTGGCGCTCGCGGGGGGCGTCTTCCTGCTGACCCTGGACACCTGGGGGCCGTCGTACCGGTTCCTGCACGGGACGGTCAACGGGCTCGGCTTCATCATGGCCGTCGTCGCCTGGAACGTGCTCACCCTGCAGGACGGCGTGCTGACCGGGCTGCGCAGCGCCACCTGGGTGCCGGTCGGCAACACCGTGTTCTCGGCCGTGAAGCTGGCCCTGCTGGTCGCCTTCGCCGCGGCCCTGCCGACCACCGGTGTCTTCGTCTCCTGGGTGGCCGCGATCGCCACCTCGGTGGTGCCGCTGGGCTGGCTGGTGTTCCGCCGGCTGGCACCCCGGCACGCCGAGGCGACCGAGGGCCACACCACGCCGCCGACGCTGAAGCAGGTCGGCAGGTTCCTGGCCGGGGACTACACCGGCTCGCTGTTCTCGCTCGCCGTGGTCTACCTCGTGCCCGTGATCGTCGCCGCGCAGGTCAGCTCCGCGGAGAACGCCTACTTCTACATCGCCACCACCATCGGCGGCACCACCGACCTGCTCGCCATCAACATGGGCGCGTCGCTCACGGTCGAGGGCTCGCACGACCCGGCGCGGCTGGCCGCCAACACCCGGGCCGCGCTGCAGCGGATGGCCCGGATCATGCTGCCGATCGCGGCCCTGTGGATCATCGGCGCGCCCTGGATCCTCGGGGTGTTCGGCCAGGGCTACGCGCAGGCGGCGACCCCGCTGCTGCGCTGGCTCGCCGTGGGCTCGGTGCTGCGGGTCGTGATCGAGACGTACTTCGCGGTGCTGCGCGCGCGCAGCCGCACCGCCGGACTCGCCTGGCTGCAGGGCCTGTTGTGCCTGCTGGTGCTGGGCCTGACCCTGCTGCTCCTGCCCCGGATGGGGCTGACCGGCGCGGGCGTCGCCGAAGCCGCCAGCCTCGCGGTGATCGCGGCGATCGCCGCGCCGAGGCTCTGGAGGACGATCCGGACCGCGGCCGACGCCGTGCCCGACACCGCGGCCCCCGACGGCGATCTCGCCGACCTGGGGGCACCCGAGGTCCTCCCGTCCGCGCCGGCGCGCCGGCACAGCCCGGCCTGGGCGCTGGACTCCGAGACCCTCGCCCTCGGCATCCACGTCGACTTCGACCATGTGGAACGCCGTCCGGACGTCCGCCCGGGGCCCGGCACCCCGCCCGCGGGTACGCCGGTGCCTGAGGGCGGGGTGCCGGCGGGGCTTCAGACGGGGCTCCCGGGCGGTCCGGTGGGGCTCCCGCTGGGGCTCCCGGTGGAGGAGAGGGATCCCGGCAGCGAGGCCTCGCTCGGCCCGGCCGAGGCCGAACTGCTGCGGGAGGCGGAGGCGGCCCAGGTGGACGCCCCGTTCACCGAGGAGGAACGGCAGGCGACCTTCGACAAGCCCGGCCGGGCCGCCCCGGACACCGCCGTACCGGACGAGACCGCGTTCGAGGAGCCCGTGCCCGACGAACCGCCGGCGCCCGTGCCGCTCCGGCAGCGGCTGCTGCCCACCCGCCCTGGCGTCGTCCTCGGCTGTCTGCTGATCGCCGCGCTGCTGCTGTACTGGGTGCCCGCGCTGCGGCTCGGCGAGGCCGATCTGGACCGGATGGGCGGCCTCGGGCTGATCTCGGTGCTCCCGCTGCCGACCCTCGTCGGAGCGGCCCTGCTGGTCATCGTCTTCTCCGCGCTGCTCTGGCTGCGCCGCGAGCACCGGGCACTGCTGCTGGTCACGCTGGTGGCGACCGTGGTGTCGCTGCACG
Source organism: Streptomyces durhamensis (assembly GCF_000725475.1). NCBI lineage: Bacteria > Bacillati > Actinomycetota > Actinomycetes > Kitasatosporales > Streptomycetaceae > Streptomyces > Streptomyces durhamensis. Next base: position 297,523 of record NZ_JNXR01000005.1, read on the forward strand.
CGCTGCCCGCCGTGATCGAGACCGAGCCGCGGTTCCCGACCGCCTGGCAGCACCTCGGGTTCCTCGACTACATCGACCGCACCGGGTCCGCCGTACCGGACCTGGACGCCCGCTGGAGCTGGCCGGGCTTCTTCGCGGTGGCCGCGTTCGTCGGCAGGGCCTGCGGGGTCACCGACTTCACCGAGGTCATCCGCTGGTGGCCGACCGCCGTCCAGCTCGCCTATCTGGCCCCGGTGTTCCTGCTCACCCGGTCGCTGCGGGCGAGCTGGCGGGCGAAGTGGACCGGCGTGTGGCTGTTCGTGCTGTGCGGCTGGGTCGGCCAGGACTACTTCTCCCCGCAGGGCTTCACCTATCTGCTGTACCTGATGTTCGTGGCGATCCTGCTGGTCTGGTTCCGCCCGCCGCACGTGATCTGGACGAGGTTCCGCCCGGGCGAGGCGGAGGTGGAGCCGGTGGACCGGCGCGGGCGGGCGGTCCTGCTCCTGGTGCTGATCGGTCTGTACGCGGCGAGCGTCCCCGCGCACCAGCTCACGCCGTTCGTCATGCTCGGTGTGCTCGCGGCCCTCGTCCTGCTCGGGCGGTCGGAACTGCGCGGCCTGCCGCTGCTGTTCGCGGTGCTGGTCGCGGTGTGGGTCGGCTTCATGGCCGAGCCGTACTGGTCGGGACACTTCAACGACCTGTTCGGCGGCGTCGGCGGGGTCGGCAGCAATGTCTCGACCTCTGTCTCCGGCCGGATCCAGGGCGGCAGTTCCACCCACAAGCTGGTGCTGTACACCCGGGTGCTGCTGGCCGGCTCGGTGCTGGCGCTCGCCTGCTGGGGCTGGTGGCGCCGCCGGTTCCACCGCTACCGGGAACGCACCCTGCTGGTGCTCACCTTCGTGCCGTTCCTGGGCTTCGGCATGCAGTCGTACGGCGGTGAGATGGCGCTGCGTGTCTTCATGTTCGCGGTGCCGGGCGCGACCCTGCTCGGCGCCCTCGCCCTCTTCCCGCGCACCGGCGTCACCGCGAAGGAGCGCGAGAAGGACCGCCTCAGCCTCGCCCCGCTGGCCGCGCTGCTGGCCGGGCTGCTGCTGATGGGCGGCTTCCTGGTGGCCCGCTGGGGCAACGAGCCGTTCGAGCGGGTCCGGCCCGGCGAGGTCGCGGCCATGAACTGGGTGTACGCCCACGACAAGCCGACGCTGCGGCTGCTGTGGCTGACCCAGGACACGGTCAACGACGTGACGCCGGCGATGCCGTGGGGCGCGAAGGACATGGAGCGGGTGGACTACGTCCCGACACTCGCACCGACCGACCCGGTACTGGTGTCGGGCCTGGTCAAGGCGCTCAAGGACGCCGGTCCGAACTCCTATCTGATGGTCAACCGGAGTCAGGTGACCTATCTGCAGCTGGACGCGGGCTACTCCACGACCTGGGAGCCCCGGCTGGTCGAGAACCTGGACGACCGGCAGGAGCTGACGAAGGTCCTGGTCAACGACGACGTCACGGTGTTCGCGCTGCGCAGGCAGCCGGCGGGGGCGGTGCCGAAGCCGCACCCGGGCCCGATCGGGCCGCAGGTGACCTGGACCGCGTGGTCGGTGGTCGGCGCGCTGGCCGCCGTCGTCCTGGTCCTGCTGCTGGCCGCACGGGAGGTCGTACGGGTCGCGATCCGGCCGGGGGTGCGCCAGCTGCGGCTGATGCAGGGCTCGTTCTGGTTCTCGCTGCCGCTGCTGGCGGTGGTGCTGGCCTCGCTGGTGCAGCGTTTCCTGACCATGAAGTGAGGGTGGCCCGGCCGTTCAGCGGTCGAGCCACCTCACCTCGTACGGCCCCATGTCGAACCGCTTGCCGTCGACCTGGGCGCTGATCGTCCGGTTCAGCGTGTTGACCACCAGGGCCGTGCTGCCGCTCGCGAGGACGCGGACGTTGGGCAGGTCGTCCGGGGCCACGGACACGTTCTCGTACCGCGTCCCGGGCGGGAACGCCTTCGCGAACCGGGACACCAGGCCGTACAGGGGCAGGGCCCGGCCGCCGCCGGCACGGTCGGTGGGGGTCCACAGACAGCCGGCGCAGCCGGTGCCCGTCCTGTCCTCCGGGTTCCAGTAGAACCCGGAGTCGGCGCCGCCCTTGACCATGGCGATCATTCCGGTGGCCTGGACGGCGACGCGGTGCGGCTCGGTCCAGCCCTTGCGGTCGTCGTTGCCGTCGCCGGGCTCGACGTAGTACTCGGCCCACCACAGCGGCAGGTCGTGGGTCTGCCGCCGCACCCACGCGCCGACCGCCGTGAGCTTGTCGGTGGCCGCGAACGCGTCGGGCAGCAGCTCGTCGTCGCGGGTGTAGCTGGAGCCGTCGACCACGGTGAAGTCGGCGCCCGCCTTGTGGGCGTTCCAGTACGAGAAGGCGTCGAGCACCCGCTGGTCCATGGCGCCCCAGGGCCCTTTCAGCGCGGTGGAGGCGTTCGCGTCCCGTGCGTCGACGCTGTCCATCACGAGGTAGGGCCCGCCGACCATGATGTCCTTGTCGACCTTCTTCAGCGCCTGGTACACGAGGTTGTACAGCCTGGTGTACCCCTCGTAGTCCCAGCGGCCCCTGGCGTCGTTCCAGAAGCCCTTGAACTCGTTCCAGACGATGAAGTGCTTCACGTCCGGGTAGCGCCGGGCGACGGTGGCGGCGAGGTCGGCGAAGTCCTGGTAGTGGTCGGGGGTGGGTGCCTTCTCCAGGGAGGGCCGGCTCCAGTCCGTGTGGTCGACCCCGGCTCTGCCGCCCTTCATCCAGTCCGGGGAGCAGCACAGGGTGATCACCGGGGTGCCGCCGGAGGCCCGCATGAAGTCGACACGGCGGTCCAGCGCGCCGAAGTCGTAGTGCCCCCGGACCGGTTCGGGGTTGTCGGCGCCCCAGCCCATGATGTGCTGGTTCTGCGCCAGCCCGGCGTTCTGCCCGAGCAGCTGCCGCACGCGCGCGGTGGCGGCCGGGGCGCCCTCGTCGGCGCTGTACTGGGTGTGGGTGAAGCCCCAGCCGACGTACGGCTCGGGTTTCGCGCCGGTGGCGGGGATGCCGTGCACCTTGTCGCCGTCGCGTGTGGTGCCGGCCGTGCTGGGCCCGCCGGACAGCGTGCTGAAGAGGGTCACCATCAGGGCCAGCGCGGCCGCGCCGACACCGAGGAGAGCGGTGAGCCGCCACCGCCGAGCATCCGAATTCCACCCATGGCGTGCCATCAAGGACAACAGTAACGGCGGAACGGGCGGCTCGGGCGGGACTTGGAGACACAGGTGGCGCCGCTCCCGTGGGGGCGCCGCGTCAGGGGCGCGGGGCCGTTCGTGGGCGCGACCGGCCGCGGACGGCCCGCACATCAGAACCCGGCGCTGCCACCCCGGTGAAATGCCGTGCGCACAGTACATCCGTGCCGGATCATGGCGGCATGTCTGCGAACCCACACGACGCTCTGCCGATCCGGCTCCACGTCGACGACTCCGACTCGCCGTCCGACGTCGTCGACGCGCTGTTCCTCGGCCGCTTCGCGACGGGCGAGCAGCCGTACTCGCACGCGGCCAACATCGACCGGGTCCGCTCCGGCGCGACCCTGCTGCCCGACGGCGCCCGTGTGCTGCGGGTCGCCCGTGACGACGACCGCAGCGCCACCCTCGCCGAGGGCGACGGCTGGACGCTGCTGGTCTCCCGCTGGAACCGCGGCGCGGACGTCACGGTGACCGCGACCAGCGCCGAACTGGCCAAGCGGGTCCTGGACCAGGCCACGGACGGCGCCACCGACGAGCCGGAACCCCAGCCCGAGAACGTGACGATGGGCTTCTGGTACGTCTCCCCCAGGCGCGGCCCGCACCGCACCACACGCCAGATCTCCGCGGGGACCTGGGACGAGATCCGGCCCAACTACACGGCTCCGGTGGCGGACGCGATGGACCGCCTGATGAGGACGACCCCCGAGGACATCGCCGGCCGGCTGCTCCTGCTGCACGGCCCGCCCGGCACCGGAAAGACCTCCGCCCTGCGCACGCTGGCCCGCTCCTGGCGCGACTGGTGCCAGGTGGACTGTGTCCTGGACCCGGAGCGGCTCTTCTCCGACGTGGGCTATCTGATGGACATCGCGATCGGCGAGGAGGACAGCGCGGGCAAGGGCCGCTGGCGCCTGCTGCTCCTGGAGGACTGCGACGAGCTGATCCGCGGCGAGGCCAAGCACACGGCGGGCCAGGCCCTGTCCCGGCTGCTGAACCTCACCGACGGCCTGCTCGGCCAGGGCCGTAACGTGCTGGTCGGTGTCACCACCAACGAGGACCTGGAGCGCCTGCACCCGGCCGTGGTCCGCCCGGGCCGCTGTCTGGCCCGCATCGAGGTCGGCGCGCTGACCCGCCGGGAGGCGGTGAACTGGCTGGGCACCGAGGAGGGCGTCGGCCGGGAGGGGGCGACGCTCGCCGAGCTGTACGCGCTGCGCCGGGGCACGGCACCGACCTCGGTGCCGGGGGCCCGGGACGGCGCGGACGCGGGGCTGTACCTGTAGTGCTTTGATGGTGCTGTGACCTTGTTCGTCGGCACCTCCGGGTGGCAGTACAAGGACTGGCGGGACCTCGTCTATCCGGCCGGGGTCCCGGCGCGGCTGTGGCTGGAGGAGTACACGCGGCTGTTCGCCACGGTGGAGATCAACAACGCGTTCTACCGGCTCCCGTCCCGGGAGAACTTCGAGTCCTGGCGGGAACGGGTCCCCGCGGACTTCGTCGTCGCGGTCAAGGCCAGCCGCTACCTCACCCACATCAAGCGGCTGAAGGATCCCGAGGAGCCGGTCCACCGCCTGATGAGCCACGCGGCGGGCCTCGGCGACCGGCTGGGCCCGGTCCTGCTCCAGCTCCCCCCGACCCTGCGCGCCGACCCGTCCCTGCTGGACACCTGCCTGGCCTGCTTCCCGCCCGGTACGAGGGTCGCGGTCGAGCCCCGCCACGACTCCTGGTGGACACCCGAGGTGCGCGAGGTGCTGTCGGCCCGGGGCGCGGCCCTGTGCTGGGCGGATGTGCTGGCCCGCCCGGTCACCCCGCTGTGGCGCACCACCGGCTGGGGGTACGTCCGCTTCCACCAGGGCCGCGCCCACCCCTGGCCCCGCTACGGCCGCCGCTCCCTGGAGACCTGGCTGGACCGCATCGCGACGACCTGGCAGGACGGGGAGGACGTGTACGCGTACTTCAACAACGATCCGGGGGGCGCGGCGGTCCGGGACGCGGTGGCCTTCGGACGGGCTGCGGGGAGGGCGGGTCTGACGGTGACACGCACACCGGAGCCCGCGGCCCTCCGCTGACTCCCGGCCCACACGGACGCCCAGCGGGGCCGGGCGGTGACCACCCGGCCACGACGGTGACTCCCCAGGCCCAGCTCCGGCTCCTCGGCCACAGCCGCGACTTCCCGGCCACAGCGGTGGCTCCTCGGTCGGCAACGGCGCCGGCTCTCCGGCCCCGCCCATGAGTCCCCGGCTCCCCGTGACTCCCCGGCCACGGCCGTGACTCCCGACCTCAGCCACGACTCCCCGGCCCCAGCCACGACTCCCCGGCCCCAGCCACGACTCCCGACCTCAGCCGTGACTCGACTCCTCAGCCTCGGCCGATTCCCTTCCGCCGCAACGGCACTCAGCCGCGACGGCGCTGTCCGGCGGTGCCGAACTCTCCTCAGCCGGGGACCAGGTCACTCCCCGTAAGCCGCCCGCAGGCCATCCCGCACGGCTGCCAACGCCTCCTCCTCGCTGAGCCCGAGCCGCCGCACCCGCTCGGCGTACGCCTGCGCCGCCGAGGACGCCTCGCGCACCGCGGCCGAGCCGGCGGCGGCCACGAACGTGCCGTTGCGCCCCCGCGTCTCGATCACCCCGTCGTTCTCCAGCGCCCGGTACGCCTTGGCCACGGTGTTCACGGCGAGGCCCAGGGACTCGGCCAGCCCCCGCACGGTCGGCAGCCGGTACCCCACCGGCAGCGCACCGGACCTGGCCTGCTCGGAAATCTGCGCCCGCACCTGCTCGTACGGGGGCGCACTGTCATCGATGCGGATCTTCAGGCTCACGGGGCGATTGTCCCGCACCGGGCGGAAAATGAGAGGCAACCCCCTCCGCCTCCGCCTACCGTTCCTGCTCATGACAGTGATCGTGCGCGACCTGCGCCCCGATGTGCCGGCTGACACCGAGGGCTTCGCCCGGGTCCGCCATCTGGCCCTTCCCTACATCCTGTTCACCCCGGACTCGATCCGCCACAACGCCCTCCACCTGCCGCCCGAGGCGCGTTACCGTCCGCTGATCGCGGAAGAGGACGGCGAGGTGATCGGCACGGCGCAGGTCCATCTGGCCCACGACAGCACCGAGCCGGGCCAGGGCCTGCTGAACATCTACGTCCGGCCGGACCGGACCGGTCGCGGCGCCGGCCGGCTCCTGCTGCGGGCAGCCGAGGAGCACCTGACCGCCCAGGGAGCGACCCGGCTGTTCAGCTGGGTCCTCGACGAGCCGGCCAACCGCGCCTTCGCCGAGGGCCACGGCTACCGCAGCAGCCGGTCCGCCCACTTCCTGCGCCTCGACCTGGCGGACTCCGCCCTCCCTCCCGTTCCCGAAACCCCGCCGGGCATCGAGCTGCGGACGGCCGCGGACTTCGCGGACGATCCGCGCCCGCTGTTCGAACTGGACGCGGAGACGATGCGGGACGAACCGGGTGACCTCGACTACGAGTACAGCGACTACGAGGCCTGGACCGAGCAGTACTGGAAGCATCCGCTGCTGAACCACGACCTGACGGTGGTCGCGTGCGCCGAGGGCCGTCCTGTCGCCTTCAGCGTGGCCTACACCGACGGCGGCACCCGCTACACCACCGCGATGACCGGCACCGCCCGGTCCCACCGCGGGCGCGGACTGGCCAAGCTCGCCAAGATCCACTCCTTGTACCGGGCCCGGGCGGCCGGCATCACCGAGGCGTTCACGGGCAACGACGCCGGGAACGAGCCGATGATCGCGATCAACAGGTGGCTCGGCTACGACATCTGCGCGACGGAGGTGCGCTATGCCCTCGATCTCGTCTGAACCGACGGTCTGGTGGGAGGTCGTGCTGGTCAAGGCGGGCCGGACGAAGATCCGCTATCCGGCCGCGCTGGTCCAGGACGACGGCACCCGCGTCACCGTACGCGCGCCCTGGGCGGGCTCCGGCGTCCGCGACTTCGGCTTCGTCCGCTTCGAACCCGGGGACGTCTTCACCGAGTACTACTGGCTCGACCGCTGGTACTCGGTGAAGGAGGTCCGCGCCGCGGACGGCACCCTGAAGGGCTGGTACTGCGACATCACCCGTCCGGCGGTCCGCGGCGACGGTGAACTGGTCGTGGAGGACCTCGACCTGGACCTGTGGCGCTCCGCCGACGGCACGGACGTACGGCGTCTGGACGAGGACGAGTTCGCCGAGAGCGGGCTCACGCGGACGGACCCGGAGGCCGCGTCCGCCGCCGTGGCCGCCCTCGGCGAGCTGGAGACACTGGCCCGCACCGGCGGTTTCGAGGCGCTGCTGGTCTGACCCCCTCAGCCGCCGCCGGCCGCTCTCACACCGTCGCCACCACCGCGTACCGCTCGTCGTCCACGTCCCTCCCCCACAGCAGAGGGTCGCCGGACAGTCGCTCCACGCGTACGTCGGGGCTCAGCGGTGCCAGCAGCGCGGCGAGCCGGCCGGCGGGTATGCCGACGGGGTGGAGGGCGCCCCAGACGCCCTCCACCAGCACGAAACGGCCTCCCGGCCGCAGCAGGTCCCGCCAGTGCCGCAGCACCCGGTCGGGCCCCGGCAGCGTCCAGAGCACATGCCGCACGAGGACCACGTCGAAGCGCTGCTCCCCCACCGGCGGAGCCCCCGCCTCCCCGTGCAGGACCACCGCGTCGCGCCCGGCGAGCTTGGCGCGGGCCCGCTCGACCATCGCCCAGGACGCGTCGACGCCCGTCACCCGGTGTCCCTGTTCGGCCGCGAGGAGCGACAGGCTGCCGGTGCCGCAGCCGAGGTCGAGGACGTCGGCGGGGCGCTCGGGCAGCCAGGAGCGGAGCCGGTCCGCCCAGGCCGCGCGCACCAAGGGGTCGCGCAGGCCGTGGTCCGGTTCCTCGTCGAAGGCGGCCGCTTCGGCGTCCCAGTCCAGATCGCGGAGTTCGGGGGCGCCCGCCGCACCTGCTCGGGCAGTCTCGTTCGTCATGCCGCAAGAGTGACACCCGCCACTGACAACCCGGCTCCGATGAGGAACGCTCCCCAGGAGCGTCTACCTTCGCGACAACGCGGAACTCGGTAGGCACTGAAGGAGGCAGCCATGCGCCGCGTAACCGTGCACAGGCCCCTGAAGAGGACGGACAGCCGCCGGATCCACGACGAGGCGGAGGAGCGCCCCACGGGGCGCCCCGAAGTGCGCAAGGACATCGCGCGCACCTGGTGGCCCGACGGTTGACACCGCTGGGACCGTCAGTCCAGCCGCTTGCGGTAGTGAATCCGGTCGTACGGCCCGTCGACGCGGCGTTCCACGACCTCGTACCCGTACTTCGGATAGATCTTCTGGTTCTCCCACATCAACGCGTTCGTGTAGAGCCTGATCTCGCCGAGCCCGAGCTCACGCGCGCGGGCGTCGACGAAGTGCAGCAGCCGCCGCCCGACGCCCGTGCCATGGGCGTCGGGCCGGACGGCGATGCTGTCCAGGAAGAGATATCCGGCGAACGCCTCGATCACCACGAGCCCTTGGACGGGCTCTCCGGTGACGAACACCTTCCCGGCGGCCACGTTGGCGGCATGGTCCGCCTCCATGGGCTGCGGCACCACGCCGATGCGCTCGATGTAGGGCTGATAGGCCGCGTCCGTCACCGCCCCGACGGCCGCCACATCACCACCGACGGCCGCCCGCACGCGCTCCGGGTCATTCCCGCTCATGGCCGCACGTCACCTGTCCGAGCGCGGTCCGAGCCGGGTTCCTGCGGGCGTCCCGGGCGGACCGGGAGCGCTTCGACGCTGTTGCCGATGAAGCTGCGCTGGCGGGGCAGTTCGGCCTCGGGGACGGCGAGGTCGAGGTCCGGGAAGCGGGTGAAGAGCCGTTCCAGGGCGATCGTGGCCTCAAGGCGGGCGAGCGGGGCGCCCACGCAGTAGTGCGCGCCCTGTCCGAAGGAGAGGTGCCGGGCCGCGCCGGGCCGGGTGACGTCGAAGCGGTCGGCGTCCGGGCCGTGGAAGGCCGCGTCGCGCCCGGCGGCGGTGTAGCCGGCGAGGACGGGGGTGCCCTGCGGGATCACGGTGCCGCCGAGGGCCAGGTCGCGGGTGGGGTAGCGGAAGGGGAACCAGCTGACCGGGCCGTCCCAGCGCAGCGTCTCGTCCACCACGTCCGACCAGCCGGCCTTGCCCTCCAGGACCAGCGCCAGCTGGTCGCGGTGGGTGCACAGGGCCCGTACGGCATTGCTGATCAGGTTGAGGGTGGTCTCGTGCCCGGCGACCAGCATCAGGCGCATGGTGCCGATGAGTTCGGCCTCGCTGAGCCGGTCACCGCCGTCCTCGCGGGCGGCTATCAGGGCGCTGGTCAGGTCGTCGCCGGGGGCGGCCCGGCGGGCGGCCGCGATCGTGCCGAGCAGCTCGACGAGTTCGTGGACGGCGGCCATCACCTGCGCCGGGGTGGTGTCGGTGGCGATGACCACCGTGTAGGTGAGGTCGTGCAGCCGGCCGCGGTGCTCGGGGTCCACGCCGAGCAGCTCGCAGATGACGCTCATCGGGAGCGGGAGCGCGAAGTGGGTGCGCAGGTCCGCGACGCCGTGCGGGTCCTCGGCGGCGGCCTGGCCGAGGTCGTCGAGGAGGCCGGCTGTCAGCTCCTCGACGCGCGGCCGCAGCCGCTCCACCTGGCGGGCGGTGAAGGCGTTGCCGACGAGGGAGCGCAGCCGGCGGTGGTCGGCGCCGTCGGCGGTGTGCATGCCCTGGGCGTCGGCGAAGACCCGCAGCGGCCAGTCGGCGGGGATCGTGCCGTCGTTCAGGGCCGGGCAGTGGCGGGCGTCCTTGGCCACGTCGGGGTGGGAGAGGAACTCCTTGAGCGCGTCGTACCCCAGGACGACCGCCGCGGGCACCCCGCCGGGCAGGACGATGTCCGCAACGGGCCCCCGACCCCGCAGGTCGGCGTTCAGAGCGTGCGGGCAGCCGCCGGCGGGGTCGACGACGTGAGCGGAGGTATGCGTGGACAAGCCGGGACTCCTGACCGTATGGACGAATACCGGCCAACAGTGGGGCACCAAAGGCCAGTTGCACAAGTTCCCCCAGGTCAACACCTGAACGGGAGGCAAGTGACGGCGCGCGGACGAGCTGCTCAACGCCCTGCCGGGAGCCGATCGGGGAGCCGACCGGGACGTCCGGCGGCGAACGGCCCCGACCCGGCGCGGACGGTCGCGCTGCTCAGCCGCAGGTGGGCGACAAGGTTCCTCCTCCCCTTCCTGAGCCCCCGGTTAGTCCGGCCTTAACGGCACCATAAGGATCGCCTCCACCCGCCTTCAGCAGGCGATTTCCCGGATTCCCGGGGCTAGTTTCGGATCACCCCACGGGATCCAGACCCGCCGGAGGACCGTCTACGAGGAGTTCCGCATGTCCGCTCGTGCCCGTCGCGCGGCCGCCGTCGTCGTCGTGCTCGGTCTGCCGCCGCTCGCCCTGACCGTGCTCGCCGCCGCCCCCGCGTCCGCGCACGGTTCGATGGGGGATCCCGTCAGCCGGGTCTCGCAGTGCTACGCGGAGGGGCCGGAGAGCCCGAGGTCGGCCGCGTGCCGGGCGGCCGTCGCGGCCGGGGGTGCGCAGGCGCTCTACGACTGGAACGGCGTCCGGATCGGCGACGCGGCCGGCCGGCACCGGCAGCTGATCCCGGACGGCAAGCTGTGCAGCGCGGACAACGAGGAGTTCAAGGGTCTCGACCTGGCCCGGGGCGACTGGCCCGCCACGCGCGTGCACCGCGGGTCGTACACCTTCAGGTACCGGGTGACCGCCCCGCACAAAGGCACCTTCAAGGTCTACCTGACCAAGCCCGGTTACGCCCCCGCGAAGCCGCTGGCCTGGTCCGGGCTGGATCTGGGGCACCCGGTGGCCACGGTCACCGACCCGGTCGCCTCGGGCGGTTTCTACACGTTCTCCGGCACGCTTCCCGCGCGGTCCGGGCGGCAGTTGCTGTACGCGGTATGGCAGCGCTCGGACAGTCCGGAGGCGTTCTACTCCTGCTCGGACGTGGACTTCGGCGGTGCCGGTACGGGGCACACGGGCACCGGCCCCGCTCCGACGGCCTCCGCGCCCTCCGACCAGCAGATCGCGGCCGGTGCCGGCAAGTCGACGATGCGGCACCACGGTCACGGCGGCGACGGCACGCCGGCCCGGCGACCGACGCCGTATACGACGCGGGGGGCCGCGCGGCAGGCCGCCGCCGCTTCCTTCGCGCCCGAGGCGGCGGGTTCCTCGGACAACCTCGCCGAGACCGGTGCCTCCTCGGGCACCTCGTACGTCGCACTCGGCGGCGCGGCGGCGCTGGCGCTCGGTTCGGCTGCGCTGTTCCTGTCGGTGCGACGGCGCGCGGCGGGTGGCGCCCACCGCGGGTGAGGGTTCCGGGGCCTGTCCGGCGGCTCAGGTCGGGCAGGCCCCGGCGGCACGTCAGCTGAAGGCCGACGCGCAGGTGGTGGCCGTGGCGTGGGCCGTGTCGAGCGCGTTGGCCACCTCGTGGAAGGCGATGCGGTCGAACAGGCCGATCGCGACGTGCTCGGAGAGGTCGAGCGGGCACAGGTCCTGGAGCAGGACGTTGTGGACGTCGGAGCCGCTCAGGTACTGGCTCCGCCAGGGGGTGGCCACCTCGTCGTACTTGGTGGCGATGACCGTGTAGTGCACGCCGGGGACGGTGTCGCCGTCCGCGTTGAGCTTGGAGAGGAAGCCGGAGCCGGGGATCTGGTCGGCGAGGCCGGGGGTGGTGGCCTTGATCAGGTCGCCGGCGCCGGGGAAGTACGGCAGCAGGTGGGTGAGGCCGCTCAGACTGGCGCCGTGGTTGTCCGGGGCCAGTCCGACGAGGGCGTTCACCTTGGCGGCTCCGCCGAGGAACTTCAGGTAGTAGCGGGGCATCATGCCGCCCTGGGAGTGCCCGACGAGGTCGGCCTTGCCGGTGCCGGTCGCGGCGAGGACCCTGTCGACGAAGGCGGAGAGCTGCTCGGCCGACTTGTCGATGGGGCCGAGGCCGTAGAAGAGGGGAACGCCGGACAACTGGCCGTAGTCGAGGGAGAAGACGCAGTATCCGCGGTCCTTCAGGTACGGGGCGAGGGAGAGCCAGTTGTCGACGGAGTTGCCCAGAGTGCCGTGCACCAGGACGACCGGGCGGGGATGGGTGGCGGAGGGCTTGCAGGAGAAGTCGTTCCAGCCGCTGCTCGGGGCGTCGGAGGCGTGGGCGGCGGCGGCCGGAACGGTGGCGACGGCGGCGGTGAGGAGCAGTGCGGCGAGGGGTCTGAGCGCTCTCTTCCAGGGCAGCATCGTGTGATCTCCTTGCGGCTCAAGGGAGGTGCGACGGCCTTACCTTGTGATCCGGATCACGAGGATGCTGTTCACTTGTCAAGTTACGGGCGAGTAGTGCAAGTGTGAAGTTACGCGTCAGTAAAAACTTCCAGTGATAACCAGCGCCCCACCGGACCCTGACGGATCGTCACCAGACGGGCCTGATCGGACCATGGGGAGCGATCCGCGCCAAACGCTCCCCCAGCGCACGCACCTCCCCCTCGCCCAGCCGCCCGGCCCACTCGCCGACCACCTCGGCCGCCGCCTCCTCGGCCGCCCGGGTGCAGGTCCACCCGCGTTCGGTCAGCACGATCAGCCGGGCGCGCGCGTCGTCGGGATGCGGCCTGCGCTCGGCGTACCCCTTGCGCACGATCTCGTCCACCAGCTGGCTCGCCGCCTGCTTGGTCACCCCGAGGTGCGCGGCGAGGTCGGTGACGGTGGCGCCGCCCGGGGCGAGCCGCGCGAAGGCGAAGCCGTGGGCGGGCCGCAGGTCGGTGAAGCCACGGGCGGTCACCCCGTCGTGGATGCGTTGCGTGAGGTCGCCCGCGACGGCGAGCAGGGCGGCGGACAGGGCCATGGCTTCGGAGTTCTGCACGGAGGCATTGAAACACCCTTGACAGGAAGGTCAAGCAGCTTGACCATATAGTCAAGCCACTTGACCTTATGAACGGAGACCACCGCCATGCCCATCGTCCGCTCGTCGGCCGCCGTCACCCACGAGATCCACGGCGCCCGCTTCGTCTCGTACGCCACCCCGCTCACCGGCAGCAAGGAGCTGTGCGCCTGGCGCGGTGAGATCCCGGCCGGCACCAAGGCGCCCGCGCACACCGTCGACCGGGAGGAGATCTTCCATCTGCTCGTCGGCGAGCTGCTGATGACCCTGGACGGTCACACCGAACGGATCGCGGCGGGCGACACGGTGATCGTCAACCCCGGTGCGACCCTGGCCGTGGAGAACCCCACCGACCACACCGCGATCTCCTGGGTCACCACCTCCATCGGCCTGGAGGCACGGCTCGCCGACGGCACCCGCATCACCCCGCCCTGGGCCAACTAGGGCGTCACCATGGGGAGTTACGCGGCCAAGGTGCCCGGCATCACCGCCCTGGGCCCGAACTTCGCCCGCACGCGGTCCGCGACCTCCTCGATACGGCGGACCTTCTCGTCCACGGGGTCGAAGGTGAGCTGGTGGGAGGCCTGGTCGGCGGGGGCCAGGCCCTCCGCGCGCAGGGCGAGCGCGCGGACCCGGGCGCGCTGCAGGCCGAGCGCCTCGTACATGCCGTAGGCCGCCTCGGTCAGGGCCGCCGAGTGCGCGGTCGGCTCCCTCAGGGTGCGGCTGCGGGTGGTCGAGGAGCGGTCCGCGTAGCGCACGGTGAGGGTCAGGGTGCGGCAGACCTTCTCCACCGCCCGCAGCCGGCCGCCCAGTTCCTCGGCGGCGGACAGCAGCGCCCTGCGGTGCCGGCCGGGGTCCAGTTCGTCGATGCCGAAGGCGCGTTCCGCCGTCAGCGACCGGGAGACGGCGTTCGGCACGACCCGGCCCCGGTCGAGGCCGCTCGCCCGCTCCCTCAGCTCGCGGCCCGCCTTCGCGCCGATCAGCCGCTGGAGCGTGGACAGCGGCGCGGCGGCGACCAGGCCCAGGGTGTCCAGGCCGTACTCGCCCAGGGTGCGCGCCGTCGCCGTGCCGACGCCGGGCAGCGCGGACACGGGCCGCTCGGCGAGGAACGCGGCGATGCCCTCCGGGTCCTCGGGTACGGCACACGTCACCCCCGGCCGGGCGTCCCGCAGCGCCACCCGGGCCAGCGTCGGCCCCGGACCGGCGCCGATCACGCAGTCGACGCCGTACCGGGCGAGGGCGCGCACCCGGATCACCGAGGCCAGCTCCACCGCGCTGCGCCCGAAGTACCGCTCGGCCCCGCGCAGGTCGGCCAGCGCCCCGTCCGGGGGCAGCGCCTCCACGACCGGGGTGAAGTCCTCCAGCAGACCGAGCAGTCCCGGCAGGGCCGCCTCGTACATCGGCGGCAGCTGGAAACGTACGCAGAGAATGGTCATCCCGCACTCCCCGGACTCTGGTGCCACAACTTCCGTATGGCAGCAGGCCCTTGTGAGGCCTCCTGCCCCGCGGGCCGCAGATCGGCCCACGGATGCATCTCGTATCCGGTCGGCAGCTGGATCCGCCGCCCACCGGCCGGATCGCCGCCCGCGCCCTCGGCCACCGGCTCCGCGAGCCGCGCCGCCACCTCGTCGAGACCGCCCGCGGCCCGCAGCTCCACCAGCTCGGCGAGGTTCCAGGCGGCGGAACCCACCACGCTCAGGCTGCGCGGACCACGCCGCTGCACCACTCCGCGCACCAGCAGCAGCCATGAATGGAAGACGGTGTGGGCGCACGCCTCGTGCGAGTCGTCGAAGAACGCCAGATCGACCAGCCCCGTGCCGTCGTCCAGCGTGGAGAAGACGACCCGTTTGCCGGAGCGGATCGGCGGGGTCTGGGTGGCCGCCTTGGCGCCCGCGACCAGCACGGTCTCGCCGTGCCGCAGCTCGCGCAGCCGGCGCGCGGAGACCACGCCCAGCTCCTTGAGGAACTCCCGGTGGTCGTCCATCAGATTGCGCGAGGCGTCCATGGACAGCACGCCCAGCTCGGCGCTGAGCCGTTCCGCCGACGTCAGATCCGGCAGGCCGGCCGAGGCGGTCCTCCGCCCGCCCGCCAGGGGAAGCTGCCCGCCGCCACCGCCCCGGGCACCCCGGTGCAGTTCGGTCAGATGCAGCTGCAGATCCCGCCGGTTGGCGCCGAAGGCGTCCAGCGCCCCCACCTGAGCGAGTCTTTGGGCCAACGGCCGGCTCGGCCGGGCCCGCTCCCAGAAGTCCACCAGCGAGGAGTACGGCTGCCCGGCCGCGATCCGTTCGGCCTCGGCCTCGCTGATGCCGTGCACATCGCGGAGGGCGAGCCGCAGCCCCCACAGCTCGGGCTCGGACACCAGTTCGACCCGATGGGTGGACCCGGACACATTCACGTCCAACGGCAGGATCGGCACCCCACGCCGCCGCGCGTCGGCCAGCAGCAGCCGCTTCGGATACATCCCGGGGTCGTGCGTGAGCAGCCCGGCGTAGAAGGCGGCCGGATGATGCGCCTTCAGCCAGGCCGACTGGTACGTCGGCACGGCGAAGGCGACCGCATGTGCCTTGCAGAACCCGTAGGACCCGAACGCCGCCACGATCTCCCAGGTCCGCCGGATCGTTTCCGCGCTGTACCCCCGAGCCGCCGCGGCCTGCGCGAACCACACCTTGATCCGCCCCTGCGACTCCGGGTCGGACAGGCCGCGCCGCACCCGGTCGGCCTCGCCCCGCCCGCACCCGGTCAGGACAGCGACGATCTCGATGACCTGCTCGTGGAAGACGACGACGCCGTACGTCCCCTCCAGCGCCTCTTCCAGATCCGGGTGCGGACAGCGCACCGGGGCCCGCCCGTGCCGTGCCTCGATGAACGGCCGCACCATGTCGGCGGCCACGGGGCCGGGCCGGAACAGCGAGATGTCGACGACCAGATCGTGAAAGGTGCTCGGCTGCAGCCGCCCCACCAGATCCCGCTGGCCCGGCGACTCGATCTGGAAGCAGCCCAGCGTCTCGGTGGACCTGATCAGCCGGTACGTCTCCGGATCCCCCTCCGGCACCGCGTCCAGATCGATCCGCTCCCCGCTCACCCGCTCCACCTCGGCGACCGCGTGCGCCATCGCCGACTGCATCCGTACGCCCAGCACATCCAGCTTGAGCAGCCCGAGGTCCTCCACGTCCTCCTTGTCGAACTGCGACATCGGCAGCCCCTCACCGCTGGTCGGCACCACCGGCGTACGAGCGAGGAGCGAGGCGTCGGACAGCAGCACCCCGCACGGATGCATGGCGACCCCGCGCGGCAGGGCGTCGAGCGCCTCGACCAGCTCCCACAGCCTGCCGTACCGCTCCCCCTCCCGCCGGAACTCCCTCGCGAGCTGCTTCAGCTCGGGCAGCTCCTCCAGCGCGGCCCGCGCGTCCCGGGCCCGAATGTGCGGAAAGGACTTGGCCACCCGGTCGATCTCGGCCGGGTCCATGGACAGCGCGGCCCCCACATCCCGGATGGCATGGCGCACCCGATAGGTCTCCGGCATGGACACGGTCGCGACCCGCTCGGTGCCGAACCGGCCGATGATCGCCCGGTAGACCTCCAGCCGGCGCGCGGACTCCACATCGATGTCGATGTCCGGCAGCACGACGCGCTCCTTGGACAGGAAGCGCTCCATCAGCAACCCGTGCTCGACCGGATCGGCGTGCGCGATGCCCAGAAGGTGATTGACGAGGGAGCCCGCACCGGAGCCGCGGGCGGCCACCCGGATCCCCATGCGCCGCACGTCGTCGACCACCTGGGCAACCGTCAGGAAGTAGGAGGCGAAACCGTGGTGAGCGATGATGTCCAGCTCGTGGTGCATCCGCTCCCAGTACGCGCGTCTCCCGCCGTACCCGAGTCGCACCATCCCCGCCACCGCCCGCGAGGCGAGGGCCCGCTGGGCGGTACGCCGCCCGGCGCCCACCAGATGCGCCTCGGGAAAGTGAACGGTCCCGACACCGAGGTCCCCCTCGGGGTCGACCCGGCACTCCTCGGCCGTGGCCAGGGTCTGCTCCATCAGCCGCAGGGCGGCCTCCCGCCGGTACCCGGCGGCCTCCACCACCCGCTCGGCGACCCCCGCCATCGCCCGCGCGTCCTTCAGCCACGCCTCCCCGGAGTCCAGCTGCCCGCGCGGGTCGACCGGAACCAGCCGACGGGCGGCATCCAGCACATCGGCGACCGGGCCCGCCCCCGGATCGGCGTACCGGACGGCGTTGCCGAGCACCGGGCGCACCCCCTGTTCGGCGGCGAACCCGACGGTACGGGCGGCCAGCCGCAGGGAGCCGGGCCCCGTACCCGTACGCCCGTGCCACACGGCCTCCAGCCGCAGCGCGTCACCGTAGACCTCACGCCACGCACCCAGCAGCCTCGCGGCCCGGTCGGGACGCCCCGCCGCGAGGGCCCGCCCCACATCCGACCCCGGCCCGAGCAGCACGGTCAGCCCGTCACCGTGGTTGCCCGGCCAGGGCAGCTCGGGCACACCCCCGCCCGCGTGCGCCGCCGAGACGATCCGGCACAGATCAGCCCAGCCCCGGGCGCCGTCCCGGGCGAGAAAGGTCACCCGAGGGGCCGACTCGTCGACGAAGGCCCCGCCCCGCACCGGCGCCCGCCGCCGCTCACGCCGTACGGCCTCGGCCTCGCCCACCGCCAGATCCACCCCGAAGACCGGCCGCACCCCCACCCCGGCGCAGGCCTTGGCGAAGCGCACCGCACCGGCGACGGTGTCACGGTCGGTGAGAGCGAGGGCGTCCATCCCCCGCTCCGAGGCGCGCTCGGCCAGCCGCTCCGGATGGGATGCCCCGTATCTCAGGGAGAACCCGGAGACGGTGTGCAGATGCGCGAAGCCCGGCACACGCACCTCCCGCACTCGTGAGCCCCGAAACAGCTCTCGAACATCAGTTCCCTACTTCCACCTCCACCATACCCCCATTCTCGAACATGCGTGCGACACCCGGGATGGCGCCGCCCACCTGCGCAAACGCACACCAGGAAGCCCCGCTCCCACCCGGGAACGGGGCTCCCCGCGCCATACGCCCGACGCGTCAGCCGATCTTCGCCCCCGTGGCGGAGAGCGCGGCGGTGACCGGCTGGAAGAACGTCTCGCCGCCGGAGGTGCAGTCACCGCTGCCCCCGGAGGTCAGCCCGATGGCGTTGCTCCCCGAGAACAGCGAGCCGCCGCTGTCACCGGGCTCGGCGCACACATCGGTCTGGATGAGACCGCTGACGGTGCCCTCCTGGTAGTTCACCGTGGCGTTCAGGCCGGTGACCGTACCGTCGTGCACATGGGTCGTCGACCCGCTGCGCGTCACCTTCATCCCGACCGTCGCCTCGGCTGCACCGGTGATCTTCTGGGTGGACCCGTTGTACAGGTCCACCTCGCTCGGGTGGTCCACCTGCGCCGTGTACTTCACGAGCCCGAAGTCGGTCCCCGGGAAGTGCGACTCCGCGTTCTGCCCGATCTGCTTGCCGCTGGAGTCCGACCAGCTGGTGATGTCCGCGGTGCAGTGCCCGGCGGTCAGGAAGTACGGCTGTCCGTCCTTGACCACGTTGAAGCCGAGCGAGCAGCGCCCGCCCGACCCGCTGATCGCGTCGCCACCGGCGATGAAGGGCTTGAACCGCCCCTGCGACCGCTTCAGCTCGGCCTTGCCGCCGAGCCCGTCGACGACCTTGCTCAGCTTGGTCCACCGCGCGCCGGAGACCGTCTTGTCGGCGGTGACGACGACCTTGTTGCTGACCGGGTCGGTCGCCCACGAGGTGCCGGGGATGGTCGCGTCCTGCTTCAGCGTGGTCCGCGCCGCGTCGAGCGCGGCGAGCGAGTTGGTGACGAGTCTCGCCTTGGCCCCGGCCGCCTCGACGGTGTTCGCCGCGCCCTGGTCGAGCACGTTGACGACGAGACTCCTGGCCTGGGTGTCGTAGTAGCTGCCGGCCGCGCCGGAGCCGAGGTTCTTCAGCAGCGTCGAGGCGAGGTTTCCAGCCGCCGGAGCGGACAGAACCCGCAGCTGCGGAGCGGACTTCGCAGGCTCGCTGGCGTTCGCATTCTGCAAGGTGACACCTGCGGCGACCAGTGCGGCGATTCCCGCACCGGCCAGGGCGGCCCGCCGCCCGGATATGCGTCGGTGCTTCAACTCACGTCCTCCTGTGGGGGGATGGTCCGCGAGTTGTGGGGACCCGACGGACCGGAAGGCTGGTTGACGAGCGCCCACTCTTCCGAACGACACAGGGAGCACACAAGGTTGACTTCAGGACGCGCACACAGGGGCTCGCACACCCCCCGCAGATTTGACTGAGCACGGTCACGCCCGGAAATTCGCACTGCAAACACTACCTGCGAGGAGTCCACAGCGGAACGTCACGACAGCGCATGGCTTGTTCTCCACCCTCGCCGGGCAACGGAAGAGCCCCCGTACGCGCCTCGCGCACGGGGGCTCCCCAGCAGGCCGGACTCGCCACTCGCTAGGGCAGCGTGACCCCGTAGTAGCTCAACGCCTCGGTCACCGGCTGGAAGAACGTCGTACCGCCGGACGTGCAGTCACCGCTGCCCCCGGACGTCAGTCCGTAGGCCACGCTTCCCGCGTACAGCGGACCACCGCTGTCACCGCCCTCGGCGCACACCGTGGTCTGGATCAGCCCGTAGACGATGTCGCCGCTGCCGTAGTTGACGGTGGCGTTCAGCGCGGTGACCCGGCCGCTGTGCGTGCCGGTGGTGGAACCGCGCCGGTAGACGGTCGCGCCCACGGACGGCGTGGCCGCGCTCGTGATGGACTGGCTGCCCACGGAACTCGGGTGCGACACGCCGGAGTTGGTGTACCGGACCAGTGCGAAGTCGTTGCCCGGGAAGCTGTAGCCGACGTTGGTGCCGAGCACCGTGCTGTGGCTGGAGTTGCTGTACCAGGTGGAGGCGACCTGGCCGCAGTGACCGGCGGTCAGGAAGTAGTAGGTGCTGCCGCTGTGCACGTTGAAGCCGAGCGAGCAGCGGTAGGAACCGCCGTAGATGGCGTCACCGCCGCTGATCAGCTTGCTGAACCTGCCGGGGGTGTGCTTGATGGTGAGCGCGCCCGCGTCGGAGCCGGCCTGCCGCTTGATCCTGGCGATCTCGGCCTTGGACACGGTGCTGTCGACGGTGACGACGACGCGGTCGGTCCTGCTGTCCACCGCCCAGGCCGTGCCGGGTACGTCGGCCTTCAGGACGGAGTCGTCGACCTTGCTGAGCTGGGCGGCGCTGAACGTGTGGCCGTCGACGCCGGCGTTCGCGGTGGGGGCGGCGAACGCGGCCGCGGCCAGGAAGCCGGTGGCCACGGCGATCAGCCGGGTCCGTCTCGCAGTGCCGTTGCGGGGAGTGGTGCGCTTGATCCTCACTTTTCGTTCCCTCCCAGGGGAAGTCGGGGGCCCGCGTGGGGTCGGGGCCCGTGAGGCGCAGCCAGGGGGTGTGGCCGGATTCCGAACACGCATGCCCCCTGACAAGCGCTGAGGGGGAGTATTCGGCCGAACGACCGGTCGCCACAAGAGTGCCTTTCGGCCGTCCGACTTTAAACCACTCATACGCAGCAGCATCCTGACGTCAGCTCAGCGCACGCTCGCCCGCCTCGCCCGCCACGTCGAGCGAGTTTTCACCGCTGGTGGCGCCGGCGAACACCGCCCACAGCCGCCCGTCGCCCACGCCCTTGAAGGCGCGCCGGGCCCCGGAGTCGGGTCGTAGACCCGCACGCCCCAGGCGCCCTCGCGGACCAGCACGAACAGCCGCTTCTTCGCCAGCGCGACCCGCGAGTCGGCCTCCGGCCCGGAGTCGGCGGCGAGCCGGACCTCGCCCGCGAAGGGCTGCCCGTCCACGGTCAGTCCGTCGGTCTCGGCGGCGGTGAGCACCACGCCCTCCCCCTCCGCCATCCAGGTCCCGGGAATGTCCGGGAGCCGCCCCTCCGGATGGTCCGGGAGCCAGTGCGTGGCGGTCAGTGCGAGCGGCCCGTAGGGTGCCGAGACCGCCTCCACGCGTTTGCCGTGCCACTGCTGCCACGCCTCGGTCGCGTCCGTCGTCATGCCGTCAGCCCGCGGCCGTGGCGCGCGCTCCCCCCGACGCCTCCCGCCGCGACCGGCCTGCCTGCCCGTCCTCACAGCACCTTCCCCAGGAACGCCCGCGTCCGCTCCTCCCGCGGAGCGCCGAGCACCTCACCCGGCGGCCCCTGTTCGACGATCCTGCCGTCGGCCATGAACACCACCGTGTCGGCGACCTCACGGGCGAACGCGATCTCGTGCGTGACGACGATCATCGTCGTGCCCCGCTCCGCCAGGTCCCGGATGACGTCGAGGACTTCGCCGACCAGCTCGGGATCGAGCGCCGAGGTCGGCTCGTCGAACAGCAGCAGCTTCGGCTCCAGCGCGAGGGCCCGCGCGATGGCCACCCGCTGCTGCTGGCCGCCGGACAGCTGCCGGGGATAGGCGTCGGCCTTGTCGCCCAGCCCCACCCGCTCCAGCAGCCGGCGCGCGGCCGCCACCGCCTCCTTCCGGGGCCGTCTCAGCGCGGACACCGGCGCCTCCACGACGTTGTCCAAGGCCGTGAGGTGCGGGAACAGGTGGAAGTTCTGGAAGACGAACCCGATCCGGGTGCGCTGGCGGAGCACCGCGCGCTCGGGCAGCTCGTACAGCTTGTCCCCGGCGCGCCGGTACCCCATCAGCGAGCCGTCGACGCTGATCTCGCCGCGGTCGGCCTTCTCCAGATGGTTGATGGTGCGCAGCAGCGTCGACTTGCCGGAGCCGGAGGGGCCGAGCACGACGGTCACCTCGCCGGCGCGTACCGTCAGGTCGATGCCCTTGAGGACGTCGAGCGCGCCGAAGCTCTTGTGCACGGACCTGATGTCGACCATGACGCTCATCGCGCGAGTTCCTTTACGTGTGAGGCGCTCAGAAAGGCCAGCGCCGCCCGGGCGGTGGCGTCGTTCTGCCGGAACGCGGCCCCGCCGGTGCGGGGCCGGGTGAAGGCTCCGGGGGTACGGGCATCGGTGTAGGGGCCGAGGGCGAAGCGCCGGGGATGCGGTCTCCCGGCCCCGTCGAGGATCCGGCCGTCGCCGGGATCGACCCGGAGCAGCCCCTCGGGGGTCTCGGCGGCGCCGTCGGCGTGCAGTTCGCGCAGCAGACTGTCGCGGGCCCGGCCGAGGGTGGGCTCGGGCAGCCGGGCCTCGACCAGCGCGCGGGCCTCGACCGAGAAGCCGGGCACGGTGGGGCTGGTGGCCCGGAACACCCCGTCCTCGGCGGTGACGGTCATGCCGGCGCCGACGAACTTCAGCAGGCCGGCCCGGGACAGCGCGAGCATCTGCCGCAGCCGCGGTCCGGGCGGCCCGGACGCCAGGTAGCTGAAGAAGCCGTGCCACCAGGGGCCGGTGTTCCCGAGCCGGACGAGCTGCCCGTAGACGGAGAGCAGCCCGAGGAAGACGCCCAGGTCGGCGCTGTGCGACGGGTCGTGGCGCCGCTTGAGGTCGCCCTCGACGTACGCCCGCAGCCCGTCCTGGAAGTCCTCGTGCGAGGTGTACCGCACCCCCGCGAGGGGGTGGTCGAGCGCGGTGAGGTCGAGCCGGTCGGCGGGGTCCGGTACGGCGGCGGTGACCAGCGCCTGGGTCTCGGCGGGGCCGGCGGCGGCCGCGTACTTCTCCTCGAAGTCGGTCCAGGCCATCGCCGTGCGCCCGGCGTGGGCGGTGAACAGCCGGTGGTAGTGGGCGTAGCCCAGCTCCTTCTCCACCAGCGGCCACACATCGCGCCGGAAGTCGAAGCCGTCCGGGCGGGCCAGCAGCGCCTCCACCTCGGCCGGGCCGAAGAAGCGGGGCAGCGGGGGCCGGTCGCCGGTCCAGTCGTAGCCGATCTTCGAGTGGTACGGCACCCCGCGCCGGGAGCCGACGTGGAGCACCGGCTCCCGGCCCGAGGGAAGGTACACCTCGCCCTCGTACCGCCCGCCGCGTCCCTCGGTGAGCAGCACCATCAGGTCGACGAAGGCCAGCCCGAAGCCCCGCACGAGGACGGGTTCGCCGGGCCGCAGCGGGGACAGGTCGCTGTCGGCGGTGAAGTCGGGCGGCAGGTGCACCAGGCCGTGTTCGCGGGCGTAGGCGGCCAGGGCGGACTGCTCGTCGTCGGGTTCGGCGTCGAGGTGGCCGATGGCGAGGACCACCAGGTCGGCGAGGAGGGGGCGTGAGCGGCCCTCCAGCCACACCTGCTGGCGGCCCTCGCGCGGGCCGCTGACGCGCACGGCGCGCCGGGGGTGGTGCCGGACGGTGACGCCCGGCGGCAGGTCGGCCAGGGCCTGCTCGTACACCCAGCGCAGATAGCGGCCCTGGAGCTGCCGGTCGGCGAAGGTGCCGCCGTCCAGCGCGGCCCACTCGTGCAGGGTGGGACCCGTGCGCACGGGGCCGTCCATGGTCACCGTCTCGTCGGTGAACATCGTGACGTCCTCGGCGTGCGAGTTCATCCACAGCAGCGGCGACTGGGCCTGGCGCCAGATGCGGCCGCCGCCGGGCGGGTGCGGGTCGACCACATGGATGTCGAGTCCGGAACCGGTGTACAGCTCGGGGGCGTTGGCGGCGATGCGCTCCAGGAGTCCGGTCGCCCGCGGCCCGGCTCCCACGATCACCAGCTGCGGCCTCATCGGGTGTTCTCCGTCCCCCGCGCGTAGTACTTCTCGACGTAGTGCTGTCCGATGCCGAGCAGCGAGGTGACGACCGCGTACCAGAGGGTCGCGACCATCAGCAGCGGGATGACCTGGTAGGTGCGGTGGTAGATCAACTGGGCGGAGAACAGCAGGTCGTTGACGGCGATGACGCTGACGATCGAGGTGCCCTTGAGGGTACCGACGAGCATGTTGCCGGCGGGCGGCACGATGGAGCGCATGGCCTGGGGCAGCACGATCCGCCACCAGCGCCGCCACCGGCTCAGGCCGAGCGCCTGGGCGGCCTCGATCTGTCCGCGGTCCACGGAGAGGATGCCGGCCCGGACGACCTCGGCGGCGAAGGCGGCCTCGTGCAGGGTGAGTCCGACGATCGCGACGGCGACCGGGGTGAGCAGGTTGACGGTCCGCACGCCGAACACCTGCGGGTACAGCGCCCCGATGTTGAACCACAGCAGCAGCTGCACCAGGATCGGGATCGACCGGAACAGCCACACATAGCCCCAGCCGACCGCCCGCAGCACCGGGTTGGCGGAGAGCCGGAAGGCGGCGAGCAGGGTGCCGAGGGCGAAGCCGAGGACCATCACGACCGCGGTCAGCCACAGGGTGAGCCACAGCCCGCGCAGGATGGAGTCGGTGGTGAGGTAGTCGACGACGACGTCCCACTGGAACGCCTTGTTGCGCACGACGGAGTTGACGGCGAGTCCGAGCAGCACGAGGACGGCGGCGGCCGCCGCCCACTGGCCGTAGCGGCGTCGCGGGACGATCCGCGGGGCGTCCGCCGGCTCGGGCATCTGCGCTGCGGTGGGGGATTCGGCGAGGGTGTCGGATGACATGCGAAGGCTCCGTGACGCTTGGTCGAACGTCAGAACACGGGTGGTGCCTTCACACGGCCGAGCCCCTCAGCAGGGCCGTCCGTCGAGAGTACGTGGGCGTTTCCCGGCGCTGTCAAGGCTGTCCGTAGTGTGAGCCGCACGTCTCAGGTCAGTTGACGCGAAACCGGATGCCTGTTCCACTTGGCCCATGCATCCACAGCAGTGGCTGGTCACCCGCTCCCACATCGACTTCGGTCGCGTGTGGTCCTCTTCCTGTTGAGCTGACCCCCTGCGCACGCCTGCCGGGTCGGCAGGCGTCCTCGCGTTCTCCCGTTCCTCGCCTTCCGTCACGCCTTCACACGCGCACCCCTCCCCTCGCGCCCTCGCGTCACTTCCGCCTTCCGCCCTGCTGCCCACAGGAGACGACTGCTCGATGCGCTCACGCCTTTTGCTGCCTTTCGCCATGATCACGTCGGCCACCCTGTTCCTCACCGCCTGTGGCTCCGGCGGCCCGGGCGGGGCGGGTGCCTCCGCTGTGGCGGCCAGGTCCGGCGGGGTACCCACCACGGACGTCGTCTCCGCCGAGCGGAAGGACGACGCGGCGGCCGGGCTGCTGCCCGCCGGCACCACCCGGCTCACCGTCGCGATCAGCGTCGGCGGCACGCCGCCCGGCACCACCTACCTGCCCGACGGCACGACGCTGACCGGCCAGGACGTCGACTTCACCAAGGCGGTCGCCAAGGTGCTCGGCGTCCGGCTCAAGGTGGAGCAGGCGAGCTTCGAGGCGATCCTGCCCGCGCTGGACAGCGGCAAGTACGACTTCGGCGCGAGCAACTTCGGCGTCACGGACGAGCGCCGCAGGACCATCGACTTCGTCACCTACGTCAACGACGGCCAGGGCTTCGCCACTCGCGGGGACAGCGAGCTGACGAGGATCACCGACCTGAGGCAACTGTGCGGCCTGAACGTGGCGACCGGCGCCGGCACCACCTTCGAGGCCACGCTGGAGGAGAACAAGCACGTGTGCGCCGACGCGGGCAAGAAGGCCTACCAGGTGCAGACGTACTCCGAGCAGAGCGCGATCTGGTCGTCCGTGCAGCAGGGCCGCAGCGACGTCGTGATGTCCACGATCAACGGCCTGCGTTACGCGGTGGCCCACCAGCCGGGCCTGAAGTTCCTGGGCGAGTACCACCGCCTGGACGTGGGCTTCGCCTTCAGGAAGGGCACGAAGCTGGCCCCGGCCTTCCAGGCGGCGGTCAACAAACTGCTGGCTGACGGCACGTACGCCAGGATCCTGAAGAAGTGGGGCACGACGGGCTCGGCCATCGGGAAGTCCCGGATCAGCCCGCCGGAACTGAAGCGCCCGGCGGACCGCGCTGCCTGATTCTCCGTCAGGAGCTGGCGGAGAAACATGCCATCGTTCGTCACGATGAGCGCACAGTCTGACGATCCCGCACACGGCGATCCCCCGTGATGTGGTACGAGGTTGACGTTCACCCGGACGCACCGGGCGTCACCCGTCCGCCGCCGACTATCATATTTCACTCTCAGTCAGCAGCCGTATGTGTCGGGACCCTTGGGGCACAAGGACTCTCGACGGATCGTCTGTGCACCAGTACCGTCACAAACCCCCCGCGCGGCGTCTATCCACTTGGCGCGCCGTCCGCATCATGGATGACCATAGGGATGCGGAAAGCAAGAATGACCGCTGTGAGAGGAGGCGTCCATGGGATCGGTACGCAAGGCGAGTGCGTGGCTCGGCCTCGTCGACGACAACGATGACGAGCGTTACTACGACGACGAGTACTCCGAGGGCACCGAGTCCGGGTCCGGGGACGCCTGGGTCACGGACCCCCGGGTGAAGGTGGCCGCGGACACGGCCGAGGAGAAGGGCCGCCGGATCGGCACGGTCACCCCGGACAGCTTCCGGGACGCCCGCGCCATCGGCGAGCTGTTCCGGGAGGGGGTCCCGGTCATCATGAACCTCACCGCGATGGAGCCTGCCGACGCCAAGCGCGTGGTGGACTTCGCGGCGGGGCTCATCTTCGGTCTGCGCGGCTCGATCGACCGCGTGTCCAACCGGGTGTTCCTGCTGACGCCCGCCGACACGGAGATCATCAGCGGCGAGGCGTCCGCCCACCGCGAGGACGGCTTCTTCAACCAGAGCTGAGGCAGGGCCGCTCACCGGCCCTGCCTCCTTCGGGTGCTCACCGGAAGGCGTCGAGCCCGGTGAGCGCCTTGCCCAGCACGAGCTGGTGCATCTCGACGGTGCCCTCGTAGGTGAGCACCGACTCCAGGTTGGTCGCGTGCCGCATCACGGGGTATTCGAGGGAGATCCCGTTGGCGCCGAGGATCGTGCGGGCCGTACGGCAGATCTCGATGGCCTCGCGGACGTTGTTGAGCTTGCCGAAACTGACCTGCTCGGGGCGCAGGCGGCCGGCGTCCATCCGCCGCCCGAGATGGTGGGCGAGCAGGATTCCCTTGTGCAGTTCGACCGCCATGTCGGCGAGCTTGGCCTGGGTGAGCTGGAAGCCGCCGATGGGGCGCCCGAACTGCTCGCGCGTCCTCGCGTAGTCCAGGGCCGCCTCGAAGCTGCTGCGCGCCGCGCCCATCGCGCCCCAGACGATGCCGTACCGGGCGTGGGACAGACAGCTGAGCGGTCCGCGCAGGCCGGTGACCCCGGGAAGCGCGGCGGTGGCAGGCAGCCGTACGTCGTCCAGCACGAGCTCGCTGGTGACGGAGGCGCGCAGGGACCACTTGTGCTTGATCTCGGGCGCCGAGAAGCCGCGGCTGTCGGTGGGCACGACGAATCCGCGGATGCCGTCCTCGGTCTGCGCCCAGACGACGGCCACGCCGGCGACCGACCCGTTGGTGATCCACATCTTGCGGCCGTTGAGGATCCAGTCGTCGCCGTCGCGCTTGGCGTGGGTGCGCATGGCGGCGGGGTCGGAGCCGTGGTCGGGCTCGGTGAGCCCGAAGCAGCCGATCACCTCGCCGGCCGCCATGCGGGGCAGCCACTGCTGCTTCTGCTCCTCGCTGCCGAACCGGTGGATCGCATACATGGCGAGGGAGCCCTGCACGGAGACGAGGGACCGGATCCCGGAGTCGGCGGCCTCCAGCTCCAGACAGGCGAGCCCGTACTGCACGGCACTGGCCCCCGCGCAGCCGTACCCGCTGAGCGACATGCCGAGCGCCCCGATCGCGCCGAGCTCCTGCGCGAGCTCATGGATGCCGGGCAGCTCCCCCTGCTCGTACCACTCGGCGACGTGCGGCAGCACCCGGTCCGCCGCCCAGGCCCGCACGGTGTCCCGTACGGCCAGGTCTTCCGGTTCCAGCAGGTCGTCGATCCCGAGCGGGTCGGCGGGATCGAAGGGGGGCAACTTCGAGGACGCGGACATGGGAAACCCTCCGGCACACACGAAAACTAGCACCGCTAGTTACATTTCGACGCCGACGTTACGGTGCAGTCTCCCGCACGTCCAGTGGTCTTCGTGTCCCGTCAGGCCGAGACGCGGGACTCCGCCACTTCCCGCGGCGCGGGCAGCTCCACCGCCGCCGCGGGCTCCCCGCACTGCATGACCCGCGGCAGCCGCAGCGCCATCACGGCGCCCAGCAGCAACAGGACCGCGCTCACCAGCAGCGTCACATGCAGCCCGTGCACGAAGGAGTCCCGCGCGGCCCGGCGCAGCGCCTCCCCGGCGGGCCCGCCGAGACGTCCGGCGATCTCGTAGGCCTCACCGAGCGAGTGGCCCGCCGCGTCCTCGGCGGGCCGCGGGACGCCCGGCACCGCGCGCAGACCCGGGGCATAGGCGGCGTTCATCACGCTGCCGAGCAGCGCGATGCCGATGCCCGCACCGAGCTGGTACGACGTCTCGCCGATCGCCGCCGCCCCGCCGGCCTGGTCCGCCGGGGCCTCACTGAGCATCGACTCGTACGCCCCGAAGAGCGTGGTCTCCAGGCCGAAACCGAGCAGCACGAAACCGGACAGCAACAGCGGTGCGTTGTCGGTGCCGCCCATCGCGGTGAGCGTCACCACCGCGGCCGCGGTGAGACAGAAACCGAAGCAGACCATCCGGCGCGGCCCGAAGCGGCGCAGCATCCGCGCGCCCGCCAGACCCGCCGCCATGGCCGCGATGGTCAGGGGCAGCAGCCTGAGGCCGGTCTGCAGCGGGGAGAGCCCGAGCACCAGTTGCAGATACTGGGCGGCGATCAGCTCCAGACCGACGAGCGCGAGCATCGCCAGCACGATGCAGCCCACCGAGGTGCTGAACGCGGGCCGGCGGAACATCCGCAGGTCCACGAGGGGATGCGGGAGCCGCCGCTGCCGTCGCAGGAAGAAGAACACAAGGGCCGCGCCGGCCAGCAGCGGCAGCACCGTGAAGGGGCTCGCCGGTGCCTCCCCGCCGCCCAGCCGCTTCACACCGAGGACGACGCCGAAGAGTCCGCCGGCCGCCATCAGGGCGCCGGCGACGTCCCAGGGGCCGCCCTGGTCACCGCGGGACTCGGGCAGCAGGATCCGGCCCACCGGCAGGCTGACCAGCATCAGGGGGATGTTCACGAGGAAGACCGCGCCCCACCAGAAGTGCTCCAGCAGGAACCCGCCGAGCAGCGGTCCGACGGCCGCGCCGACAGCGGCCACCGCGCTCCAGACGCCGATGGCGAGCGCGCGCTCGCGCCGGTCGGGGAAGACCTGACGCAGGATCGACAGAGTCGCCGGCATGATCATGGCGCCGCCGACGCCGAGCAGCGCGCGGGCGAGGATGAGCATCTCGGCCGTCTGCGCGAACGCGGCCACGGCGGACGCGACACCGAACAGGCCGTAGCCGAGCAGCAGGACGCGCCTGCGGCCGATCCGGTCGCCGAGGGTGCCGAAGAGGATCAGCAGCGAGGCGCAGACCAGCGGATAGACGTCGACGATCCAGAGCAGTTGTATGGCACCGGGCTTGAGGTCCTCGGTGACGGCGGGCACGGCCACGTGCAGCACGGTCGCGTCGAGGGCGACGAGCAGCAGGCTGACGCACAGGACGACGAGGACGACCCAGCGGTCGGCACCGGCACCGGCCCCGGCCGCCCGACGGCGCGGCCGTACGGCAGCCGTGGTCGTCCCGGACATGTACGTACCTCCCAGATGAGCCTCGCGTCGGGGCGGACCGACAGGGTGGGGACTCCCTGTCGTACGGCCGGAGAGGAGCGGTGTCTCCGGCCCGCGCGAACCCACGCGGGTGACTCGTCAGCGTACGCGAGTTCGCCACGGGGGCACGTGGCGGACCTCTCACACGCTCGACGGAACCCGTGTGGCGTACGCCACGTCGCTCTCTCCCGACCACGCCCCGGGGGCCAGGACGGTTCCGCCCCCGGTCGATAATCGAGTCCGTGACCGATCTTGACACGCGCGTGACCCCGTCCCGCGCCCCCCTCCTGCGCCGGGCGGCCCCGGCCCTCCTGGGCTATGCGGCGGTCCGCACCCTGGGGCTGGTCGTGCTGGCGGGGTGGAGCGCCGCGCGCGGCAAGAGCGCGCACACCTTGCTCACCGCGCGCTGGGACTCCCTGTGGTACTCGCGGGTCGCCGAACTGGGTTACGGCTACGAGGTGCGGCTGCCGAACGGCGACTTGCACTCCAACCTGGCGTTCTTCCCGCTGCTGCCGTGGCTGGAGCGGTTGCTGCACGCGGCCCTGCCGCTGTCGTACGCGGACGCCGGTCTCGTCGTCAGCCTGCTCGTCTCGCTCGCCGCGGCCTGCGGAATCTTCGCGGTCGCCGAAAAGGTGTACGGCGCCCGGGTGGGGGTCTGCGCCGTCCTGCTGTGGGCGGTGCTGCCGGTCGGGATCGTGCAGTCGATGGCGTACAGCGAGTCGCTGTTCACGGCGCTGGCGGCCTGGTCGCTGTACGCGCTGCTGACCGGCCGCTGGCTCACCGCGGGCACGCTGGCCGCGCTGGCGGGGCTGACCCGGCCGGTCGGTGCGGCGGTGGTCGCGGCGGTGTGGGTGGCGGGCGTGATCTCGTTCGTGCGGGAACGGAGCGCGATGCGCACACCCGGCGCACGCAACGCAGGACACGCCCAGGCGCATACGCCGAGCGCATCTAATGGAGAGAACTCCCCGGCGCACGCACCTGGCGCACCAGAAGGGACACACACCCCAGCGCCCGCTCCAGGCGCATCCGCCACCACCCGCACTCCAGGCGCACAGACCCCAGCGGCCACGCCGGACGCACGGCACACGCCGGACGCCCCGGCGGTGTCCGGCCGGCGCCGTGCGCTCGGCATGCTCATCGCGCCGCTCGGGGCCGCCGGTTATGTGCTCTGGGTCGGGCGGCGGACCGGCCGGGGCCCGCTCGGGTACCTGGACGTGCAGGCCGGCTGGCGCAACGGCTTCGACGGCGGTTATGCGTTCGCTCGCTTCGTGGCCGACAAGTTCACGTCATTTCCGTCCGCCCTCGCCGGCACCGGCCTGATCGTCGGGGTGGCCCTGCTGCTGTGGCTGTACGTGACCGGTGTGCGCCGGCGCCAGCCCGTCGAACTGCTGGTGTACACGGGTGTGGTCCTCGCGCTCGCCCTGTGCGCGTCGAGCTACTTCGGCTCCAAGCCGCGGCTGCTGCTGCCCGCCTTCCCGGTGCTGCTGCCGCTCGCCTGCGCCCTGGCCCGGCTGCGCACCTCCCGAGCGGTGCTGGTCACGGTCGTGTCGGCCCTCGCCGCGGCGGTCTACGGGGCCTTCTGGCTGAACGGCTCCGGTCCGCCATGATCGACATCGCCGGCCGATGACACCCCGGAGAATTCCGCGCCAGGACCGGGTTAACGCATTCATAAGCGCCATATAAACAACGCCCGGCATGATCAAAGGAATTGAACAGAACACCGTGGCGGGATAGCGGAATCGCTGGAATTCGGACCGCGCTTGAGACGTTTCCCACATCACATCGTCATCACAAAGCCCCTGTTTCGACCGGGAACACAGCTCACTCGCTGTAACGTCGATTGGGTGCGTACCGAACGAAACGTCACCCGGCGTCTGGACCGGGTGTTCGCCAGACTCGACCGTGAGCCGGAACGGCCGGCCCACATCGACATGCCAAGGATGAGCCGGCACCGGGTCGTTCTCTTCACCGCGACCCTGGCTTTCTACCTGGCCATCGTGTGGGCCGTGGTGATCACGTCCTGGCTGGTCCGGCTCGACTGGCAGGTCATGTTCTTCCGGCCGTACCAGCAGTGGCCCCAGATCCACGCCTTCCTCGACTACTACGTGGTGCTCGGCCAGCGCGGCCCCACCGCGGTGATGGTCGCGGCGTGGCTCGGCTGGCGCTCCTGGCGCCAGCACACGCTCCGGCCCCTGCTCACCCTGGCCGCCTCCCTGCTGCTGCTGAACATCACGGTCGGCGCCGCCAAACTCGGCATGGGGCGCCTCGGTCCGCACTACGCGACCGTGATCGGCTCGAACGAGATGGGCCTGGGCGGCGATATATTCCCCAGCGGCCACACCGCCAACGCGGTGGTCACCTGGGGCATCCTGGCCTATCTGGCCTCGACCCCGAGAGCGCGCCGCTGGCTGTCGGCACTGTCCGCCATCACGTCGCTGGGCGTCGGCCTCACCACCGTCTACCTCGGTACGCACTGGCTGAGCGACGTCCTGCTGGGCTGGGCCGCGGGCCTGCTGATCCTGCTCGCCCTGCCGTGGTTCGAGCCGCTGATCGCCAGGGCCGAGACCGCGCTGTTCGATCTGCGCGACCGCTGGCGCGCCCGCCGCGGCCGCCCCGTGCCCGAACCGGCCGTCCCGGTCACGCCGGTGGTGCTCCGGCCGCGCGCCACACCGGCCGAGCAGCCGACGCCGGCGCGCGAGCCGGTCGCCTCGACCCGCGCCTCGCGGGGGCTGGCCCATCTGGCCCCGGGCCCGCACACGACCCGTTCGGAACGCACCCCGGTCACCCCGGCGGGCAGCCGCCGCCCCCCGCACGCCGACCACCGCCTGCCGCGCGGCACCACCCAGCCGGCCCGGCCGCTGACGGGCGGCTGACCGCGGGAACGAACACGGGGCCCGGTACGCACCACTGCCCCGCACCACGACGAAGGCCCCGTACTCCGCGGAGGGAGACGGGGCCTTCGCCGTGCCGGGCGCGGGGAGCCGCGCGACGAGCGACGACGGCCCCACGGAGGGGCGACGACCGGCCCCGGCACGTGCGCCGCAGGCCGGACCCGGCAGGGCGTCAGCCCTTCCAGGCGCGGGCCACCCGGCCCTCGCGCACCTCGAAGTTCAGCCGCCCCGCCCGGTACTCCATCGTGATGACCGCGCCCGGCGGCAGCGACCGTACCGTCGGCCAGCCGCGCTCCCGCGCGAGCCGCTCGGCGTGCGCCGCGTCGAGGCCGACGTACCCGTCCGGACTGTCCTGAGGCTCCGCTGGCGGAGTGGGAATCGGTACCATGCCGCCACGCTACCGCGCAGCGCAGGGTAAGAGTCCTATCAGACTCCCGTCACACTTCTGTCACAGCTTCCCGGCCGGCGTACCCCTCGAACTCCTTCACACGTACGAGGGTTTCCGTAGGGCTCAGCGGTGTAATCCCAGACAATTCACGTGTCGCGCAGCACCGCTTCGAATTACTCCGCGAAAAGTTCCGCAGCGCCGTTCCGGACGCCGCCCTGAACGGGATTCCCCGGCCAATCCGGAGTCGTCCCGGGGCAGCTGACGCCGCATAGGAATTTCACGGATCCGGCACACGACCGCCGTACACCTCCGGGAGGAGCAGGCGGCCCCGCGCGCATCATGGCGCCTGCTCGCGGGTACGCGTGCCCCGGGCTGGGGCGGGCCCGGACGCCGGATGCGGAGGGCGAGTGAGCGAGGGGGGCCGAGACCGTACGGGCGCCGGCAGGACCGGTGGGCGGCAGGAACCGGGCCGGACGGGTGGTGGTCGACTGGCTCACCACCACCGACCACAAGAAGATCGGGCATCTGTATCCGATCACGGCGTTCGGCTTCTTCCTGGCCGGCGGGGTCATGGCGCTGCTGATGCGCGCCGAGCTGGCCCGGCCGGGGCAGGACGGCCGCTCCCTGGAGTGGGCGACCTCCTGCCCGCCGCCCCGGCACAACTTCGTCACGCTGCCCCGGATCCGCTCGGAGTCCCCGGCGTTCGACCTGCACCACCCGCAGTACGCGGGGCAGGCGCCGCGGCCCGGGCCAGAGCCGCGTCGAGCCGGTCCCGGATCCTCGTGATCGCCTCGGTCAGCTCGGCGGGCTCGATGACCTCGAACGGGAAGCCCAGCATCATGACGTGAACGACCATCAGGTCCGGGTTCGCCGCGCCGGAGCGCAGGACGCACGCGTCCGCGCCGTCGGCCTCCAGCGTGCCGGCGGACGGCGAGATCCGCTCGGCGGCCTCGTGCAGCGGCACCAGCAGCCGCACGGCGGAGTGCGTGGCGTACGCGCGCGTGGAGACGCCCTTCGAGACATAGGCGGCCAGGTCCTCGGCGGGCGGCTCGCGCGGGGTGAAGCGGGGTCCGTGCGGCGGTCTGGGGGTGATCCGGTCGACGCGGAACGTCCGCCAGTCCGCCCGGTCGACGTCCCAGGCGACCAGGTACCAGCGCCGCTCGCTGCACACCAGCCGGTGCGGCTCGACGGTACGCCGGCTGGCGGCCCCGTCGTGGCTCCGGTACTCGAAGCGCAGCCGCTCGGCGTCCCGGCACAGGTGCGCGAGTTCGGTGAGCAGGGCCGGGTCGACCGGCGACACGGCCGGACCGCCGCGCAGCATCGGCACGGTGAAGGCGTTCAGGGCGCTCACGCGGCGGCGCAGCCGGTTCGGCAGCACCTGCTCCAGCTTGGCGAGGGCGCGTACGGAGGTCTCCCCGATGCCCTCGATGCCCTGGCCCGCGGCGGTGCGCAGGCCCACGGCCACGGCGACGGCCTCGTCGTCGTCCAGCAGCAGCGGCGGGAGTTCGGCCCCCGCGCCCAGCTGGTAGCCGCCGCCGGTGCCCGGGCTGGCGTTGACCGGGTAACCCAGCTCGCGCAGCCGGTCCACGTCCCGGCGGACCGTGCGCGGGGTGACGCCGAGCCGGCCGGCGAGTTCGACCCCGGACCAATCGCGGTGGGCCTGGAGCAGCGACAGGAGGCGTAGAAGGCGTGCCGAGGTCTCCAACATGGGTGCGAGTCTGCCAGGGGATGCGGACAGCCACTGTCCTCGATGGGGACAGTGGCTGTCTCGGGCGGAGCCGGCGCGGCTCAGAGCGCGAGGCGCTGGCCGGGCACGATCAGGTCGGGGTCGTCGCCGATGACCTTCTTGTTGGCGGTGTAGACCCGCTGCCAGGTGGTGCCGTGCCGGGCGGCGATGGCGCTGAGCGTGTCGCCCTCGCGGACGGTGTAGTCACCGCGGGAGGCGCTGCGGCCCGTCGGAGCGGCCGGGCGCTGCGGCGTCCTGGCCGGGACGGACTTCGTCGGGGCGGACCGGGCCGGCGCGGACTTCGGCGGGGTGGACTTCGTCGTCACGCCCTTCGAGGCCGCCGTGTCGGAGGAGCCGCTGTGCGCCGCCGCGGGTGCGGCACCGAAGGCTCCGGCGCGGGCCGAGCAGACGGGCCAGGCGCCCCAGCCCTGGGCGTGCTGGACCTTGGTGGCGACGGCGATCTGCGCGCCCTGGGAGGCCTGGTCGGCCGTCGGGGCGTAGGCGGTGCCGCCGTACGCGCGCCAGGTGCCGGCGGAGAACTGGAGCCCGCCGTAGTAGCCGTTGCCGGTGTTGATGTGCCAGTTGCCGCCGCTCTCGCACTGGGCGATGCGGTCCCATACCCCGTTGTCCGCCGCTGCGGCGTTGCCGGTGGCGGCCAGCAGACCCAGCGGGGCCAGCAGGGCGGCTCCGGCGAGCGCGGCCGTCGTCCGGCCCTTGCGGGCGCTGTCGTGACGGGCGGTGCTGCGGGTGGTATCGGCACACTCGGACATGTAATTCCCTCTCCACGAACCCGGGCTCCCCCGGGCGGAGCACGCCTCGCCGCGCAGGAGCGCGGTTGCTCGTGCCCGCCCCGTCCGCGTGGCCGGTGCCGGCGGTGGTGCCGTGCCGGTGCCGGTCGTCGGACGTACCCGAGCGGTGCTCGTTGCACACGGCGGAGGAATGTAGGGAGGTCGAGCGGCCGGAATCAACCAACTGCCCGTCCTTCCAGGCCAGTTGCCCGTTACCGCGAGTATCAGCAATTTTCGGCCACCCACTACATGCGCTGTTTTCCTGATTTATCGACCAACGACGGAAGCGATCTGTGACCCACTTCACCCTGTCAAGTTCCTTGACGTGGCAAGGAGTTGACCGTGAGTGGCGGAATCCGCACACAAGGTGACCGTGTGCGCTGGTTGGTTCGAACCGGTTGTCGCCGGGGCGTGACCCCCACCACAGGACGCCCGTTGTCTTCTTCATGAGCCCGGAACCCCGGGGCTCATCGGCCGGGAGCCACCCGGCCGACCCAGCACAGCATCCCGAGGGAGCCACCGTGCCGCGCATGCTCGACGTCAGCGACGCCG
Organism: Streptomyces durhamensis; assembly: GCF_000725475.1. NCBI lineage: Bacteria > Bacillati > Actinomycetota > Actinomycetes > Kitasatosporales > Streptomycetaceae > Streptomyces > Streptomyces durhamensis. The sequence continues at coordinate 333,566 of NZ_JNXR01000005.1, forward strand.
TACGCGCCGAGATCGGCGACGAAGAAGCCGACCGGCTGCTCGCCGGAGAGAACGCCCCGGGCAGTTACGACTGCACGTCCTGCCGCACCCCGGGCGACTCCGAGCAGGAGCGCACCAGCACTGTTCTGTTCGTCGGCGACGAGACCGCCGTCCTCGCCTTCGCCCACGCCAGCTGTCTGCCCTCGCAGGTCGTCCAGGTCACCGAGGAGCAGCTGCAGGGCGCTGTCCGCTCCATCGGCGGGATCGCCGGCGGGGCCGCCGCGGGCGGGCCGCGGCAGGCGGCGGCCGAGCAGGCGGTGCTCGGCGTGACCAGCGGACTCGTCCTGGTCGAGGGCGAGTTGCACCCGGCGCTGGTCGTCGAGCCGACCTCGCCGATCGTGCGTCCGGGCACCACCGGGGACGGCGACGACTTCCTTCCGCTCCTCATCGAGCAGGGGTTCATGCCGGTGACCGAGCTGACGTCGGTGCCGCCGGTGCTGCACGGCTGGTCGGTGCTGCTGGCCGCGGGCCAGCTGCACGCGGTGCTGCAGCCGTCGACGGGCGGCGGGCAGCCGGTCGCCTGGTGGCAGGCGCACCAGCCGCTGCAGGTGACGGACAGCTGGCGGGCCGCCGCCAACAAGCACCAGCAGGTGCTGATGTTCGCGGCGCCGGTGGGGTCGATCGGGCGGCAGCCGCGGGAGGACCTGCTGCGGGACTCCCTCGACAAGGCGGCGGCGAACGGGAAGCTGGTCGCCGCGGCGCTGCCTCTCGCGGGTACGTGATCTTCTCACCCGCGGGGCGGGGCGCTGTGGTGCGTGGGCGGCCGCGGGTGGTACGCGGTTGTTCGCGCGGTTCCCCACGCCCCTAAAGGCATGCTGCGGGACCGCATCCCTTTAGGGGTGCCGTCGTTTGGACATACGTGCACGCATATGACAGTTCTCCCCGCCGGTCATCGTTCTCCTCCATTCCCTCCGCCCGGACGGGGCAGGAAGGGGCTGGTGGTGCCTCGGCCACGCCGATCTACGACTCGCTCTACGCGGAGTGGGTCAAGAGTTTCCGCACGCTGCCGGGCGACCGGAGCGGGGAGGAGGGGCTGAGGTTCAGCCCCTTCGGTCAGCTTCCGGACCGCACGGGCGGCTACGGCGGGCACCGGGCGGGGTCGTTCAGCAGCTCGTACAGCGCCTACAGCGCGGGGGCCTACAGCGCGCGGCAGCAGTCGCAGTGGCAGCGGATCGGCACGCTGGGCCGGCAGCAGCACGACACCGGGATGCAGCATGTGCCGGCGGCGCTTCCTCCGGGGCCGCGCCGGGGCGTGTGACCGGCGCACGGTGAAGGGCGGCACCTGGTTCTCCAGGCGCCGCCCTTCACGTCGTACCGCTGTTGCTACTTCTTCTTCGCGCCGCGCTTCTCGCGCACCCGCACCGAGATGTGGATCGGGGTGCCCTCGAAGCCGAACTCCTCGCGCAGCCGGCGCTCGATGAAGCGGCGGTAGCCCGCCTCGATGAAGCCGGAGGCGAACAGGACGAACCGCGGCGGCTTGGTGCCGGCCTGGGTGCCGAACAGGATGCGCGGCTGCTTGCCGCCCCGGACCGGGTGCGGGTGGGCCGAGACCAGCTCGCCGAGGAAGGCGTTCAGGCGGCCGGTGGGGACGCGGGTCTCCCAGCCGGCGAGGGCGGTCTCGATCGCCGGGACCAGCTTCTCCATGTGGCGGCCGGTGCGCGCCGAGACGTTCACGCGCGGGGCCCAGACGACCTGGCCCAGCTCGGTCTCGATCTCCCGCTCCAGGTAGTAGCGGCGCTCCTCGTCGAGGGTGTCCCACTTGTTGTAGGCGATGACCATCGCGCGGCCCGCCTCGACGGCCATGGTGATGATCCGCTGGTCCTGCACGGAGATGTTCTCGGAGGCGTCGATCAGGACGACCGCGACCTCCGCCTTCTCCACGGCCGCTGCCGTGCGCAGGGAGGCGTAGTAGTCGGCGCCCTGCTGGAGGTGGACGCGCTTGCGGATGCCGGCGGTGTCCACGAACTTCCAGGTCTTGCCGCCGAGTTCGATCATCTCGTCGACCGGGTCGCGGGTCGTGCCCGCCATCTCGTTGACGACGACGCGCTCCTCGCCCGCGACCTTGTTCAGCAGGGAGGACTTGCCGACGTTCGGGCGGCCGATGAGCGCGATGCGGCGGGGGCCGCCGATCGCGGTGCCGAAGGACTGCTCGGGCGCGCTCGGCAGGACCTCCAGGACGGCGTCGAGCATGTCACCGGTGCCGCGGCCGTGCAGGGCCGAGACGGGGTGCGGCTCGCCGAGGCCCAGGTTCCACAGGTAGGCCGCGTCGGCCTCGCCGCTCGGGCCGTCGACCTTGTTGGCGCACAGCACGACCGGCTTGCCGGCCTTGCGCAGCAGCCGGACGACGGCCTCGTCGGTGTCGGTCGCGCCCACCTTTGCGTCCACCACGAAGACGACGGCGTCCGCCGCCTCGATCGCGTACTCGGCCTGGGCGGCCACGGAGGCGTCGATGCCGAGGACGTCCTGCTCCCAGCCGCCGGTGTCGACGACCTTGAAGCGGCGGCCGGCCCACTCGGCCTCGTAGGTGACGCGGTCACGGGTGACGCCCGGCCGGTCCTCGACGACCGCCTCGCGGCGGCCGATCATCCGGTTCACCAGGGTCGACTTGCCGACATTGGGGCGGCCGACGACGGCGAGCACGGGCAGCGGACCGTGGCCCGCCGCCTCGATGGCGCCCTCGACGTCCTCGATGTCGAAGCCCTCTTCCGCGGCGAGCTCCATGAACTCCGCGTACTCGGCGTCGCCGAGAGCCCCGTGGTCGTACTCGTGCGCGCCCTCGTACGCGTCCGAGCCGTCGGGCTGGATCTGGTCGTTCATGAAGTCCGTACCTCGTTCGTTCGTGGTGATCGGTGGATCGCCCGGTTTTCTCCCGGCTGATCCACTACTCAAGTGTCGCCTAGCGCCCGGTCAGGCGCCTGGCGTTTTCCAGGTGGCTGGTGAGCTGCTTCTGAATCCGCTCGGTCGCCTCGTCCAGCGCCCTGCGCGTACGCCGTCCACTGCCGTCCCCCGCGTCGAAGGGGTCGCCGAAGACGACGTCGATGCGCGAGCGCAGGGGCGGGAGTCCCTTTATCAACCGTCCGCGCTTGCCAGCGCTTCCCAGGACGGCGATGGGCACGATCGGCGCCCCGCTGCGGACCGCGAAGTAGGCGAGCCCGGCGCGCAGCGAAGCGAAGTCGCCGTCGCCCCGGGTGCCCTCCGGGAAGATGCCCAGCACTCCCCCGGCCTCCAGTACGCCGAGGGCCCGGCCGATCGCCGTGCGGTCGGCCGCGGCGCGGTCCACCTTGACCTGGCCGATGCCGGTCAGGAAGGGGTCCAGCGGGCCGATGAAGGCTTCCTTCTTGATCAGGAAGTGCGTCGGCCGGGGGGCCACGCCCATGACCATCGGGCCGTCGATGTTGTGGGAGTGGTTCACCGCGAAGATCACGGGGCCGGTGGCCGGCACCTTCCAGGCGCCGAGCACCCGCGGCTTGAACAGTCCGTGCATCAGGCCGACGCCGATGCGCCGGCCGACCTCGGCACCCCGTGCGGAGGGAAGGGCGTCCTCCCCGCGTGACGGAAGGCTCACTTCCCGGCCCGCTTCTCCTCGACCAGGGTGACGACGCACTCGATGACCTGGGCGAGGGTGAGCTCTGTGGTGTCCACCTCGACCGCGTCGTCGGCCTTGGCGAGCGGCGAGGTCTTGCGGCTGGAGTCGGCCGCGTCCCGCTTGATCAGCGCCTCACGGGTGGCGTGGACGTCGGCGCCCTTCAGCTCGCCGCTGCGGCGGGCCGCGCGGGCCTCCGGGGAGGCGGTGAGGAAGATCTTCAGGTCGGCGTCGGGGAGGACGGTCGTACCGATGTCACGGCCCTCGACGACGATGCCGCGTTCCGCGCCGGCGGCCAGCGAGCGCTGCAGCTCGGTGATCCGGGAGCGCACCTCGGGCACCGCGCTGACCGCGCTGACCCTGGAGGTGACCTCCTGGGTGCGGATCGGGCCGGCCACGTCGATGCCGTCGACGGTGATGGTCGGCTTGTCCGGGTCCGTGCCGGAGACGATCTCCGGCTTGCCGGCGACGGCCGCGATGGCGGTCGGGTCCTCCAGCTCGATGCCGTTGGTCACCATCCACCAGGTGATCGCCCGGTACTGGGCGCCGGTGTCCAGGTAGCTCAGGCCGAGCTGCGCGGCGACGGCCTTCGACGTGCTCGACTTGCCGGTGCCGGAGGGGCCGTCGATCGCGACGATCACGGGCCTGGCGGTCGGGGCGGCGCCGTTTTCCACGGAGGGACACCTTCCTGGTGCGGTGCGGGCGGGATGCGGGGAGCGAGAGCGCCCTGCACAAGGTTACTGGGTGCGGGTCACTCGTCCGGACGCACACGGGATCCGCCGGCGGTCACTACTGCCGCAGAGCCCACCCGCGCTCACGGAGCGCCTCCTTCAGCACGGCTGCCGCCTTGGGCTCCACGGAGAGCTGGACCAGACCGGCCTGCTGCCCGGTGGCGTGCTCGATGCGCACGTCCTCGATGTTGACCCCGGCCCGTCCCGCGTCCGCGAAGATGCGGGCCAGCTGGCCGGGCTGGTCGTCGATGAGCACGACGACGGTCTCGTACACCCGCGGCGCGCTGCCATGCTTGCCGGGTACCCGCACCTGGCCCGCGTTCCCGCGGCGCAGCACGTCCTCGATGCCGGCGGTGCCCTCGCTCCGCTTGGCCTCGTCGGCGGACTGCAGGGCGCGCAGGGCCTCGACGGTCTCGCCCAGGTCGGCGGCGACGTCGGAGAGCAGGTCGGCGACCGGCCCCGGGTTCGCGGACAGGATGTCGATCCACATGCGCGGGTCGGAGGCGGCGATCCGGGTCACGTCCCGGATGCCCTGCCCGCACAGCCGTACGGCGGCCTCCTCGGCGTGCTCCAGGCGTGCGGCGACCATGCTGGACACCAGGTGGGGCATGTGCGAGACGAGGGCGACGGCGCGGTCATGGGCGTCGGCGTCCATGACCACCGGGACGGCCCGGCAGTGGGAGACCAGCTCCAGGGCGAGGTTCAGCACCTCGGTGTCGGTGTCCCGGGTCGGGGTGAGCACCCACGGGCGGCCTTCGAAGAGGTCGCCGGTCGCGGCCAGCGGGCCGGACTTCTCGCGGCCGGACATCGGGTGCGTGCCGATGTACGCCGTCAGGTCGAGGCCGAGCGCCTCCAGCTCGCGGCGCGGGCCTCCCTTGACGCTGGCCACGTCCAGGTAGCCGCGGGCCACGCCCCGGCGCATGGCGTCCGCGAGGACACCTGCCACGTGCGCGGGCGGGGCGGCCACGACCGCCAGGTCGACGGGGCCTTCGGGGGCCTCGTCGGTGCCGGCGCCCAGCGCGGCGGCCGTGCGGGCCTGCTCGGGGTCGTGGTCGGCGAGGTGGACGACGACGCCGCGCTGGACGAGCGCCAGGGCGGCGGAGGTGCCGATGAGGCCGGTGCCGATGACGAGTGCGGTTCTCACTGGGCGATGTCCTTGCGCAGGGCGGCCGCGGCGCCGAGGTAGACGTGGCTGATGTCGGCGCGGGGCCTGTCCGACTCGATGTGCGCGAGGATCCGCACGACCCGGGGCATGGCGCCCTCGATGTCCAGCTCCTGGGCGCAGATCAGGGGCACGTCGACGATGCCGAGCTTGCGGGCGGCCGCGGCCGGGAAGTCGCTGTGCAGGTCGGGAGTGGCCGTGAACCAGATGCTGATCAGGTCGTCGGTGGTCAGCCCGTTCCGCTCCAGGACCGCGGTGAGCAGGGCTCCGACCTGCTCGTCCATGTGTCCGGCCTCGTCCCGCTCCAGTTGGACGGCCCCCCGGACCGCTCGTACCGCCACGGCGCTGCTCCCTGCTGACGTGCGGATCTGTTCTTGGTCCGTCCAGCGTAGTCAGCCCGCGCGGACACGGCGTGCGGCGCCCGATCGCTGAGACGATGCGGATGTGCCGGTATGCACCGGTTCAACCCTTTGTTCTTCAACGGACCCCTGTCCTTCAACGTCTGTACGGAGTGCTGACATGAACCAGCCCGCGACGCGGCGCACGGCTTTGGCGACGGGCGCGGCGGCGCTCGCCGCGGGATGCGTGGGATGCGGCGGCAGCAACGGCAAGAGTTCCCCGGTGGCGTCGTCTGCGAAGCCCTCGTCTCCGGCGCCCGCCTCCCCGGCCCCCACCTCCCCGGGCTCCGGGTCACCGGTCTCCGGCTCCTCCCACGGGAAGGACCTGGCGCAGACGAGTGACATCCCGGAGGGCGGCGGGAAGATCTTCAAGGAACAGAAGGTCGTCGTCACCCAGCCGAAGAAGGGCGAGTTCAAGGCCTTCTCGGCGATCTGCACCCACATGGGCTGCACGGTGGGCACGGTCGCGGACGGCACGATCGACTGCCCGTGTCACGGCAGCAAGTTCCACATCGCCGACGGTGCGGTGGCCCACGGCCCCGCGACCAAGCCGCTTCCGAAGAAGACGATCACGGTGGAGGCGAATTCGATCCACCTGACCTGAGGGGTCCGCGTACGCTCCCGGCATGCAGCCCGAGACCCTGGTACGCGACCACACCGTCTACGCCTGTGTCATGGGTTCCCGGGCCTTCGGTCTGGCGACGGACACGAGCGACACCGACCGGCGGGGCGTGTTCCTCGCCCCCACCTTCCTGTACTGGCGGTTCGAGAAGCCGCCGACGCATGTGGAGGGGCCGGGCGAGGAGCAGTTCTCCTGGGAACTGGAACGGTTCTGCGAGCTGGCGCTGCGGGGCAATCCGAACATCCTGGAGTGCCTGCACTCCCCGCTCGTGGAGCGCATGGACGACACCGGCCGGGAGCTGCTGTCCCTGCGCGACGCCTTCCTCTCCCGGCAGGTCTACGGCACCTTCACCCGCTACGCCCTCGGCCAGCGCAGGAAGCTCGACGCCGACGTCCGCACGACGGGCGCCCCGCGCTGGAAGCACGCCATGCACCTGCTGCGCCTGCTGATGTCCGCCCGCGACCTGCTGCGCACCGGCGAGCTGCGGATCGAGGTCGGTGACCAGCGGGAGCCGCTGCTCGCGGTGAAGCGGGGCGAGCTCGCCTGGGCCGGCGTCGAGGCGTGGATGGCCCGGCTGGGGGCGGAGACGGAGCGGGCCCTGGACCACAGCCCGCTGCCGGCGGAGCCGGACCACGCACGCGTGGCCGACTTCCTGTTCCGGGCACGCCGGGACTCAGCCGTGCGGACGCACGCCCGCCCCGGGGACTCAGCCGTGCAGACGGAGCCGTATGACGAAGTCGTGCAGGGCGTCGTACGCGGTGGGCGCGTCCGGGAGGGATGAGGCGGCCTGGGCCTCGTCGAGCAGGGTGTGCAGCCGCTCCACGTCGGCCTCCACGCGCGCGTGCTCGATGTCGGCCGCCCCGTGCTCCCGCTCACCCTTGGCCGCTATGAGGTCCGGCACGTAGTCCGGTGCGCCGACCAGCTCCAGGAGCGTGGGCAGGTGGGCCTGGACCTCGCCGCTGCGCATGAGGTGGATGCCGGTGAGCAGCACCCGGAACGTGTAGAGCAGCGGCTTGAGTTCGCCGGTCTTCTCGAACAGCCGCCACTGCGTCAGCGCGAAGCCCCGGTAGTGGTGGGCGTGGTGGCCGGTGAGGACGCCGGGCACGAGCGCGGCCAGCTCGCGGTGCGCCTCGGTGGTCCGCACGACCAGAGGCGAGAGGAGCTGCTCCAGGACATAGCCGTTGCGGCGCAGCATCAGCCGGACGAACTTGCGCAGGTCGTGGGTGACGAGGTCCAGCTCGACGCCGTAGCGCACCCAGGTCCGTGAGCGGGTCTCCTCCGGCTCGCGCAGTCCGACGAGGTCGGCCGCGGGAAGCAGATGGACGCCCCGCAGGTCCACGTCGGAGTCCTGCGAGGGGAAGCCGTACAGATGGGCTCCGGAGACGGTCGCGAACAGCAGGGGGTCGGGCTGTTCCGCGACCACGGGTGCGAGGTCGATGTCGAGGTCTTCGATCATGGGGCTAAGCGTCCCAGAGCGCGCCCAGCGCCAACAGGTCCCCCCGGTACTCGATCCGCCCGGTCCAGTCGGCCGGCCAGGCGTCCGCGCCCAGCCAGGCGCCCGCGAAGGCGCCGGTGAGGCAGGCGATGGAGTCGGAGTCGCCGGAGGAGCAGGCGGCCCGGCGCAGGGCGGTGACGGGCTCGTCGGGGAAGAGCAGGAAGCACAGCAGCCCGGTGGCGAAGGCCTCCTCGGCGATCCAGCCCGCTCCGGTGGCCAGGCACGGGTCGGTCTCCGGCGAGACGGTCCGCACGGCCTCCTGGAGCCGCTCCAGGACCGCCAGGCACTCGTCCCAGCCGCGTGCGACGAAGTGCTCGGGGCTGGGGTCCTGGGACCGGATCCACAGGTCGCCGAGCCAGGTGTGGTCGTACCGGGTCCGGTGGTCGAGCGCGTACGAGCGCAGCTGTCCGACGAGTCCGACCGGGTCGGCGCCCTGGGCGAGCAGGCGGACGGCGTGCGCGGTGAGGTCGGAGGCGGCGAGCGCGGTGGGGTGGCCGTGGGTGAGGGCGGACTGCAACTGGGCGGCGCCGGACCGCTGTTCGTCACTCAGGCCTGGGGCGAGCCCGATCGGCGCGACCCGCATGTTGGCGCCGCAGCCCTTGGAGCCGATCTGACTGGCGTCCTGCCAGGCCCGGCCGTCCTCCTTCAGCAGGGCGCACGCGGTCAGACAGGTACGGCCCGGGGCGCGGTTGTTCTCCGGCGAGTGGTACCAGTCCACGAACTCCTCGCGCAGCGGCCGCTCCAGCCGCTTCGGGGCGAGGTGACCGCGCTCCATGGCGGTGCGGAGTCCGCGCCCGAGGGCGAGGGTCATCTGGGTGTCGTCGGACACGAAGGCCCGCTTCGGCAGCTCCATCTCCCGCCAGGGCCCGCACTTGGCGAGGATCGAGGGCACGTCGTCGAATTCGGTCGGGAAGCCCAGGGCGTCCCCGAGGGCGAGGCCGATCAGTGCTCCGGTCGCCGGCTGCTTGGACATACACCGTCCCCCTTTATCGTCATGGTGACAATAAAGGGGGACGGTGAACGGCGCAAGGCGCGGTCTAGAGATCGACTTCCTTCATCAGCATGCCGACCTCGGTGTTCGACAGACGGCGCAGCCAGCCCGACTTCTGGTCGCCCAGGGTGATCGGGCCGAAGGAGGTGCGGACCAGCTTCTCGACCGGGAAGCCGGCCTCGGCGAGCATGCGCCGCACGATGTGCTTGCGGCCCTCATGCAGGGTCACCTCGACCAGGTAGTTCTTGCCGGTCTGCTCGACGACGCGGAAGTGGTCCGCGCGCGCGTAGCCGTCCTCCAGCTGGATGCCGTCCTTCAGGCGCTTGCCGAGGTCGCGCGGGATCGGGCCCACGATCGCGGCGAGGTAGGTCTTCTTCACGCCGTACTTGGGGTGCGTGAGGCGGTGCGCCAGCTCGCCGTGGTTCGTGAGCAGGATGACACCCTCGGTCTCGGTGTCCAGCCGGCCGACGTGGAAGAGCCGCGTCTCACGGTTGGTGACGTAGTCACCGAGGCACTGGCGGCCCTCCGGGTCCTCCATGGTGGACACGACACCGGCGGGCTTGTTCAGCGAGAAGAACTGGTACGACTGCGTCGCGACCGTCAGGCCGTCGACCTTGACCTCGTCCTTCTCGGGGTCCACACGGCGGCCCTGCTCCAGCACGATCTCGCCGTTGATCTCGACCCGGGCCTGCTCGATCAGCTCCTCGCAGGCGCGCCGGGAGCCGTAGCCCGCGCGCGCGAGCACCTTCTGCAGCCGCTCGCCCTCCTGCTCGGCGCCGGGGAACGTCTTGGGCAGCTTGACGTCCTTCTTGCCCGCGTACCGCTCCCGGTTGCGCTCCTCGACCCGCGTCTCGTACTCGCGCGAGCGGGCCGGCGCCGAACGGTCGCGCCCGGCGCCCTGGCCCTGCCGGGGGCCGCCCTTGGCGCCACCGCGCGCCGAGGCGCCCCGCCCGGACTTCGGGCCGGACTGGGTGGCGCCGGGACCCACGTCGTAGCGCCGCTCCTCCGGACGCGGCTTCTTCGGCCGGCCGCCCTGGTTGTCGTCACGGGAGTTGCCGGCGCCGCGGTAGTTACCGCGGCCACCACCGCTCCCGCCGCGGCCGCCGCTGTTGCCACCACGGCTCCCGCCGTTGTTTCCGCTGCTGTTCCTGCCGCTGCTGCTTCGCATCAAAGTTCCGTCTTGTCGTCTGCGTCCTCGGAATCCGGGGCGTCCGGATCGAACGACGGTACGCCTTCCTGGGTCTCGGCTTCGATCGCCTCCGCCTCCGGGAGGAAGGGCGCGAGCTCCGGAAGCTCGTCCAGGCCACGCAGGCCCATCCGCTCCAGGAAGTAGTTCGTCGTCCTGTACAGGATCGCACCTGTTTCGGGTTCCGTGCCCGCCTCCTCGACCAGACCGCGCTGCAGCAGGGTGCGCATCACACCGTCGCAGTTGACTCCGCGTACGGCGGAGACGCGGCTGCGGCTGACCGGCTGGCGGTAGGCGACCACCGCGAGGGTCTCCAGTGCCGCCTGGGTGAGGCGGGCGGTCTGGCCGTCCAGGACCAGCCGCTCGACGGCCGGCGCGTACGCGGCGCGCGTGTAGAAACGCCAGCCGCCGGCGACGAACCGCAGCTCGAAGCCGCGGCCCTGCACGGCGTACTCGTCGGTCAGTTCCCGCAGCGCGTCCGCCACCTGGCGTTTCGGCCGCTCCAGCAGCCTCGCCAGGTGCTCCTCGGTCGCGGGCTCGTCCACGACCATGAGCATCGCCTCCAGGGCGGGCTTGAGGTCGAGACCGGCCACGGCCCCCAGCCCGGCCGGTACCTCCGCGGTCTGCTCGCTCATGGCTTCTTCTCCTCCTTGGGCGGCTCGGGCGGCCGGTCGAACTCGTCGGTGACCATCGGGGCCGTGTCCGCGTCCCCGCCGGTCCAGCGCACGAGCAGCTCCCCGAGCGCGGTCTCCTGCTCCAGGGCGACGGCCTTCTCGCGGTACAGCTCCAGCAGGGCGAGGAACCGGGCCACGACGGTGAGGGTGTCCCCGGTGTCCTCGACCAGCACCCGGAAGCTCGCCTCGCCCAGTTCCCTGAGCCTGGCCACGACGATCCCGGCCTGCTCCTGCACGCTGACCAGCGGGGCGTGGATGTGGTCGACGTAGACCCGGGGCTTGGGCTTGGGCTGCATCGCCTTGACCGCGAGTCTGGCGAGGCCCTCGGGGCCGATGGTGATGACGACCTCGGGCAGCAGCTCGGCGTGGTGCGGTTCCAGGCCGACGGTACGGGGCCGGCGGCGGGCCTCGTCGTCGAGGCGCTGGTTGAAGATGTCGGCGATCTGTTTGTACGCGCGGTACTGCAGCAGCCGCGCGAACAGCAGGTCCCGGGCCTCCAGCAGCGCGAGGTCGGCCTCGTCCTCGACCTCGGCGGCGGGCAGCAGCCGGGCCGCCTTCAGGTCCAGCAGCGTGGCGGCGACGACGAGGAACTCGGTCGTCTGGTCGAGGTCCCAGTCGGGTCCCATGGCCCGGATGTGCGCCATGAACTCGTCGGTGACCTTGGAGAGGGCCACCTCGGTGACGTCCATCTTGTGCTTGGAGATCAGCTGGAGGAGGAGGTCGAAGGGGCCCTCGAAGTTGGCGAGCCGGACCTTGAAGACGCCGTCACGGGGTTCTCCGGGTCCGGGAACCGCAGGGGGTCCGGGAACCGCGGGCTCTTCGGCAACCGCGGGCTCTTCACGCCCCGCGGGCTTCTCCGGCACCGCGGGCTCTTCAGGCACCGCAGGCTCCTCCGGTACCGCGGGCTCCTCGGACACCGCGCCGGGCGCCTCGTCCGGTTCCGCCCCGCCGGGCTCAGCCGGGCCCGCGACCTCGACCGGCGAGGCCCCGGGGCCCCGCCCCAGCGCACGCCGACGGCCGGTTCCGGCGCCGGGGAGGGGAACGTCCTTCGAGGTCATAGCCCCCGCAGGCTACCCCTACCGCCCCCGCAGCCGCCGTACCAGGATGCTCGCGTCCCCGCGGGACTCCAGGTCGGCCAGGACCACGGCCACCGCCTCCCGCACGATCCGCCCGCGGTCGACCGCGAGCCCGTGCTCGCCCCGGAGCACCAGACGGGCGTGCTCCAGGTCCATCAGCTCCTCGGCCGACACATACACCGTGATCTTCTCGTCGTGCCGCTCGCGCCCACTGGGCCGCCGCGACGCCGCCCGCCCCCGCTTGCGCGGCTGAGCGGCGCCAGAACCTTCCTGCGCCGCCTGCCGCCGGGACGGCCGGGTACGGGACTCGCCGGCGTCGGCGGGTTCCGCCTCCGCCGCGGCGTGCTCCGCGCCCTCTCCGTCGCCGCCCTGGACGGGCACCGACTGCGGTGCGTCCTCGCCGGCGGCCATGTCGTCGCTCTCCCCCGCGGGAGCCGGCACCCGGGCCTCACCGCCTGCCGCGCGCCGGGGAGTCGACGGCTGAAGTGCCATCCCCCCTGTCGTACGGAAGAGTTCGTCGGCCCCGGGCAGACTCACTCGGCGTGACACCGGGCGAGCACCTCCCTGGCGAGCTGGCGGTAGGCGGCGGCACCGACGGAGTTGGAGGCGTAGGTGGTGATCGGCTCGCCGGCGACCGTGGTCTCCGGGAAGCGGACCGTGCGGCCGATGACCGTGTGGTACACGTGGTCGTCGAAGGCCTCGACCACGCGGGCCAGCACCTCACGGCTGTGGACCGTGCGCGAGTCGTACATCGTGGCGAGGATGCCGTCCAGTTCCAGGTCGGGGTTGAGCCGCTCCTGGACCTTCTCGATGGTCTCGGTCAGCAGGGCCACACCGCGCAGGGCGAAGAACTCGCACTCCAGCGGCACGATCACCTTGTGAGCGGCCGTCAGTGCGTTGACGGTGAGCAGGCCGAGCGAGGGCTGACAGTCGATCACGATGTAGTCGTAGTCGGGCATCAGCGGCTTGAGCGCCCGCTGCAGGGTCGACTCGCGGGCGACCTCCGAGACCAGCTGGACCTCGGCGGCCGACAGGTCGATGTTGGAGGGCAGCAGGTCCATGTTGGGGACCGCCGTCTTCAGCAGGACCTCGTCCGCGGACATACCCCGCTCCATGAGCAGGTTGTAGACCGTCAGGTCGAGTTCCATCGGATTGACACCGAGTCCCACCGACAGCGCGCCCTGCGGGTCGAAGTCCACGAGGAGCACGCGCCGGCCGTACTCCGCGAGCGCGGCACCCAGGTTGATGGTCGACGTCGTCTTGCCGACGCCGCCCTTCTGGTTGCACATCGCGATGATCTTCGCGGGGCCGTGGTCGGTCAGCGGGCCCGGGATCGGGAAGTACGGCAGCGGGCGCCCGGTCGGGCCGATGCGCTCGCGGCGCTGGCGGGCCGCGTCGGGCGCGAGCGTGGCCGCGTACTCGGGATCGGGCTCGTACTCGGCGTCGGGGTCGTAGAAGTGCCCCTCGGGCAGTTCGTCGTAGTCGGCGAATTGGTTGTGGGGCGCGCCACTTCCGTCGCCGGCCATGGCGTTCACGTGATGGCCATCCATGCTCTGGTGTGCTGTCCGGGCGGTCTGCGGTCCCGGACTCTGGTGGGCTGCGAAGGTGCGCACAGCTACGGAGCCGACAGCCTCGAATCCCGCGGAGCCCTGGCCCCGTACAGGCATTCCTGGTTGACCACCCCCGGGAGAAAATGTCGACTCATTCACAAGTCGTCTTACCTCCTTGGTGACCAGGAAACTTCTAGACAAGGTCAGCGTGGCACCATGCCGACGGTTGGCGACTCTATGGCGTGTCGGCGGTCCGCAGCAACACAATCCGCCGGACCCGGCAGGATGTGTCGGCAATGAAACATCTCGCTGTCAAGGGCGTACGGCCGTCGCACAGCAGGTTTCACCGGTGTACGAATCGGTCGAAGGGTTGCGTTCGAGGCGAGTTGACCAAGAGTCGCCAAGTGACCATACACACATCCGGCCGGACCTTGTCGGGCAAGGTCCGGCCGGATGCGCGGGGTTGACGACATGTGTTGACGAATCGCCTTTTACCTGATTCTGACTTAGCGGTTCGTCAGGCCACCGGGGTCGGCCGGGCGTCAGCCGAGCAGGGACTCCAGCTCCACGTACTCCAGGCCGTGCGCCTCTGCGACCTCCTTGTAAACGACCTTGCCGTCATGGGTGTTGAGACCCTTGGCGAGCGCGGCGTCGCGGCGCAGCGCCTCGACCCAGCCGTTGTTGGCCAGCGAGACGATGTAGGGCAGCGTCGCGTTGGTGAGGGCGTTGGTGGAGGTGCTGGGCACCGCGCCGGGCATGTTGGCGACGCAGTAGAAGACCGAGTTGTGCACGTTGAAGGTCGGCTCGGCGTGCGTCGTCGGGTGGGAGTCCTCGAAGCAGCCGCCCTGGTCGATCGCGATGTCGACAAGAACACTTCCGGGCTTCATGCGGGCCACCAGCTCGTTGGTGACCAGTTTCGGGGCCTTGGCGCCCGGGATGAGGACCGCGCCGATGACGAGGTCGGCGTCGAGGACGGCCTTCTCCAGCTCGAAGGTGTTGGACATGATCGCCTTGACCTTCGTACCGAAGATCTTGTCGGCCTCGCGCAGCTTGTTGATGTCGCGGTCGAGCAGGGTCACGTCGAAGCCCATGCCGACGGCGACCTGGGTGGCGTTCCAGCCGGAGACACCGCCGCCGATGACGACGCACTTGGCCGGGGTCACGCCCGGGACGCCGCCCGGCAGCACGCCACGGCCGCCGGCCGCGCGCATCAGGTGGTAGGCGCCGACCTGCGGGGCGAGCCGGCCCGCAACCTCGGACATCGGGGCGAGCAGCGGCAGCGCGCGGTTCGGCAGCTCGACGGTCTCGTAGGCGATGGCCGTGGTGCCGGACTCGATGAGCGCGTCCGTGCACTCCTTGGAGGCGGCCAGGTGCAGGTAGGTGAAGAGGATCTGGTCCTTGCGGAGGCGGTGGTACTCCTCCGCGATGGGCTCCTTGACCTTCAGCAGCAGGTCAGCGGTGGCCCACACCTCGTCGGCGGTGTCGAGGATCGCGGCACCGGCGGAGACGTACTCCTCGTCCGTGATCGAGGAGCCGAGGCCGGCGCCCCGCTCGATGACGACCTGGTGGCCGCTGCGCACCAGCTCGTGCACACCGGCGGGGGTGATGGCCACCCGGAACTCGTTGTTCTTGACCTCGCGGGGGATGCCGACCTTCACGTCGATCACGGTCCTTGGCTCAGAGGGTATGGGGGGTGCATTACATGACATACCCAGGCATGCAGAGCACACCGGGAGACACCGCAGGAGAACGTGCGGCAGAGCCAGTTTAATGAAGGCGTTCCGCCTGTCTAGCCTTTCATTGCATCAATCTTCGTTGGATGCACTACGGATTTCGCAGGCGTTAGCGTCTTGATTCGGGCTTGTCCCACTGTCCTGGGCCTCCTCGTCCAGCATGCGCCCGGCCGCCGCGCGGTGCAGACGGGCGGCGGTGGGGTCCCCGAGGTGCTCCAGGGTGTCGGCCAGCCGGAGCTGCACCGCGGCCTGCAGCCGGACGTCCTCGGCGCGCCGCGCCCACTCCACCGCCTCCTGGCAGGTGCGCAGCGACTCCTCGAACCGCCCCGCGTACTCCTGCACCCGGGCCAGCTCGCTCAACGCCCGCGCGTGGGCCGCGACATCGCCGCCCCTGCGGTGACCGGCGACGGCGGCCCGCCAGTTCCTGACGGCCTCGCCGTAGCGGCCCGCGTAGGTGTGGGTGACGGCGATCCGGCCGTACAGCCGGGCGACCTGCTCGCGCTCGCCGCGGGCCAGCCGCTCGGCCAGGGCCCGGCCGAACCAGTCGGCGGCCCGTTCGTAGTCTCCGAGCTCCTGGTACGCGCCACCTACGGATTCCATTGCGCGACCCGTGGCGTACGGGTCATTTGCTCTGCGTCCGGCGTCCAGAGCCAACCGATATCGTGCCAGCGCGGCCCGGGTACGGCCGGTCTGCGCGTCCACGTCGCCCAGGTTCAGCAGCGCCGCGGCCTTCTCCCGGACGAGTCCCCGCCGCTCGGCGACATCGAGGACGAGGCTGTGCACGTCGTACAGGTCGGCGGCGGCCGCCTGGGTGCCGACATGCGCGACCAGGGCCCTGACCAGCTGGGACATCAGCCGCCGGGCCAGGGTGTCCAGCTCTCCGTCGGCCACCGCGAGACGCGCGGAGGCCAGCAGCGCGGGCCGCCGGACGAGCAGCCAGTCGGCGGCCGCCCGGGGACTGGGGAAGCGCACCTCGCGCGGCATGGCGTTCAGCTTCTCCCGGGCCTGCGGGCTGTCCGTCTCGGTGATCGCCCGGCAGGACTGCAGCAGCCGCACGGTCCGCTCCAGCATCCGGGCCCGGGCCAGCTGCAGCTCCGCGGGCCGCTCCTGGCCCTCGGCGAGGGCGCGCAGCAGGGGGTTCAGACAGCCGGGGACCTTGTACTGGGGCAGCGGGGAGTCCACCGTGCGCAGCAGGCCGACGGCGACGAAGTCGTCCAGGGCGGCGCGGGCGGCGTCGACCGAGCAGCCGGCGAGGGCCGAGGCCGTGTGCGGGTCGACCAGACCGGCCGGGGCGAGGGAGAGCAGGGGCAGCATCCGGGCGGCCGGGCCGGGCAGCTCGCTGTGCACGTGCCGGAAGACGCGGGCCAGCGGGGTGCCGTCCGTGCCGTCGTCGGTGGTGTGCAGCCGCTTGGCGAGGTCGGAGACGGCGGACTTGGGACGGGCGGCGAGCCAGCCGCCGGCCAGCACGAGCGCCGCCGGATGGCCCTGGCAGGCCTCGACCAGGCTCTCGGCGGAGCGCGGGTCGACCGTGACGCGGACCGCGCCGGTGTAGCGGGTGAGCAGTTCCACCGCGGACTTGGTGTCCAGACCGCCCAGGGTGCACGGCCGGACGTCCGCGATGCCGGTGAGCGGACCCGAGGAGACGGCCACGACCAGGCAGTCCGGGGCCTCCGGGAGCAGCGCGTCGACCTGTTCGGCGCCGGCCGCGTCGTCCAGCAGCAGCAGGGCGCGCCGGTCGGCGAGGGCGGTGCGCAGCGCCTCGGTGAGGTCGTCCTCGGCGGCGCCGGCCGGGGCGGGCAGCTCCAGTGCGGCGAGCAGCTCGCGGGCGGCGCGCGCGACCGGGACGGGGGTGCCGTCGGGTTCACTGAGCCGGGCCCGCAGCACGCCGTCCGGGTAGCCGTCCGCGACCTGCCGTACGAGTTCCTCGGCCAGGGCGGTGCGGCCGGAGCCGGGGCGGCCCGCGATCAGGAGCACGCGCGCGCGGGGCGCCTTGCGGCCGGAGAGGGTGTCCAGACCGGCGCGCTCGATGTCGGCGCGCAGCTCCTTCAACTCCCTTGTACGGCCCAGGAAACGGTCGTCCGCGTCCGCGCGCGCCGACAGCCGCACGAAGCCTGTGTCCACCGCCTGATCCGTCACGGGCCACACTCCCGTCCCACCGCACGCGCAGGCCCGGCGGATCTCCCGCCATGGGCGTGCGCCTCTCCTGGCTCGCTTCTTGGCTCGCTCGCGACGAGCCTAGTTCACGCGCTGCGACGGGCCGGGAGGAGCGCGGCTGACGACGCCGAATCCCCTGATCGGATCAGGCGATGGTCACACCAGTACGCCGAACGGGTGTGGTTCAGGACGCGAAGGGGCGGGCCGGCCAGGGGGCGTCGGCCGGGCGCAGCGCGTCGAGGCCGTCGCCGTTGCGGGCGGCCACCAGGGAGAGGACCCCGACGACCAGGCAGTTGTTGTGCACATCACCGGCCAGGACACGGCGCACCAGTTCCTCGACCGGCACGCGTGTGTGCTCCATGTCGGTCTCCTCGTGCTCCGCCGCGAACCGCTCGCCCTCGGCCGCGGACAGGTCACGGGCGAGGAAGATCCGTACGGCCTCGTCGCAGCCGCCGGGCGTGGTGTAGACGTCCGTCAGCACCCGCCAGTCCCCGGCCTTGACGTGCGCCTCCTCGTACAGCTCGCGCTGGGCGGCGTGCAGCGGGTTCTCACCGGGCACGTCGAGCAGGCCGGCCGGGATCTCCCACAGCTTGTGGCGCACCGGGTGGCGGTACTGCTTGATCAGCAGGACCCGGTCCTCCCGGTCCAGGGCGAGGACGGCGACCGAACCGGGGTGGACCTGGTAGTCGCGCCGGACCACCGAGCCGTCGGGCATGACCACCTCGTCCGTGCGCACGGAGGTCTTGTTGCCCGTGAAGGGGGTCTCCGTCGCCCGGATCTCCCACTCCTCCGCGGTGTCCTTGATGGTCATGCCCTGTCCTTCCACACATGCACGAGCGGCCGGGGCGCGATCGTTTTGAATGTCCGCACCCCGGCCACCGTACAACTCTTGTGTTACTGCGAGATCTTCCGCTCCACGGCGGCCTTCACCAGGCCGGCGAACAGCGGGTGCGGACGCGTCGGCCGCGAGCGCAGCTCGGGGTGCGCCTGCGTGGCGACCAGGTACGGGTGGACGTCACGCGGGTACTCCACGTACTCGACCAGCTTGCCGTCCGGGGAGGTGCCCGAGAACTGGATCCCGGCCTTCTTCTCCAGCTCCGCGCGGTAGGCGTTGTTCACCTCGTAGCGGTGGCGGTGCCGCTCCTCGATGTACTCCTTGCCGTCGTACACCTCGCGCACGATCGAGCCCTCGGCCAGCTTGGCCGGGTACATGCCCAGGCGCATGGTGCCGCCCATGTCGCCCTCACCGGCGACGATGTCCAGCTGCTCGGCCATGGTGGAGATGACCGGGTGGCCGGTGGCCGGATCGAACTCGGTGGAGTTGGCGTCTGGGATGTCGGCGAGGTTCCGCGCGGCCTCGATCACGATGCACTGCAGGCCCAGGCAGAGGCCGAGCAGCGGGATCTTGTTCTCGCGGGCGTAGCGGATCGCGCCGACCTTGCCGAGCACACCGCGGTCGCCGAAGCCGCCGGGGATGCAGATGCCGTCGACGTCGCCGAGCTGTGCCTTGGCGCCCGCCGGGGTCTTGCAGTCGTCCGAGGTGACCCACTTGATCTTCACCCGGGCGCGGTTGGCGAAGCCGCCGGCGCGCAGCGCCTCGGTGACCGACAGGTAGGCGTCGGGCAGGTCGATGTACTTGCCGACCAGGGCGAGGGTGACCTCGTGGTCGGGGTTGTGGACCCGGTCCAGCAGGTCGTCCCAGGTCGTCCAGTCGACGTCACGGAACGGCAGGTCGAGCTTGCGTACGACGTAGGCGTCCAGGCCCTCGCCGTGCACGGTCTTCGGGATGTCGTAGATCGAGCGGGCGTCCGGGCAGGCGACCACGGCGGCCTCGTCGACGTCGCACATCAGCGAGATCTTCCGCTTGATCGCGGTCGGGACCTCGCGGTCGCAGCGCAGCACGATCGCGTCGGGCTGGATACCGATGTTGCGCAGCGCGGCGACCGAGTGCTGGGTCGGCTTGGTCTTCAGCTCGCCGGAGGGACCGATGTACGGCAGCAGCGAGATGTGCACGACGAAGACGTTGTCCCGGCCGACCTCGTGGCGGACCTGGCGGACGGTCTCCAGGAAGGGCAGCGACTCGATGTCGCCGACCGTGCCGCCGACCTCGGTGATGACGACGTCCACCTCGTCCGTCGCCATGCGCCGGATCCGGTGCTTGATCTCGTTGGTGATGTGCGGGATGACCTGCACGGTGTCACCGAGGTACTCGCCGCGCCGCTCCTTGGCGATCACGGTCGAGTAGACCTGGCCTGTAGTGACGTTGGCGCTGCCGTCCAGGTCGCGGTCGAGGAAGCGCTCGTAGTGTCCGATGTCCAGGTCGGTCTCGGCACCGTCGTTGGTGACGAAGACCTCACCGTGCTGGAAGGGGTTCATCGTGCCCGGATCGACGTTGAGGTACGGATCCAGCTTCTGCATCACGACGCGCAGGCCGCGGGCCTTGAGCAGCATGCCCAGGCTGGAGGCGGTCAGGCCCTTGCCGAGCGAGGAGGCGACACCCCCGGTGACGAAGATGTGCTTGGTCGTCGTGGCTGTGCTGTGTCGGAAAGCAGCGGGCGGCATGGCCAAGAGGGGGCTCCCGTGGTCGCGGTCTGTCGTGCGGTGCGGCTGCCGACCCGGAGATCTCCGGGGGTGCCGTCGCTGCGGTTCGGGGGTTTCAGGCCCACCGGTCCACGGGCTACCAGGGTATCAGCGCCTGGACGAGATGGCTTCCGGCCACGCTCCGCGCTCGGCCGGGCACGGGGCGGCTCCGTCGCACCGCCCCGGGGTGGCTCGCTCACCCGCCGGGTCCAGGGCGGGTCGCCCCGTACGTCAGCACAGGCACACAGAAGTCACACGGTCATCACCCGCTACTCACCCGTTCGGCCCACACGGGTTGCCCGGAGCGGCACGCAGATCATCTACGTGCGTCGTATCCTGCTCGGACACTCGCTGCCGAGCCCGGCCGGAACGACGGCACACCCCCGCCTGCACCACCCGGAACAACGAGAGCGCGGCAGTTCGTTGAGCAAAGACTGTCGTATTGCCTCAGGGCTCGGCGGGCTGCTTTGCTTCACCGCTCAACGACGCACAACAACGACCCCTTGACCGCACTAGCGACAGCCCCCCTGTGCGGGGGTGACGTGGCCGTTCGACTGGAGTTGCACGTGGCCGGGCGCATCGAAGACTACGCACTCATCGGAGACATGCAGACCGCGGCACTGGTCTGCCGGGACGGCACGGTGGACTGGCTGTGCCTGCCCCGCTTCGACTCGCACGCCATCTTCGCCGGCCTGCTGGGCACCGAGGAGCACGGCTTCTGGCGGCTCGGCCCGGCCCACGCGGCCGACGCGCAGCCGCCCGCGGCCGCCCGGCGGAGCTACCGCGGCGACTCGCTGATCCTGGAATCGGAGTGGGACACCCCACGCGGCACGGTCCGGGTGACCGATTTCATGCCCCCGCGTGAGGGCGCGCCGCAGCTGATCCGGATCGTGGAGGGCGTCACCGGCCGGGTGCCGATGCGCTCCGCCCTGCGGATGCGGTTCTCCTACGGCCGTGTGGTGCCCTGGGTGCACAAGCACGAGGGCCGCACGGTGGCGGTCGCCGGGCCGGACTCGGTGTGGTTCGACACGGAGGCCGAGACCTACGGAAAGTCGCTGACCACGTACGCCGACTTCACCGTCGCCCCGGGTGACCGGATCGCGTTCACCATCTCGTGGCAGCCCTCGCACAAGGAGCCGCCGGCGCTGCCGGAGCCGGAGACCTCGCTGGAGGCGACGGAGGACTTCTGGCGGGAGTGGGTCGAGCACTGTACGTACCACGGGCCGTACCGCGAGGCGGTGGTCCGTTCGCTGATCACCCTGAAGGCGCTGACGTACGCCCCGACCGGCGGCATCGTCGCCGCGCCGACGACCTCGCTGCCGGAGGACATCGGCGGCGTCCGCAACTGGGACTACCGCTACACCTGGCTGCGCGACGCCGCGATCACCCTGTCGTCCCTCCTGCGCACCGGCTACCGCGAGGAGGCCCGCGCCTGGCGCGAGTGGCTGCTGCGCGCGGTCGCCGGCGACCCCGAGAACCTGCAGATCATGTACGGCATCGCCGGCGAGCGTGAGCTGGGCGAGGCCGAGCTGGACTGGCTGCCGGGCTACGAGCACTCCGCCCCGGTCCGGGTCGGCAACGGCGCGGCGCACCAGCTCCAGCTGGACGTCTACGGCGAGGTCACCGAGGCCCTGCACCTGGCCCACATGACGGGTCTGGCCCGCAACGACTACGCCTCCCTGCTCCAGCTGAAGCTGATCCGCTACCTGGAGGACCACTGGCAGGAGCCGGACGAGGGCATCTGGGAGGTGCGCGGCCCGCGCCGGCACTTCGTGCACTCCAAGGTGATGGCCTGGGTCGCGGTGGACCGCACCATCAAGCTGATCGAGTCCGGGGACGCGGACGGCCCGCTGGAGCGCTGGAAGGAACTGCGCGACGACATCCACCGGGACGTGTGCGAGAAGGGCTACGACAAGGAGCGCAACACCTTCACGCAGTCCTACGGCTCCCAGGAGCTGGACGCCTCGCTGCTGCTCATCCCGCAGATGGGCTTCCTGCCGCCGGACGACAAGCGGGTGATCGGCACGATCGAGGCGATCCAGCGCGAGCTGTCCACGCCGGACGGGTTCATCCTGCGCTACCCGACGGAGGGCGACCACGCGGGCGTCGACGGTCTGCCCGGCGACGAAGGGGCCTTCCTGGCCTGCTCGTTCTGGATGGCGGACGACCTGGCGATGATCGGCCGGGTGGACGAGGCCCGCAAGCTGTTCGAGAAGCTGCTCGCGCTGCGCAACGACCTCGGTCTGCTGGCGGAGGAGTGGGATCCGCGCCTGCAGCGGCAGGTGGGCAACTTCCCGCAGGCGTTCAGCCACGTGCCGCTGATCGACACGGCGCTGCGTCTGACGGCCTCCGGGGCGTACGGGGGTTAGGCCCCCGCGCCCCTTCGGCGTCGCTCCGCCCGGCCTAGGCTGGAAGGTGGACCCTGCCGGAAGGGGGCTGCCATGGCTGCCCGTTCCAAGGCGGGCGCGGCGCTGACCGCGCTCCGCGAGGATCTGGTCGGGGACGTGTTCGCGCCGGGGGACCCCGGTTACGACGACACCCGGACGGCCTTCAGCACCCTGCCCGACCGGCACCCCGCCGTGATCGCGCAGTGCGCGGACGCGTCCGACGTGGTGCGTGCCGTCCGCTTCGCGCGCGAACTGGACCTGCGCATCGCGGTGCGCGGCGGCGGACACGGCCTGGCAGGGGCCCGGATCGACGGCGCCCTCGTGGTGGACCTGCGCCGGATGCACCAGGTGACCGTCGACCCGGCGGCCGAGGCGGTCCGGATCGGGGGCGGTGCCACGATCAGCCACCTGGACCGGGCCACCCAGCCGTACGGCCTCGCGACCACCGGCGCGCGTGCCTCCACCACCGGTGTGGGCGGCTTCGTCCTGGGCGGCGGCACCGGCTGGCTGGACCGGGCCTTCGGCCTCGCCGTCGACAACCTCCTCGGTGTGGAACTCGTCACCGCCGAGGCCGAGCGGGTGCACGCGAACGCCGACGAGAACCCGGACCTGTTCTGGGCGCTGCACGGCGGGGGCGGCAACTTCGGCATCGCCACCGCGCTCACCCTGGAGCTGCACGAGCTGCCGGAGTTCTCGGTCGTGCTGCTGCTGTGCCTGCCGGAGTCCGGTCCGGACGTGGTCCGCACCTTTCGCGAGATCATCCGCAGCGGACCCGACGAGGTGAGCGGCGCGGTGCGCTACCGCACCGGCCCGCCCGCGCGGTACACACCGCCGGCGCTGGTGGGCGAGCTGGTCTGCACGGTCCTGCTGACCTACGCCGGCGGCGAGGACGACCTGCGCAAGCTCGCCGAGCCGCTGCTCGCGCTGCCGCACGAGGCCGAGCTGGCCGGTGACCTGCCCTACGCCGACCTGCAGTGCCTGCTCGACGATCCGCCCGGGCTGCGCGGCCACTGGTCGGCGGAGTACCTCGCCGCGCTGCCGGACGACGCGGTCGACCTCTTCTGCGCCCGCGCCGCCGGCATGCCGGTGCCGACCGGCGCCCAGCACATCCTGTTCCCGCAGGGCGGGGCGATCGCCGCCGGTCCCCGGACGTACCCGGTGCCGTACCGGGACGCGCCCTGGGCGGTGCACCCGTTCGCCCTCTGGGCGGACCCGGCCGACGACGGGCGGTCCATCGCCTGGGTGCGGGACGTACGCGCCGCCCTCCGGCCGTGGAGCACGGGTGCCGTCTGCCTCAACCTCATCGGCGACGAGGGCCCCGAGCGGGTCAGGGCGGGCCTGGGCGAGGAGAACACCCTGCGCCTGGCGAAGGTGAAGCGGCGCTGGGATCCCGACAACGTCTTCCGCTTCAACCACAACATCCGGCCGATCTAGCGAGGAGCTGTCCTGCGGGCGTTTGCGCAGGTAGCGTCCGCTGCATGGACAGCCGCACGGACAACCGACTCGACACCCAGGGCGCCGGGATCACCCTTCAGCGGGCGCTGGAGCTGCCCGGGCTGCGCAGCGGGCTGCCGGAGATCCTGGCGGGTGCCGACCGGCTGGGACGCACGGTGCGCTGGGTGCACGCGGGCGAGGTGCCGAACATCGCCTCGCTGCTCAAGGGCGGCGAGCTGCTGCTCACCACCGGCTACGGCCTCGGCACCCGCCCGGCCGAGCAGCGGGCGTTCGTGCGCACGCTCGCCGAGCGGGGGATCGCCGCGCTGGTGGTGGAGCTGGGCCCGCGCTTCACGCGGTTGCCGGCGGCCCTGGTGGACACCGCCCGCAGCGCGGGGCTGCCGCTGGTGCAGCTGCACCGCGAGGTGCCGTTCGTGACGGTGACCGAGGAGATCCACACCGAGATCGTCAACGGCCACTACGCGCTGCTCCAGCGGGCCGAGGAGGTGCACCGGCGCTGCACCGAGGCGCTGCTGGGCGGCGGCGGGGTGCCGCAGGTGCTGGGCATCCTGGCCGGTTTCAGCGGCAACCCGGTGTTCCTGGAGACGGCCGACGGCCGGCTGCTGTACGCGGCGGGGGAAGGACCCGAGGGCGCCGATCCGCTCCAGGTGTGGGAGGGGATGCGCGGCCCGCACAAGGACGCGCCGCCGCCCGCCGGTTCGGTGCTGGTGGACGTGCCCGGCGGCGGCCCGGGGACGGCGGGCTCGGTGCGCGCCCGGCTGGTCCTGCTGCCGGTCCGCTCCCCGCTGACCCCGGTCCACCGGATCGCCGCCGAGCGGGCCGCGGGCATCCTGGCCGTGGTGCTGATGCAGGCCCGGCAGGAGGAGGAGCTGGCCGCCCGGGGGCGCGGCGACTTCCTCACCGATCTCGCCGAGGGCCGGATCACCGCCGAGGACGCCCCGGCGCAGGCCCGGGTCCTCGGCTTCAAGCCCGGCGACAGCCCGCTGCTGCCCGTGGTCATGCGGATCGGTGACTCCCTCTCCCCCGGCGGCGGCTGGGCGGTGCTGGCGCGTGCGGTGTCCGAGGAGCTGGCCGCGGTCGGGGTGCCGGTGCTGCTGGGCGTGCGGCCGGTGGAGGGGCGGGTGCTGGTGCTGCTGGGGCTGCGCTCGGAGTCGGAGCGGTCGACGGTGGCGGACCGGGTGGCGGCGGCACTGCGGGCGGGCGTGGAGCGGGCCGGGATGCGCCGGCCGGGGTCGCCGCCGCCGGTGGTGGTCGTCGGTGTGGCGGGCGGCTGGGCGGCGGCGTCGGCCGGGCTCAGGCACGCGGCGGAGACGGCGACGGCGGCCCAGGGCCTGACCGACCGGCCCTGGTACGACGCCCGCCGCCTCGACATCGATCTGCTGATGTGGCGGCTGCGCGACCACCCGGACCTCGCCGCGTTCGTGGACCGCGCGATCGGCCCGCTGCGCGACCACGACCACCGCTCCAAGCCGCCGCTGCTGCCGACCCTGGAGACCTATCTGGCGCACGCGGGGCGCAAGGCCGAGACCGCCCGGGAACTGCACCTCAACCGCCAGACCCTCTACAACCGCCTCGCCCGTATCGGCGAGTTGCTGGGCACCGACCTCGACGACCCGCAGACGGTCCTGGCGTTGAGCCTCGCCCTCCGGGCCCGCCGGCACGTGCCCTGAGGCGGGCTCAGGGCAGCGGCCGGGGCTGGGTCAACTCGTCGTACACGCTGAGCACCTGGGCGACCGTCTCGTCCTCGCTCGGCCAGCCGGCGGCCTGCCGCACGCCCCGCTCGCGCAGCTCCTCCCGGCGCCGGGGGTCCGCCAGGAGCCGTACGACCGTGTCCGCGAGCGCCTTCGGGTCGGCGTACGGGACGAGTTCGGCCGCGTCGCCGACGAGGTCGGGAATGCCGCCGACCCGGGTCGCGACGAGCGGCACGCGCGCGTACAGCGCCTCCTGGGCGAGGACGGACCGGGACTCCCAGCTGCTGGTCAGCAGTGCCAGATCCGCGGCGGCGAGCAGCTCTGGCACGTCCTCGCGGCGCCCGATGAGCCGCACCGGCAGCTCCTCGTCCTCGATCCGCCGCTGCAGCAGCGGCCGCAGCGGCCCCTCTCCGGCGATGACGACCAGCGGCACGGGGTCCAGGTCGCGCCAGGCGCGGGCCGCGTCGAGCAGGACCTCGTAACCGCGCCGGCGGTCGAGGGAGCCGACCGCGACGAGCAACGGGCGGCCGGTGGCGCCGAGTTCGGCGCGGACCTTGGGGCGCAGCCGGTCGGGGTCGTCGAGGACGACGGGCCGGCGCTGTCCCGGCAGGCCGACGGCGGCGAGCCGGGCGTCCCGCGCCCCGGTCCGCCTGGCCCGGTCCACCAGGTCGGAGGTGGTGCCGAGGACCACGGCCGCCGTCCGCATCACCCGCCGCTCCAGCAGCCGCAGCAGATGCGCCCGCGGGCCCTCCGCCTCGGCCCGGTTGTGCCAGGTGACGACGAGCGGGGTGGGCCGTCCGCTGAGCGCGAGGACGGCCCGGAAGGAGGCGTGCAGCCCGTGCGCGTGCACCAGGTCGGCCCTCGCGCAGGCCGACCGCAGTGCGGCCACCGAGACGGGGTCGCTGCTGCGGGGCACGTGCACGTGTTCGGCACCGGCGCCGGTGAAGTCGTAGGCGCGGTCGGCCTCGACGGGGGCGCACACCGTGACCCGCACGCCCCTCGCCACGAGCCCCTCGGCCAGCGAGCGCACATGCGCGCTGCTGCCGGCGTTGCCTCCGCCCAGCACCTGCACGGTGCGCAGCGGCGACTGGCCGTGCGGTGCGTTGCTGCTCAGAGGGGTCACGGGGGCCGGCGCTCCTGGTTCGGCGTAGGCGGTCACGAGGAAACGTACAGAAGGTAGCGGGATCATGGGGGCGGAAGGTCGTACCCCGCGCGCCTCCCGCGCGGACCGTGTTCCCTCAAGCATGCCAGGGGGAGCCGCCGTTACGGGAAATCCGGAGGGCGCACAGTGCGGCGGGCCGGGGCAATGCGCCGGAGCACGTCACCCACACGGGTGAGTGAGGCTCGGCACGGCCCGCCGGGGCCCCTCGCCAAGGGCGAGGTCAGACCCTCACAGCGCCCGCGCCCAGGCACTCACCCGGTCCCCGTGCACGGTGGCGGCCACGACCGCGACGGCGTGCGCGAGAAGACCGGGGCGCTGGCTGCCGGCCACCACGGCCGCCCCCAGCGCCGCGCCGAGGGCATGCGCCCCCGTGTCCCCGATCATCGCGCGCTCCCCGAGATCGTCGGGCAGGACCGCCGCGGCGGCGCCGGCCGCGGCGGCCGCCAGCTCCCCCGCCGGACCGCCGCGCAGCAGCCCCGGCGCCCCGAGCGCGAGCACGGCACCGGCCGCCCGGCCGGGCCGTACGTCGAGCAGGTTGACGACGTGCGCGGCCCCGGCGATGACGACACCGGCGAGCACCCTGTCGAGGAACCGCTCCTTCATCAGCGCACCGGCCACCAGCCCGGCCGCCGACATCCCGAACAGCTTCACGGCCCCGCTGGTGATCTCGCCCTCCCGCAGGGCCCCCAGATGCGCCCGGAACCCGCGCCGCGGGTCCCCGGCCCCGGCGACGTCGTCGTACGCCCCGCACACCCCGGCCGCGAGCACGGCGAGCCCGGCACCGGGGTGCGCCCGGCCGGCGCCGACGGCGACGGAGACGGCGCAGGCGGGCCCGGCGTACAGCCCGACGGACCGCCCCGCGTAGTTCGTCCGCTCCCACCGCTCCCGTCCGCCGGGCGGCCGGCTGCGGAGCAGGGCCTGCCCGGCCCGGGCGAGCGCGGCGGACAGCAGGAGGGAGCGGGACTTTCGCCTGGTGATCATCCCGCCACCCTAGAACCCGCCTACAGGTCGGCCCGCGCCGTGGCCAGCAGTTCCTCCGCGTGCGCGCGGGCCGTCTCGGAGTCCTCCTGGCCGGCCAGCATCCGCGACAGCTCGCGGACGCGCTCCTCGCCCTCCAGCACCTTCACGCCGGACCGGGTGACCGTCCCGTCGTTGGTCTTCTCGACCAGCAGCTGACGGTCGGCGAACGCGGCGACCTGGGGCAGGTGGGTGACCACGACGACCTGCGCGGTCCGGGCGAGCTTCGCCAGCCGCCGCCCGATCTCGACCGCGGCCTTGCCGCCGACACCGGCGTCGACCTCGTCGAAGAGATACGTCGGCACCGGGTCGGTGCCCGCGAAGACGACCTCGACGGCGAGCATCACCCGGGACAGCTCACCGCCGGACGCGCCCTTGGCGATGGGCCGCGGCGGCGCGCCCGGGT
This sequence comes from Streptomyces durhamensis, assembly GCF_000725475.1. Classification (NCBI taxonomy): domain Bacteria; kingdom Bacillati; phylum Actinomycetota; class Actinomycetes; order Kitasatosporales; family Streptomycetaceae; genus Streptomyces; species Streptomyces durhamensis. Next base: position 361,658 of record NZ_JNXR01000005.1, read on the forward strand.
GCGGGGCGAGCAGCAGCTCGACCTCGTCGACGCCCGACGGCCCGTAGGCGACCGGACGTCCGCCGACCTCGACGCCCTGCGGGTCCTCGGTCTGGCGGATGTCGAAGGACACGCGTGCGTGGGGCATCGCCAGCGAGGCCAGCTCGGCGGTCACGGCGGCGGCGAACCGCTCGGCCGCGTCGGCCCGCGCGTCCGTCAAGGCCTGCGCGAGCCCGCCCAGTTCCGAGCGCAGCGCGTCCCGCTCGGCGGTCAGCTCCCCGATCCGCTCGTCGTCGCCGTCCAGCTGGGTCAGGCGCGCGGCGCTCTGCTCGGCCCAGGCGAGTACGGCGCCGACGTCGTCGCCGTACTTGCGGGTGAGGGCGGTGAGGGCCGCCCGGCGCTCCTCCACGGCGGCCAGCCGCAGCGGATCGGCGTCGAGGTCGTCGGCGTACCCGGCCAGCTCCCCGGCGACATCGCCGAGCAGGATCCCGATCTCCCCGATCCGGTCGGCGAGGGAGGCCAGCGCCGGATCGTGCGACCGCACGGCCTCCAGCGCCCGGTGGGCGCCCGCGACCAGCGTCGAGGCGTCGATGCCCTCGGGATCCTCGGGATTGCCCGCGAGGGCGGCGTGCGCGACCGCGGCGGCGGACGACAGGGCCTCCGCGTGCCCCAGCCGCTCGGCCTCCTCGGCGAGCTCGGCGTCCTCGCCGGCCCGCGGCTCGACGGCGGCGATCTCCTCCAGCCCGTACCGCAGCATGTCGGCTTCCTGCGCCCGCTCACGCGCGCGCGTGGTGATCTCCTCCAGCTCGCCGGAGACGGCCCGCAGCCGCCGGTAGGCCTCGGTGTACTTGGCGAGCGGTACGGCGACGGCGTCCCCGGCGTACCGGTCCAGGGCCTGCCGCTGCCGGGACAGCTTCAGCAGCCCCTGCTGGTCGGTCTGGCCGTGCACGGCCACCAGGTCGTCGGCCAGCTCGGCGAGCAGCCCGACCGGCACCGAGCGCCCGCCCAGATGGGCGCGGGAACGTCCCTCGGCGGAAACGGTACGGCTGATCAGCAGGGCCCCGTCGTCCAGCTCGGCCCCGGCCTCCTCGGCGCGTACGACCGCGGCGGCGCCCGCGGGGACGGTGATCCGCCCCTCCACGACCGCCTTCCCGGCCCCGATCCGCACGAGCGCCGGGTCCGCCCGCCCGCCGAGCAGCAGCCCCAGGCTGGTGACCACCATGGTCTTGCCCGCACCCGTCTCACCGGTGACGGCGGTGAACCCCGGCGACAGCTCGACGACCGCGTCGTCGATGACCCCGAGCGACCGTATCCGCATCTCCTCCAACACGGAACAGACCATACGAGGTCCGGGGCGGGGAGTGCACACAGGCCGCTCTTTCTGGTGAGGCGCCCTCGCTAGTGAGGCGCCCCTCGCCACCCGGTGGTCGGCAACGCGAACTTCGCCACGAGCCGGTCGGTGAAGGACGAGTGGTGCAGCCGGGCCAGCCGCACCGGCACCGCCCCCCGCCGCACCTCCACCCGCGCTCCGGGCGGCAACTCCACGGTCCGCCGCCCGTCGCACCACAGCACACCCGGCGGGATGTGCGGCAGAACCTCCACCGCGAGCACCGAGTCCGGCGACGTGACCAGCGGCTTGGCGAAGAGCGCGTGCGCACTGATCGGCACCATCAGCAGCGCCTCCACCTCGGGCCACACCACCGGCCCGCCGGCGGAGAACGCGTACGCCGTGGACCCGGTGGGCGTGGACAGGATCACCCCGTCGCACCCGAACTCCGACACCGGGCGCCCGTCGATCTCCAGCACGACTTCCAGCAGCTTCTCGGCGCCGGCCTTCTGCACGGCCGCCTCGTTCAGCGCCCAGTCCGTGTGCACGATGTCGCCGTTGCGGTGCACGACGACATCGACGGTCATCCGCTCCTCGACCTCGTACGACCGCGCCACCACCCGGTCGACCACCCGATCGAGGTCATCGCGTTCCGCCTCCGCGAGGAACCCGACGCGTCCCAGGTTGACGCCGAGCATCGGCACCCCGGACGCCCGCGCGAACTCCGCGCCCCTCAGCAGGGTGCCGTCGCCGCCGAGCACGATCAGCAGCTCGCACCCGTCGAGGCACTGCGGAGTGGCCTCCTTGACCAGCTGCACCTCGTCCGGCAGCGGCAGGTCGCGCGCCTCCTCCTCCAGCACCCGCACCCCGATGCCATGCCGCAGCAACCCCTTGACGACGAGTTCCGCACTGCGGATCGCCGCGGGCCGCCCGGTGTGGGCGAGCAGGAAAACAGTACGCGCCAGGTTCTGTGTCAACGCGGCCCCTCCGCCACTGCACGGTCGACGTCGGCCGGGTCCACCTGGGGTGCCCCCGCCCGCAACCAGAGAAAGTACTCGACGTTCCCCGAGGGCCCGGGCAGCGGACTGGCGGTGACTCCCCGCACCCCGAGCCCCAGCTCCCAGGCCTTCTCGGCCACTCCCCGCACGGCCTCCGCCCGCAGCTGCGGACTCCGTACGACACCCCCGCTGCCGAGTCGCTCCTTACCCACCTCGAACTGCGGCTTGACCATCATCACCAGGTCGGCGTCCGGCTTCACGCACCGCTTGAGGGCCGGCAGCACCAGCCCGAGCGGGATGAAGGACAGATCACCCACGACAAGATCCACAGGTTCCCCATCGATCGCGTCGAGCGTCAACTCGCGTACGTTCGTACGGTCCTTGACGGTGACGCGTTCATCACTCTGCAGAGTCCAGGCCAGCTGTCCGTATCCGACGTCCACGGCGACGACGTGCGCGGCCCCCGCGCGCAGCAGGACATCGGTGAAGCCGCCGGTGGACGCGCCGGCGTCCAGCGCGCGCCGGCCCCCGACCACGAGCCCCTGCGGCACGAAGACCTCGAACGCTCCGGCGAGCTTGTGCCCGCCGCGGGAGACGTAGTCCGGGTCGCTGTCGTCGGCCTGGACCACGATCGCGGCGGCGGTCTCCACCTGGGTGGCCGGCTTGGTCGCCACGGCCCTGCCGACGGTGACCCGGCCGGCGGCGATCAGCTGGCTGGCGTGCTCACGCGAACGCGCGAGCTTGCGGCGGACCAGCTCCGCGTCCAGACGGCGACGTGCGACTCCTGCCACGTTCGGTTCAGCTCCTGCTCTGGTGGTACGACGATCAAAAGGTGCGACCCGAAGGATCTCACTGAGGGGCGGCGGTCGGGTGACGGGTGGGAGCCGGAGGTCCCGGGCGGGCGTCGAGCGCGGTGAGCGTGTCGCGCAGCCCCCGGTGCACATCCTCGTACACCTCCATGTGCCCGTCGGTGCCGAGCTGGTCGGCGTCGGCCAGCCGCTCCAGCAGGGCGTCGACCTCGGCGTTGCCGGTGGGGGTGCGCGGGACGCCCAGGGGGGCCGGGGCCGCGGGGTCGTACGGGGACTCGGCCGCGGTGACGCTCTGGGCCTCGGACACGGACTCGCTCATGCCCAGACGCTACCCCGAACCGCTGGGGTACCGTCGTGGGCGATGGCCACGATCGAGGAGTGCCGCACCGCGCTGGGAAAGCTTTCGGACAACATGCAGGGATCCGAGGGCGACGTACGCGCGGCCGCCGCCCTGGACCGCTCGGTGAGCTGTCACATCACCGATCTGGACGTCACCTTCGCCGGCCGGATGACGGGCGGCCGGATCGAGGTGGACGAGACGCATCCCGGGCCGCCGCGTGAGAAGGCGCAGATAAGACTCGCCCTGGCCGGGGACGACCTGGTGGCCCTGGTGGGCGGCGACCTGAACTTCGCGACCGCCTGGGGCTCGGGCCGGGTCAGGCTGGAGGCGAGTCTGCTGGACCTGTTCCGGCTCAGGAAGCTGCTGTGATCCGCTCCGCCCGTGCCCTGCGCGCGGCCGGAACCACCAGCGGGGTCCCGGTCTCCGGGTCGTCGATGACCTGACACCGCAGCCCGAACACCCGCTCCACCAGCTCGGCCGTGACGATGTCGTTCGGTGCGCCCTCGGCGATCACCTCGCCGCCGCGCAGGGCGATGAGGTGGGTGGCGTAGCGGGCCGCGTGGTTGAGGTCGTGCAGGACGGCGACCAGCGTCCGCCCCTGGGTCTCGTGCAACTCGGCGCACAGGTCGAGGACGTCGATCTGGTGCTGGATGTCCAGGTAGGTGGTCGGCTCGTCCAGGAGCAGCAGCGGGGTCTGCTGGGCGAGCGCCATGGCGATCCACACCCGCTGCCGCTGCCCGCCGGACAGCTCGTCGACGTACCGGTCGGCCAGCTCGGCGACCCCGGTCTGCCGCATGGACTCCTGGACGACCCGCTCGTCCTCCGCCGACCACTGGCGCAGCAGACCCTGGTGCGGGTAGCGGCCCCGGCCGACGAGGTCGGCGACGGTGATGCCGTCGGGCGCGATGGACGACTGCGGCAGCAGGCCCAGGGTCCGCGCCACCTTCTTGGCGGGCATCGACTGGATGACCTGCCCGTCCAGGAGCACCCTGCCCGCACTGGGCTTCAGCATCCGCGACAACGCCCGCAGCAGCGTCGACTTGCCGCACGCGTTCGGGCCGACGATCACCGTGAAGGAGTTGTCGGGGATCTCCACCGACAGCTGGGCGGCGATGACACGCTGGTCGTAGGCGAGGGTGACGTTCTCGGCGGACAGGCGGTTCACAGTGCTCCTCTTGCTGTCTGACTCGGGGACGGCGCTCATATCCGGCCCGCCCTGCGCTCGGTGACCAGCAGCCACAGCAGATAGCCGCCGCCGAGCACGCCGGTGACCACGCCGACGGGCAGCTGGTCGGCGCCGAAGGCACACTGCGAGACCCAGTCGGCGGCGACCAGCAGGGTGGCGCCCATGCACAGGGAGGGCAGCAGGTTCGGGCCCGGCGAGCGGGTCAGGCGCCGGGCGAGCTGCGGCGCGGTGAGCGCGACGAAGCTGACGGGGCCGGCTGCCGCGGTGGCGGCGGCGGTGAGCAGCACGGCGGAGACCATCAGCACCAGCCGGGTGCGCTGTACCCGCACCCCGAGGGCGTTCGCGACGTCGTCGCCCATCTCCATCATCCTCAGGCCGCCCGCGCCCGCGAGGACCAGCGGGACGAGGACGGCGCACAGGGCGAGCAGCGGCCAGACCTGGTCCCAGTCACGGCCGTTGAGGGAGCCGGTCATCCACACGACCGCGCGGGCCGCGTCGACCAGGTCGGCCTTGGTGAGCAGATAGCCGTTGACGGCCGTCATGACGGCGGACACGCCGATGCCGACCAGCACGAACCGGTACCCGTGCACGCCCTGCCGCCAGGCGAGCAGGTAGATGGACAGCCCGGTGACCAGACCGCCGGCCAGCGCGCCCAGGGTCACCTGGGTGGCGCTGCCGGACAGCAGCACGATCACGACCAGCGCGCCGGCCGTCGAGCCCTGGGAGAGGCCCAGCACGTCCGGGCTGCCGAGCGGGTTGCGCGAGACGGCCTGGAACAGTGCGCCGCCGAGGCCGAGCGAGGCGCCGACCAGCAGGCCGACCAGGACGCGCGGGAGCCGCAGCTCGTTGACGATGAAGTCCTGGTACGCGGTGCCGTTCCCGGCGAGGGTCCGCAGCACGTCGGCCGCGGGGATCTTCGCGTCGCCGGTGCCGATCAGTGCGACACCCGCGGCACAGGCGGCGGCCAGCAGCAGGACCACGACGATCAGGGCCCGCAGGTCCAGGCGCAGGGAGAGCCCGCCCGGAGTGCGTAGGGCCCGGTACATGGAGCGGGTCTTCACAGCTGGGCCGTCCTCCGCCGTCGTACGAGAAAGATGAAGACCGGCCCGCCGATGAGCGCGGTGACGATCCCGACCTGCAGTTCCGAGGGGCGGGCCACCACCCGGCCGATGACGTCGGCGCCGAGCAGCAGCGCGGGCGACAGCACCGTGGCGTACGGCAGGATCCAGCGCAGGTCGGGGCCGGTGAAGGAGCGCACCACGTGGGGGACCATCAGGCCGACGAACATGATCGGGCCGCACGCGGCGGTGGCGGCGCCGCACAGCACGGTGGCGGCCAGCATGGCCAGGGCGCGGGTGCGGCCCAGGTGGGCGCCGAGGGCACGGGCCGTGTCGTCGCCCATCTCCATGGCGTTCAGCGGCCGGGCCAGCGCGAGCGCCAGGACGGTGCCGGCCGCGAGGAACGGAAGCACCTGCCAGATGGTCGAGTCGGTGGCGGAGGCGAGCGAACCCACCGTCCAGAAGCGCATCTTGCCCAGCGCCGCGTCGTCCATGATCATCACGGCCTGGAGATAGCCGTACAGCGCCGCGCTGATCGCCGTACCGGCGAGCGCGAGCCGGACCGGGGTGGCGCCCCGGCTGCCGCCGAGGAACCACACCAGCGCGCCGACGGCCGCCGCGCCGAGGAAGGCGAACCACACATAGCCGGTGAGGCTGGTGACGCCGAAGTAGGTGACGGCCGTGACGACGGCCGCCGAGGCGCCCGCGTTGATGCCGAGCAGTCCGGGGTCGGCCAGCGGATTGCGGGTGAGCGCCTGGAGCACCGCGCCCGCGAGGCCGAGCGCGGCACCGGCCAGCAGGCCGAGGAGCGTGCGCGAGAGCCGCTCGTCGACGACGACGTCGCCGTACGTGCCCGTGTCGTGGAACAGGCCGTGCCAGACCTGGTCCAGCGACAGCGCTTTCGCCCCGATCGCGATGCTCGCCACGGCGACGAGCACCAAGATCGCGACGGACAGCAGGAGCCCAAGGGCCCTGACCGCCTGGCGGGTTGGGGGCGCGGGGGCGGTCTCCGCGCGCTGTTCCGGAGGACTGTCGACCAACACGAGGTTAGGTTAGCCTACCCTCGCCGCCGTTCCCGATCCCCGGTACGCAACACGTCAGAGTCCCAGCCGCGCCAACGCCTTCCCCCCGTCCAGCTCGCAGGAGCCCTCCCCGGCCGCCGTCCAGGCCGCCGCGCACAGGGCCCGCAGGCCGTCCAGCGCCGCACCGTCCCCCTCCAGCTCCAGCCGGTCCGCCCTGGCCGTCGCCGTGAACCCGCCGCAGCGAAAGCCACCCGAGAGAGCGGTCACCTCCGGCTGCCCGGTGAGCAGCCCGCGCAGATCGGCGTCCACATACGTCGGCCGGTGCCGGGGCGGCGCGGCCAGCAGCTGGAGCCCGTCGGTGACACCCGTCAGCACCAGCAGCGAGTCGACCCCACCGTTGGACGCCCCCTCGATGTCCGTGTCCAGCCGGTCCCCGACCACCAGCGGCCGCTCCGCACCCGTCCGGATGATCGTCTCGCGGTGCATCGGCGGCAGCGGCTTGCCCGCCACCTGCGGCTCCGCGCCGGTCGCGATCCGTACGACCTCCACCGCCGCCCCGTTGCCCGGCGCGATACCCCGCGCGCTCGGAATCGTCAGATCGGTGTTCGAAGCGAACCACGGCACCCCGCGCGCCACCGCGTACGACGCCTCCGCGAAACTCCCCCAGGCCAGATCCGGCCCGCCGTACCCCTGCACGACCGCCGCCGGATCGTCGTCCGCCGACTCCACCGGCGTCAGCCCCCGCTCGCGCAGCGCCACCCGCAGCCCCTCACCGCCGATCACCAGCACCCGCGCCCCGGCCGGCACCTGCTCACTGATCAGCCGCGCGACCGCCTGCGCCGACGTGATGACGTCGTCGGCACCCGTCGGTATCCCCAGCTCCGTCAGATGCCCGGCCACCGTCTCCGGGGTCCGCAGCGCGTTGTTGGTGACGTACGCCAGATGCATGCCGCCCGAGCGCGCCACCGCCAGCGAGTCGACGGCGTGCGCGATCGCGTTGCCGCCCGCGTACACCACCCCGTCCAGATCGAGCAGCGCCGTGTCGTACGCCTCGCTCAGGGGCTGCCCACTGCCCTCGGGCCTCGTCCTGACCGCCTGGCTCATTCCACATCGCTCCTCGTTCGAAGGCCTTTCCCCCGATCATCCCGCACGCCACTGACACACGTACGATGCCGGGATGAACACTGCAGGTCACTCGGAAGCAACGGCGCGCCGAGGCCTGGAACTCACCCCGTTCCGCGGCCTTCGCTACGACCCCGACCGGGTCGGCAGCCTGGCCTCCGTCACTTCCCCGCCGTACGACGTCGTCGTCCGTCCGGACGGGGTGCACCACCTCCAGTCGGCCGATCCGCACAACATCGTTCGGCTGATCCTGCCCCAGGCCGGCACCCCCAGCGCCCGCACCGAACAGGCGGCCGACACCCTGCGCCGCTGGCTGGACGAGGGCATCCTCACCGCCGACCCGGAACCCGGCCTGTACGTCTACGAACAGCGCGACGGCAACGGGATGCTCCAGCGCGGTGTCATCGGCGCGCTGCGGGTCTCGGAACCCGCCGAAGGCCTGGTGCTGCCGCACGAGGACGTCATGCCGCCCGTGGTCGCCGACCGCGCGGCCCTGATGCGGGCCACGCGCGCGAACCTGGAGCCGCTGCTGCTGACCTACCGCGGCGACGGCACGGCGGCCGAGGTCGTCGAGCGCACGGCGGAGAAGCCCCCGCTGCTGGACACCACCACCGAGGACGGCTTCCACCACCGCCTCTGGTCCATCACCGACCCCGCCGACCTGGCCCGCGTCCAGTCCGAGCTCGCCCGCCAGCAGGCCCTGATCGCCGACGGCCACCACCGCTGGGCCACCTACCTCCGGCTGCGCGCGGAGCACCCCTCCCCCAGCCCCTGGGACCACGGCCTGGTCCTGCTCGTCGACACCGCCCGCTACCCGTTGCGCGTCCGCGCCATCCACCGTCTGCTGCACGGCCTGCGTGTCGCGGACGCGCTCGCGGCGGTGGAAGGACTGTTCCGGGTACGGCACCTCGACGTACCGCTCACCGAGGCGCTGGAGACGCTCGCGGACGCCTCCTGCTCGGGCAACGCCTTCCTGCTGGCCGGCGACGGCGCCTTCCACCTGCTCGACCACCCCGACCCGGACCTGCTGGCCCGGACGATCCCGGCCGACCGCCCGCAGGCCTGGCGCTCCCTGGACGCCACGGTCCTGCACGCCACACTGCTCGACCACGTCTGGCACATCCCTGAGGACTCCGCGGCCCACATCGCCTACATCCACGACACGGCCGCGACGGTCGCCAAGGCGGAACACGACGGCAGTACGGCCGTCCTGATGCACCCCGTCCGCGAGGAGGTCGTACGCGACCTGGCCCGCCAAGGCGTGACGATGCCCCGCAAGTCGACGTCGTTCGGCCCCAAGCCCGCGTCGGGGCTGGTGCTGCGGGCCCTGGAGATCTGAGCGCCGGAGACCCGAGCGCCCGGAACGCCGAAGAGGGCAGGCTCCGCGGGGAGCCTGCCCTCTTCTCGTCCCACCGACCACCCGTCGGCCGGCTGGGACGTCAGTCCTCGTCGCCGTCCTCCTGCGACGGCTTCTCGGGCTCGTCCCCGGCCTCGCCGCCGCTCTCGCTCTCGGCGTCGCTGTCGCTCTCGTCGAGGGCGTCGACGAACTCCACGCCGTCCAGCTCAGCCAGCCGGTCCGAGGCGTCCGTGCTGCCGTCCCGGTCGGCCTCGACGGCCTTCGCGAACCACTCCCGCGCCTCGGCCTGCCGGCCGGCGGCCAGCAGGGCGTCGGCGTAGGCGTACCGCAGACGCGCGGTCCACGGCTGGACCGCGTTGGAGGCCAGCTCCGGGCTCTGCAGGGTCACGATGGCGGCGTCCAGCTGACCCATGTCACGCCGGGCACCGGCCGCGACGAGCCGCATCTCGACCTGACCCGCCTTGTCCAGCTTGTGCACCTCGGAGGCACCGGCCATGTCCAGCGCCTTCTCCGGCCGCCCGAGCCCACGCTCGCAGTCGGCCATCACCGGCCACAGCTCCACGGCGCCGGTCATCCGCCGCGCGGCCCGGAACTCGGCGAGTGCCTCGGAGTACTTCTGGCTCGCGTACGCCGCGAACCCGGCGGCCTCGCGTACGGCGGCCACGCGGGACGCCAGACGCAGGGCCACCCTCGAGTAGCCGTAGGCGCCCTCGGGGTCCTCGTCGATGAGCCGGGCCACCATCACCAGGTTCTTGGCGACGTCCTCGGCGAGCGTCTTGGGCAGGCTCTGCAGCTCCTGCCGGACGTCCTTGTCGATCTCGTCGCCGGTGACGTCCTCCGGGATCGGCAGCCGCTTGATCGGCTCCCGGTCACGGTCACGCTCGTCGCGGAAGCGGCCACCGCCCCGGCGGTCGTCGCGCCGGTCGTCCCGACGGTCGTCACGCCCCCGGAAGCCACCGGGCCGACCGCCGCGGTCGTCCCGACGGGGTCCACGGCCACCACGGTCGTCGCGACCGCGGAACCCACCGCGCTCGCCCCGGTCGTCACGCCGGTCGTCGCGCCGGTCGTCACGGCGGAAGCCTCCGCGGTCGCCTCCGCGGTCGCCGCCGCGGTCGCCGTAGCCACCACCGCGGTTGTCGTCGCGGTCG